>DAOTUA010000188.1:0-25789 GCA_034437355.1 Anaerolineae bacterium | reverse complement strand
GGCTTGCACAGCCCCAGCGGGCGGGCGATGTCGTCGCAATATTCGGCGGTGCCTGTTTTGCCGGCAACGTTGACGTAGGATAGATCGGCGGCTTGGGCGGTGCCGATGGTCACGGTTTCGCGCATCCCTTCGATGACGACATCAAAGTTGGTCGTATTAGCAAATGGCGGTTGGTAATTCTGATTGAAGCGGTTTGGCTCACAGACGCGCCCGTTAAAGGTGTAGTTAAGTGGGACGTGTACGCGGTATTCGATTAGCTCCTGCAAGAAGGGGTCCGGGTTGGTATCGACGGTATTACGATAGTTGGTCGGATCGCAGCGGCCTTCATTGTAAAATGGGCTGTCTGGCTCGCAGGTACACGCTAGGCTAGACGGCCCCTTCATGATCATATCTTCTATTAGCAGCAGGGCCGGCTCTTCACCGGGGGCCAGAAGGTCCAGGTTGGCGTGCCGCATCGGTTTTGGCTCGAAGGGGCGGGTGATGTTGCCCTCCTCATCGAGAAAATCGCGGATAAGTGTAGGTTGGTAGAGTGTGCCTTTATTGACAATAGCGGCAGTTGATGCGAGTAATTGCAGTGGGGTGACTGTCACATAGCCCTGGCCGAAGGCGGCGTTGTAAGTATCGCCGGTAGACCAGTTTTCGCCGTAGGTCCGGCGTTTCCAGTTTGGGTCTGGCATACGCCCGGCAAGCTCGGATGGGAGTTCGATCCCCAATTCGGAGCCGATGCCGAAAGCGGTCGCATAGCGGAACAGCCCGTTGATCCCCAGGCCGCCGGGCTTGAGGGTGGCGGGGCCAAGATCGGGGTTGCCGCCGCCGACCTGATAGAAATAGATGTCGCAACTTTCGGATATACCGCGTCGCATATCAACCGCGCCGTGCCCGCTATCTAGCCAACAGACAAAACGCTGGCGGGCGGCAAGGTCGTTGGGGGCGTAGCGGTTTTCCAGAAAGAGTTCGCCATTGGCCTGTAAGGTGGTGTTGGGGTCGATGACATCATCCTGCAACACCCCAACGGCTGTGATCAACTTCCATATGGACCCCGGCGGGTACAGCGAACGGATCGACTGGTTGACAAGCGGGCGCAGTGGGTCTTCTATGATGTCGAAGTAATATTCAGCGTCGATAGCACGCGCAAAACGGGTATTATCGTAAGGGGGGACACTCACGAGCGCGAGAATCTCGCCGGTGGTGGGTTCCATCGCGATAACCACGCCCTGCTGAGACACAATCCGCCCTTCAGATGTGTTTAACAGCGCGATCTGGTCGATCATGGCCTGGGTCGCGGCTTGTTGTAGGTCGGTATCTATTGTCAGGCGGATATTTTCGCCGGGGATCGGTTCGATCTGTTCTAGTACCTGGATTTCGCGGCCGGCGACATCGACTTCACGCAAGATTGAGCCGCGTTCGCCTTGTAGGTAATTTTCCAGGTAGAACTCAATGCCATCGTAGCCGGTACGCTCAAAGCGGGGGTCGAAGCCCAGTTCGCGGAGTTCTTCGGCTTCTTCGGCGCTAACAGGCCCCATGTAACCGATGATATGCGACATACTCTCGCCAATGGGGTACTCGCGCACAGCCGCGACACTGACATCGACCCCCTGTAAGAAGATGCGATCTTCTAAAATCTGTTGGGCGACCTGTAGCGGAACGTCTTGAGCAACAACGACCGGCGCGAAGGGTTGCACGCCCTCGCCATCTGCGACCAGTTCTTCGATGCTGCGTTGGATGCTACCGGAGGCGATGCGTAAGGCGGCGGTGGGTGGGACTTCGGTTAGGGCCGAAATTCGGTTGAAGATCGCCAGTTCTTGTTCTGGGTTGGCGGGGAGCGCCGCCGGGACGATGGTCACGTTATAGGCGGGCACATTCAGGGCCAGGGCTTGATCGTTACGGTCGAAGATAACGCCACGCGGGGCCGGGATCGGCAGGCGATTGAGCCGGTTATCGTCTGCAAGGAGCGCAAACTCATCACCGCGTATGACCTGGAGTTGGTAGAGTTGTAAGCCAAAAATCACAAAGACAGCGACAACAACCCCTTGAAAGAAGGTTAAGCGCCACGATTGGAACGGTGCCATATCTTGTTTCATTGTGATTGCCCCTCTAACAGCTAACGAAATGAACGGGTATCTGGGCGGGTGCGGCGTTGTAGCCAACGCACCATAACGTAAACGACGACGCCAACGACCATGTTATACAAAACGGTCGGTAAGACAACGTTGATCACGGCGACCACATCGAAGGTAAACCCGCTGACTGACATAATCAAAGCCATCATACTCTCTTTGACGACACTCCCGATGAATAAGATCAACATCGCCAACGGAAAACCGATCTTAAAGACCTGACGGTTCAAGAGGTGGATCAGGTAAAGTGTGGGGAGCATACTGAGTGTAGCGGCCCCGGTGGGGGCGGCGGATAACAGGTCTTGGAGGATACCGCCCACAAACGCCCAGACGAGCGCCTCATCTATGTCGGTGTTTAAGGACCAGGACAGCACCAGCAGCAAAACAAGGTCCGGGTTGCCACCGAAGATGCGTAGCTGTGGGATGAAGCTAGATTGTATTACTGCCGCCAAGAACAAGATCGGCAGGCTAACTGTCAGGTATGTGCCCATGGGTTAGCCTCCGTTGGCCTCGGTGTCGGCTTCCTCAAGTACGGAGAGGTCAATGGGCTCGAAGCTGGTTACGATCAGTACAAATTCTAAGGTGGTGAAGTCGTTCAGGCTACGGACCTGGGCTTCTTGGTATAGTTCAAATTCAAATTGGCGGATACTTGTCACCTGACCAATGACAATATCCGGCGGGAAGTTCCCGCCCAGGCCGGAGGTAACAACCAGGTCGCCTTCGTTGATCTCCGCATTTAGTGGGATGAACGTCAGCCGTAGGTTGCCCGAAAGCTGGCCTATAACGGTGCCTTCGACGCGGTTTGTTTGTAAGCGGACACTAACGGCGCTGGTCGGGTCGGTGATGAGCAGCACGCGGGAGGCATTGGCGCTCACGTTTAGCACGCGCCCGATTAGGCCCTGGTTGGTGACGACCGGCATCCCAACGCGAACGCCGTCACGAGTGCCGCGATTAATGCTGATGGTGCGGCGCTGCCCACTTTGATCGACGGCGATCACGTCGGCGGTGACAAAATCCTGGTCCTGGCGGGTGTTGGTGTACTCCAGGAGTTCGGTGAGGCGTTCGTAGTCGCTTTCGATCTCACGGAGTTCGACCAATTCGGCTTGGAATTGAGCTAGTGTTTCTTCTAAGAGGGCAACACGCGAGCGCAGGTTGCGAATCTGCGCCAGGTCGTCGGCGCTTTGTGTTAGGGCAAGGGAGATATTGGTCATCGTGCCGGAGACAAAACGCAACGGGGCGGCAGCGACACTTTCGGCAGGGGCCAATAGGCCGATCAAACTGAGCGTAATCAGCCCGATGCAAGCAAAGGCACTCATGATGATCAACAAGAGTGGGTTAGAGCGCCAGCTTCGCAAACAACGTCCCTCACGGCTTGACTTTTACGATAGGCGCATTGTAGCAGAGGACGCCGAGAATGTTAGTGATGGGTACTGCCACGCTCAATACCGACGAGCAACCGCCGCAGGTTATTGTAATCTTCCAAGACACGCCCGGCACCGCGTGCGACACAGGTCATAGCGTCCTCGGCAAGGTAGGACCTGATATTCACTTCTTCCTGTAGGCGTTGGTCTAGCCCGCGCAGTTGGCCCGCACCACCTGCCAGGCAAATACCACTTTCCATCAGGTCCGAGATCAATTCTGGCGGGGTTTCGTCTAGGGCGTCTTTGACCGTGTCGATCAAAATTTCGACAGAGCCGGACAACGCTTCGCGGATTTCAATCGAACTCACCTCGACCGATGCAGGTAAGCCGGTGACGAGGTTACGGCCTTTGACGATCAGCGTTCGTTCTTGTGGGATGGGGTAAGCCGAGCCAATCGCAATTTTGACTTTTTCTGCGGTGGGTTCGCCAATTAGCAGATTGTGTTTGGTACGCATATACTGGACGACATCCTCATCCATTTCATCGCCGGCGACACGAATTGACCGGCTGATGACGATCCCGCCCAACGAGAAGATCGCGACTTCGGTTGTGCCCCCGCCGATGTCCACGATCATACTACCGCGTGTCTCTTGGACGGGTAGGCCAGCGCCAATTGCTGCTGCGACGGGTTCTTCGATCAGATAGACTTCGCGTGCGCCGGCCTGGAGTGTCGCATCGTAGACGGCCCGCTTTTCGACTTCGGTTACCCCACTGGGAATACCCACCACCACCCGTGGGCGTGGCACTGGCACCCAGGATTGTTCGTGTGCTTTGCTGATGAGATGGTGCAACATCGCGTAGGTGACATCGAATTCACTGATCACGCCATCCCGCAAGGGGCGCACGATCACGATATCTTTGGGGTTTTTGCTCCACATTTCTTTGGCGCGTGCCCCTACTTCGAGGGGTTCTCCGCTTTTCTTCTCGATAGCTACGAAGGACGGTTCGTTGATCACAATGCCCTTACCGCGTACACTCACGAGTGTGTTGGCAGTTCCCAGGTCGATGCCAATATCGAGGGAAAATAAGCCGAGTAAATAATCTAATGGACCTAACACAAATCGCTCCTAGCGGCGTTAAAATGCGCCGCATTATACCACGCAGACGGCATAACGTCGAAGTACAATGCGATGATCGTACCAGAAATGCGAGAGAATAATATGTTGGAAGCCCTACATCGCACGATCCAAGCGCATGATCTCATCCCGCCGGATAGTACGGTGGTGGTGGGGGTTTCGGGTGGTGCGGATTCGCTGGCGCTGCTGCACGCGCTCGTGCAGTTGCAGCGGTCGTTTCGTTTTCGGGTGCATGTGGCTAGTTTTGATCATGGCTGGCGGGGCGCGGCGGGTGCTGCCGATAGCACGTTTGTTTCGGAGCAAGCGCGGGCGTTGGGGGTATCTGTTACGGTTGGGGTGGCCTCGTCGGGTGTCACACATCCGACTGAAGCCAGCGCCCGCCGCGCTCGCTACGATTTTCTGGCGCGGGTGGCGGAGGAACAGAACACGGCGTTGGTCGCGGTGGCCCATCATGCGGATGACCAGGCGGAAACGGTACTGATGCGCTTGTTACGTGGGACGGGCTTACATGGGTTGGCGGGGATGCGCTATCGCACTTCGGTTCCTGGCCATCACCACATCGGATTGATTCGCCCGTTGTTGGGGATCACTCGCGCCGAGATTGAAGCGTACTGCCAACAGAACAGGCTGCGCCCGCGCACAGATGCCAGTAACGAGGATACCGCTTACTTGCGTAATCATTTACGGCTGGATATCTTACCGATGTTGCGCCAGATCAACCCACAGTTAGATACAACCCTGGTACAAATCGCGGAGATGGCGGCGGTAGAATCGGATTATGTGGCAGGCCGGGTGCTGGCGCTGTTAGACCAACACGCGACACATGAGCATGGCAGATGGCGCTTGCCCCGGCGGGTGTTCCTGGCGTGGCAGCTTGCCGAGCAACGCCGGGCGGTGCATGAGTTAGCCGGGCGCGTGTTACCGAATGTACAGATCGATTATGGGCATGTTATCGCGGCGGTTCGGCTGGCCCACACCGGCGACCCCGGCGCAGTGGCGCAGTTCCCGGCACACGGGCAACTGCGGGTGACGGCAGATGCGCTCATCTTTGAACGGGCAGATATGCCACCCCCCCAGCCCGTTTTACGCATGGCTCCTTCACAGATTATCCCGATCACAATTGGCGCGGCTCACGCGGTACAGGAAGGGGCGGTGATGGTGATCCGGGCAGATGAGCTTTTGTCGTCAATGACGCCGTTGGGTTGGTGTTATTTGCCGCCTGCACCAACTTTGATGCTGCGAACACGCCGTCCGGGGGATCGGATAACGCCACCGGGGATGGGCGGTAAGCACCAAAAACTCAGCGATTGGATGATCAACCGGAAAATCTCGGCAGCCCATCGTGAGGTGATCCCGTTGTTGATGCTGGATGATGTGATCTTGGCAGTTTTACACCCGAGCGCCGGTATCGTGTGCTATCCGTATCATCGGCCTGGCACACAATACGATGTTCGATATGCGTTGGTTTGGCAGGTAACATATCGGTAATATACATAAACACATTTTAGAAATCTTTTTGTAATACTTGAAAAAGTATTTAACGCTGATTATGATTGATTTTGAATAAGGAAATCATAAACAGTTAGAGATTATCGTATGAAACCAACAGACCAAGAGATTAAACAGGGTAACATTCACGTATTGGTCGTTGATGACGAGGGGGCGATCCGATATTCGGTGGGCAAGACGTTACAGCGTGTCGGCTACCGGGTGAGCGAAGCTGCGAGTGGGGAGGAAGCCCTGGCCATGATCGAAGAACAAGAATTTGCCGTGGTCCTGACAGACATTCTCATGGAAGACGGGATCGATGGGGTGGAATTACTGCGCAGGATCAAAGAGCAGACGCCCGATTCTAGCGTAATCTTGATGACGGGGTATGCCAGTTTAGAATCGGCCATCGAAGCCTTACGCCTGGGCGCTCACGATTATCTGATCAAGCCGAGTTCGAGCCAAGATATTAAAGATAGCGTGGCAGAAGGGGTTGAACGGTCTTATAGCCTGAAGCGCCGTCGGAATTTGTTACATACGATCCAGTCGAACTTATCGGAGTTACAAACGCGGCAGCTTGAAGTGGACAAAACGCCTAGCGCCGCTATGATCTCGAACAACGAGCGCGACGATAACCTGACCATCCCGGCACCGGAGCCGATCTCTAGTATGAAGCTGGGTATGCTGACGGTCTACCCGGGGCGGTATCAAATTTCGGTCTATGATCAATCTATCGACCTGACACCGACAGAGTTCGATATGTTGCTATACTTGGCAGCGCATCAGGGGCGGGTGGTGACTTGCCATGAGTTGGTGCGAGAAGTGCGCGGGTATGCCATCGAAGAACCTGAAGCGCGTGAGGTGATCCGACCGCATGTGAGCAACTTACGCCGCAAATTGAAGGATGCCGGTTTAGAGAAAGACCTGATCGTGAATGTGCGCGGGGTCGGGTATCGTCTGAGCGAACGCGCTGAGTAACGCAGGGCTATTGCAAAGTCGAGTTTTCACAGCGCGGGGACGCTGTCCCCGCCCCCTGCAAAGGGTTTACATCCTTTGAACCGGCATTTTCGGACACTTTGCGTCCGAAATGATAAGTTTTTGTTCACTTTTTTCAAACAGTGACGGGTTTGGGCAGCGCCCTCAAGAACTAACTAGGTTCTGTTGACGTTTACCCAAAAAACTGGTGATTGTCGGGGTTCAGCGTGCTGAACCCAGGGCATAGCGTGCTATGCCCCTACGTTTTGAGCAGTTGTGGTCTTTAATGAGATCGAGATTTCAAATGTCAACACAACCTAGCTATCAAGGTAGGCGCATGAAAAAGGCGGTTGTTTTTATTGTATGCTTGTTAGCAGCCAATATAACAAGCGCGACAGATCAAACTTGCCCGGAAATTGCCGGGCGGGTCGAACGGCAGTCCTATCGTAGCCAACTCGCCCAAACCACAATGTACTATACGGTATATTTGCCGCCGTGTTATACCCCCTCTCAAACGTACCCGACCATTTACCTGATGCACGGTTCAGCCTCGTATGACGATCACTGGCTGCAACTTGGGTTAGATGAGGCGCTCGATGCCGGCATTACGTCCGGTGAGCTGCCGCCGATGGTGGCGGTCTTGCCCTACGGCGAGTGGATCGCGAACGAAAATCAGTTTGGGCGTGTATCGTTTGAGGCGGTCTTTTTGGATGAGCTAATGCCGGCTGTCGAAGCACAATACGCCATCACAACAGACCCCACCCGCCGCGCCATCGGTGGGATTTCGCGGGGCGGGTTCTGGGCGTATGTGATTGGGCTGCGCCACCCGGATCAATTCGCGGCGGTGGGGGGGCACAGCGCCTTTTTTGACCCAAACCACGCGCCGCCATCGCATAATCCGCTTGATCTGGCATTACGTGCGCCGGGAATAGCTGATCTCGGTTTATGGCTGGACCGGGGGACGGATGATTACGCCGCGCCCAACCTGGACCGTATGAGCGCCAATTTGAGTGAGGCCGGGATCGCGCATACGTATACCGTTCATCCGACCGGAGAGCATAATAACACGTACTGGCGCGAGCATGTCCCGGCCTACCTGGGGTTTTACGCCAGCCACATCACCCCGGCGCTATCCCAACCGACTGCCCCGGACCCCACCGCGTTTGCGTTCACGCCACCGCGCCCCACCCCAGACCCCGCCGCGTTTGTTTTCAGGCCGCCGGTCTCGGCAGATGGGGTGTTTTTGTTCTTGCCAGTGGTGGCCTTTAACAGCACACGCTACAGCCTGGATGGTGGCGCTTTCTGGAACGTGTTAAGCGGGATGAGCGATGCCGATCTGGTATTGGATGCTGATACCGCCGCCCTGTTAGACGCTTACAATGTGAACGTCAACCCAACGCGCACCGTCCAGCGACAACAGCTAGAGCCAACGCTATGGCAAGATCGCAACGCTTACGCGCTGTTGCCGTTCGATGCCTTAACGCCGCGCTACCGTGTGCTTCAGGTGGATGAGCAGAACCCATTGTTCGATGTGGATGACTATCCGTTGGCGTTTCGATCCGATGCGCCGAATTTCGTTCCCGGTCGGTTGACGACGTTGACGTTATCCGGCGTGACCGCCATCACCCGCAGTAGTATTGCGCCGATTGACCAGTACGGGGTGGCGTGGGCCGCGTCTGGGATTGCACCGTATACGCGCCAGGTCGATTTTTTCCATACGAGCAATGAGGTATCGTTTACGACAGACTGCCCCCAACCGGCAGGCCCGCAACTGGGCGCGTTTTGCTCAAAGCGGGATCACTTCGCAATTTTTGAACAGGTGGGGCTGGATATTGTCGAACTATCGGGTAATCACAATAACGATTATGGGTATGATGCCTATCTGGATACGCTGACACTCTATGCGGAAAACGGCCTGCAAACGGTGGGCGGTGGGGCAACGGTGGCAGCAGCCCGCCAGCCGTTGATCTTAACGCACGGCGGCAACACGATAGCAATGATCGCGTGTAATGATGCCGGGCCGTATTATGCGGTTGTCGGGGCGGAGCGCCCCGGCGCGGCGGCGTGTGGCCCGTGGTTAGCCGACACGTTAGCGGGCTTACAGCCGAGCGTCGATCTGATCGTGGTGGGTGTGCAGCATGTTGAGTTTGAGGAATACGAACCCCGCCCGGAAATCCAGACAGATTTTCGGCAAATTGCGGAGTGGGGCGCGGATGTGGTGGTCGGCACGCACGCCCACAAGCCACAGACGTTTGAGTTTTACAACACCGGGCGGGCATCCCCTACGTTGATTCATTATGGGCTGGGCAATCTGTTTTTTGATCAGCCGTTCTGGGGCAATCGGCGGTTCTGGATGGATACGTTATTTGTTTACGATGGGGCGTTAGTCACAGTGGAGTTGTTCACGGGGATCATTGACGATCAGGCCCGCCCGCGCCCGATGACCACTGATGAACGTCAGAACTTTCTCGATTTCATGTTCGTTGTGCATAACGGAGTGCGTTAAATGACTGTCAGGCGGTTAATCCTGTTGATGATCGTGTGGGCAGTGGTGGGCGGCGGCGGCCAGTCTAGCGCACAAGAGACGCGCACCGATCGGGCCGGGTATGCTCAGAACCGCAGTGCGGTTGCGGGGATGCTGGCGGGAATGACGTTACAGCAAAAGGTCGGGCAGATGTTCATGGTGGGGTTATACGGCCCGAACATAACCGCCGAGGGACGAGCCTTCTTACAGGCGTACCAGCCGGGCGCGGTTGCGCTGTTTGGGTATAACGTGAGTTCAGCGGAAGGCATCACCCGCTTGATCAACGACTGGCAGGCAACGATCACGGGGGCGGGGGGTGTGCCGTTGTTGGTCGCGATTGATCAGGAGGGCGGGCGCATCAACACGTTAGAAGATGAGCCGTTTACCCAGTTCCCGGTCCCGGCCTTGGTGACAGCCACCGGGAATCACAATCTGGCGTACCAGGTGGGGGCGGCGCAATCACAACAACTGCGGGCGCTTGGGGTGCATATGAACCTGGCCCCGGTTGCGGATTTAGAGACCAACCCGGATAACCCGGTGATCTTCCGGCGGTCGTATGGGAGCGACCCGGCAATTGTTGCGCCGACGATTGCCGCCACCGTTCAGGGGATGCAAGATCACGGTGTGCTGGCGACGCTGAAGCATTTTCCGGGCCATGGAGATACCAACGAAGATTCGCACCTAGAATTACCGGTGTTGCCTTACGATCTTGCCGCTATCGAAGCGTTAGAGTTAATCCCGTTTGAGGCCGGGATAAATGCTGGGGCCGGGGCGGTGATGATCGGGCATTTGTGGTTGCCGGAACTTGACCCGACCCCGAACTTGCCAGCGTCGTTATCTGAGGTGGTGGTACGCGGGTTGTTACGTCAACAGATGGGCTATGAGGGCATTATCATGACGGATGCGCTGGATATGGACGCGATAGATACGCGCTACACGATCTCGCAGGCGTCGGTCATGGCGATTGCTGCCGGTAACGATCTGCTGGCGTTGGGGCCGCACGCGGGGATGCAGACCACCCGCGATGCGATTGACGCGGTGGTCGCGGCTGTGCAAGATGGGCGCATCCCCGAAACGCAGATCGACGCCTCGGTAACGCGCATCCTACGGGCAAAACATCGTTATGGTGTGATCGATTGGCGTCCGTTGGACCCGGCAACGACGGTTAGCCGTGTGCAAGCTGTCGATGCGGACACGGTGTTAAACGATCTGTATCGGGCTGGTGTAACGCTGGTGTATGACAGTGAGCAGCGTTTGCCGTTACCGCGTAGCGAGCAGGTCGCGCTGGTGTATCCATTTCATCGGCAGATTGTGCGGGAGGCGTGCCAACAAGCCAACCCGGACGTTGTGCTAAGCGGGTATAGTAACTTTCCGCAGGCGGCGGAAATCGAACAGGCGGCACGGGTAGCGGCAGGGGTGGAGCATGTGATCGTGTTTACGCAGAATGCTATCGACAAGCCGGCACAAGCGGCGTTAGTGAACGCGCTCCCGCCAGAAAAAACGGTTGTGGTGGCGTATTGGTCCCCCTACGATATTAACGCCTTTGCGCGTCCGCCGGCGGCCTACCTGACAACCTACAGCCCAGGGGACACTGGGTTAACGGTGGCGTGTGATATTCTGTTTGGGGCGCTGCCCGCACGCGGCAAACTGCCGATGAACATCTCCGAATACATTTTAGCGGCATCTGGGGCGGGGTTGCCGGTGCGCTAACCTTGTCTGTGATGGGGTTTCGCGTTACCTTATAGATGACGCTTCAGACACAGGACAGAATGAATGGGAACGCTTAACCCGGATTTACTCTCGAAAGACCTCGACGCGGTGATGAATGATGCCGTGGAGTTGAAAGACAGCTACAACAAATCGCTGATTATTCCAGAATTGGTGTTGCTGGCGATGTTACGCCGCAAGGGGACGGCTGCCGAGCGTGTGCTGGCCAAGTTCGCCAGCGAACGCGGGGTCGAACTGAACCGGCTCGAACGGCAGGTCCACTTAGCAACCGAGACGCGCCGCGACCAAAGCGGCAACCTGGATTTTGTGGCGAAGGGAAATCGGCTCGTGCCAATGTCTCGCCAGACGATCATCATGTTGGATGACGGGCTAAGTGTTGCTAACAGCCAGGATGAGGTGCGGGTTGATACGGACCATGTGCTAATGGTCATGGCGGAGAGCAGCATCAGCACCAGCGGCTTGTTACGTGGGCACGGTATCACGCCAAAGTCGGTGGGGGACATTGTGAATGATTCGAGCCAGATCATGCGGCGCAGCGGCACCACGCAAGATTTCGTCGCGACATCGAAGGCCGGCAAGTTGAAGGCGGTTCACTTCCGTGAGGACTTGCTGCGCGATCTGATCAATATCCTAGCGCAAGCCCAAAACCGCCATGTGATCTTGCTAGGGCCGGATGGGGTCGGTAAGCGGACGCTGGCTTATAGCCTGGCGTTACTGACGAGTGAGGGCAAAGGCCCCGCCGGGCTAGAGAGCCTCGTTCAAGTGGATGAGGGGGCGCTGTTAGACAGCGATCATAAGGCCGTGCGGGCCGGGTTGAATAAAGCACGCGGCGGGATTTTCTTTGTGCCACACCTGCACCGCTTTTTTGGTGGCCCGACCAAAGCAGAGTTCAACAAGGCCACGCCACAGATACAGAAAGCCTTTTTAGATGATGACCCGGTGGTGATCGGCACGACAACCGAAATAGAGTATAACGAGCGACTCGCCCACATCAGCGCGATTGCGGAGAACGCTCAGATATTGCGCGTGCCGGAGCCATCCATCGAAGAAGCTATAGAAATGTTAAAGGTCACCAAGCCGCACCTTGAGGACGACTATAACATTGAGATCAAAGAGGTGGCGGTGGTGCTGGCAGTGCGCCTAGCCAAACGCTATCTGACAACTATGCCCCTCCCCCGTAGCGCGGAACACCTGATCCACCGGACCGCCGCTATGATCAGCATGAGTCAGCAATCACATCTGGCTTTCCGGCCAGCCCTCAAAGACACGACCACGCTAGATGCGGAAGATGTGACGCTCACGCTTAGCCAGATGACCGGCGTCCCGGTGAGTAAGCTAGGCCAGGATGAACGCCTGCGCTATGCTAGCATGGTCGAGCGTTTGCAAGAGCGTATCATCGGGCAGGATACGGCGGTGATGGCGGTGAGCCGGGCCATTAAAACGGCGCGGGTCGGGCTGAAAGACCCCAAACGCCCGATCGGGTCGTTTTTGTTCCTGGGGCCGACCGGGGTCGGCAAGTCCGAGTTAGCCAAACAACTGGCGGATTTCATGTTTGGCAACGAGGATGCGATGCTGCCGCTAGATATGTCGGAGTTCCAGGACGAGAGCAGCCTCAACCGTTTGATTGGCTCGCCTAGTGGGTATGTGGATAGCGAGGCGGGCGGTCAGCTAACGGAGCGTGTCCGGCAGCAACCGTATACGATTGTCTTGTTCGATGAGGTCGAGAAAGCACATCCGCGGGTGTTGGATATTCTGTTACAGGTGATGGACGAGGGCCGCCTGACCGACGGGCGCGGCAACATGACGCGCTTCAGCGAGACGGTCATCATCATGACGAGCAACTTGGGGGCGCGGGACCTGGCGGTGCCGGTGGTTACGGATGAAGTTCGGGAGGTGGCGATGGAGAAAGTACAGGCGCACTTCCGCCCGGAGTTTATCAACCGGCTGGATGAGGTGATCATGTTTAATGCGCTCGAAAACGATGATCTTTACAAGATTCTCAAGCTGATGTTGGGCGGCGAGCAAAAGCTGGCGGCAGATCGTGGCCTGGAGCTAAAATTCACTGAGGCGGCCATGCGCTGGATGCTCGCCCAGAACGATGAGCCCGAATACGGGGCGCGTCCGCTGCGCCGTATTATCCGGCGAAGTGTGCGCGAGCCGCTGGCGGATTTCTTGTTGCGAGCGAACCCACAACCGGGAACGGTCGTGCGTATTGATGGGGAACCCGGCAGCGATGATCTGCTGTTTAGCGCCCTGGTGGATGGCGAGGAGATACCGGTTGAATAGACGAAACATAAGGATAAATCATGGCTGCTGATGACACGCTACCAACTCGCCCAGACCCCGCCAACCGCCCCCGAACCGGCCTGGCCGCATGGGAAGCAACTATCGGATATATGGCGTCGGTTCATAGCCCGGATGTACTGCTGACCGTCAAGGCCCAGCCGGGCAAAACCGATAGTGTATGGTCGGCGGGGTTAGAATGGGCCGACTACGCCGAACGGGTGGATCAGCAGCCGTCTTTCCATGTGGCGCTACGTGAGTTATGGCTAGCAATCGAGCAGGCGCATGTTATCTTCAAAACCGAGCAAGACGCGCTGCGCAAACCGACCGGGTACAACGAATTTGACTGGGTTGATGCCGATACTAAAGACGCGCTAGATAACCTGGCGTGGGTCACACAGGTGGTATTCCAAACGGACTGGACGATGATCATCATCTACCACCCGACAGACAACCCGACTAACCGCGCCCAGGTGCGGCTAGTCGCCCGCGATGGTGACCTGCACATAGGCGGGCGCGGGGCATCTATTGAGGAAGCCGCCCGCAAATTGTACCGCAACGCAACCCCATATTTTTCAAAACGTAAAGACTAACACAGGAGCATAAAAATCATATGACAGACGTGATCACCAGCATTTTCCGCAAGTATGACATCCGTGGTATTGCCAGCGGGGAGGAAGCGCAACTGACCCCGGCGCTGGCGGAGTTGGTCGGGAAGGCGTTAGGGGGTTACCTCCCCAAAGAATTTGGCACGGAGCGCGTTTTCGTCGGGTCCGATAATCGCGAGACTTCCCCGGCAATCAAGGCGGCGGTTATTAAGGGGCTAACGTCAACCGGGATGGCGGTTACCGACATAGGCGAGGTTATCACGCCGACGGTTTATTACGCATCCGCCAGTTATGACGGGGTTGGGGCCGGGGTGATGGTCACCGGGAGCCACCTCACGACCGAGTACAACGGGATCAAGATGGCTTACGGTAAGCTGGCGCTGTCTGGCGATCAGATTCAAGACCTGCTCAAGATCATCCAGCGTGATGATTTTGTGGAGGGCGAAGGCGTCGTCAGTGAAGATATGGATATGATCAACAAGCATATGCAGGTGATCCAGGCTAAGGTCGGCAAATTTGAGCGCCCGATCAAGGTGGTGATGGATGCCGGTAACGGCCTTAGCGGGGCGTATGTCCCGGCGGTGCTGGCGGCCCTGGGCGCGGAGGTGGTGTGCTTGTTCTGCGAGCCGGACGGGACATTCCCGAACCACCTGCCAAACCCCGAAGACCCGGAGATGACCAAGGATTTAGAGGCGAAAGTGATCGAAACAAACGCCGATGTTGGGCTGGCGTTCGATGGGGATAGCGACCGTTGCGGGTTTATCGACAATCACGGGCACCACATCGCAGCGGATCGGTTGCTGGCGCTACTGGCACGAGACTTACTCCAACGGCAGCCGGGCGCGTCTATCGTGTTTGACGTGAAAGCGTCGCAGGCGCTACCGGATGAGATCAAAAAGTATGGCGGTAAGCCGGTCATGTGGAAGTCTGGGCATAGTTTGATGAAGGCCAAGATGAACGAGATCGGTTCACCGTTGGGCGGTGAAGTCAGCGGGCATATGTTCATGGGGGAAGATTATTACGGGTTTGACGATGCGCCGTTGGTCGCATTACGGACGATTGCCATATTCGCGGCGCAAGAGCGCACAGTGGCGGAGATATTCGAGGAAATTCCAAAATTGGTTGCCACGCCAGAGATCATTTTGTCTACGCCGGACGATGTGAAGTTCCAGATCATCGAAGAAGTGACGGAAACGCTATCCGGCGAATATGAGGTCATCACCGTGGACGGGGCACGGGTCGAGTTTGAAAACGGGTGGGGGCTGGTGCGGGCCAGCAACACGCAGCCGGCGATCACGCTGCGCTTTGAAGCGTATACGGATGAGCAGATCGTAGGATATATGGAGAAGTTCAAGCCGCTGTTGGCGGCCCACAGCGAGATCGACCTGACCAAGTTTAACGTGCAACTGGAGAAGTTCCGTAGTTAGTCGAGTTGGGCGATCTGGCGGCGCAACGGGAACAGCAGCGCCACCCCGGTAAGCTCGGCAAGGGACCACGCCAGCACCGCCCCCAGCACCCCCCACGCCGGGATCAAGACGATCCCGGCGATGGCCCCAACCCCCAACATAGCGACATAGGCCCGGTTGACGTGCCATTCCTGGCGTAGCGCGTAGGCCCGCACAACCCACAACTCACGGACAAGCCCGACCAGCAGCAACCACCCGGCAAGCACGGTAACGGGCACGGCAGCGGCAAAGGCCGTCCCATAAACGAATGGGACGATATGCGGCGCAAACAGGGTTGCGCTGACCCCGACCAACAGCCCATAAAGCAGCAACAGCCCAGCGCCCCGGTTGACATTATCGCTAACGCCGGCCTGGGCGACCAGCTTCGGCATGAGCGCGTCGTAATAGGCCGCCGGGACGATTCGCGCCGCCTCAATAAAGCGCATCCCCGCCGCGTAGATGCCGACTGCCGCCGCCCCCGCGATGGGTTCTAGCAGCAGGTAATTAAGCCGCAGATGAGCCGCCGCCATCACCCCGGCAACCGCAAACGGAACGGCCCGCCGGACAAGCGCAACGGGTGGGGGGGGTGTTATCTGGGGCCGCTGGTGATAACGAGTACGGTATAGCCACCAGGCCCCAAGTAAGCGCCCAGCCGAGGTAATCGTATTGACCCCGATAACCGCGACCACCCCACCACCAGACCAGATGACCAACCCGGTCAGGAACACCTGCGCCGCCAACATCCCGACATTCAAAACCGGAATCGGCAGCATAGCCTGATGCGCCCGAAAGATCGCGGTGTAAGCGCCGTAGCTCGGCTCGATTAACAACAGGGGGGCAGCGGTTCGCAGCCCGTTGATCACCGCCGGGGTATCGCTCAATAACGGCGCTGCTCCCCATAACAAGAGCAAGAGCGCACCACCAAACCGATAGCGTATGTGTGAGGTGTGGGTTAGGTAGATGTGGGTGTGCGAGAGGTCGGCTGCTAGATCACGGGTGAGCAGTGTATTGGTTCCGAATTCTGCTAACATCAATAACGGGAACACCCAGGCCAGCACCGCCACATAAGCGCCCAGGCCGCCCTCGCCCAACGCCCGCCCGATTAACACGGATAGCCCGAACGCTAGCAGCAAGCTGCCGATATTGCCACCCACCAGGGCGGCGGTATTGGTCGATAGGTCACGGGATCGGGGCATCGGTCCGCTGGAACTCGATCCAGTAGTGATCGGCAAACCGCGCCAACCCGCCAAAGCGAGCGCAGGCATTTTCCAGGCGGATGAGGGCGCGGTGTAGCGTGGGGCGCTGTTCGACCACGCCGAAGGCATCCGATGGGGGCAGCCACAGGCCAAGCGGTTGCAGGTGGACGCGCTCAAAGTAGGGCGCGACCTGTCGTGCGAGGTGGCCCGGCCCTGGGTAGTAGATCGGGATGGGGGCGGCATCGGCCCCGGTGAAATTAGCGAAACGCCGCCAGCGTCGGGTGGCGGTCGTCAGATCGCCGTGAAGCGTGTGCCAGCCGAGTTCCCATAAGCAGGCCGGGGCCATCACCCCAAAAGCGATGATCGCACCGGGGCGCATCTGTGCGGCTAACCATAGCGCCAGTTTGTGATGGGCGGGTAACACGTTGATCACGCCGAAGTTGGCAAATGCGCCGTTTAATATCCGGTCGTCCGGTGGCGGGAGGTGGTGTAAATCGAGATGTTGCACTTGAACGGTGGCGGGGAGCTTGGCGCGGGCAACGTGCAACATGGCGCGGCTGGCATCGGTGGCGATGACGCTCAGGCCACGCTGGGCAAGGTGCAGCGCGTCCTGCCCGGTCCCGCAGCCGAGTTCTAACACGGTATCCCCGGCGGCGTAGATGGTATCTAACCGTTGTTGCACGCGGCGGCGCAAGTCGCGCCCGATCTGCGTTTCGGTGAAGGCGCTATCGTAACCGGCGGCCAGCCCATCGAAGGCGGATTCAGACCGGGGCATGGACCCGATCTCCGGTCTGTTCGGTTTGGTGCTGTGTGAGCGCCATCCCTGCCCGCCCGATCACGATATTGGCCCGCATCTTTAGCCGCCGGGGGAGCGTGACATCGCCGCGTGTGCGGGCGCGGTTGAGGGCTACAGCGTTGACCATCCAGCGGGTAGCGAACCCGTAGAAACGGCGCGAGTAGCGCCCGGCTACGGTTAGGTCGCGGTCGCTGCGGTCGTCCCAGTCAGCCTCAGCCAGAATATCGGTTTCGACTTCGGCATAGTATGGTGTGCCCTTGATTGGGTAGGCGAGCGTCGTCAGGAATACATCTGGGTTGCAGATTTTGAGGTGTTCGACAGTGGCCTCAATATCTGCGGTGGTTTCACCGGCATAGCCTAACATGATGAACATCCCGGTTTCGATGCCGGCAGCCTGTAGCATGTGGGTTTTGCGTTGTACGTCTTCGACTTGAACGCGGCGATCCATGGCATCCAGAACGCGCTGCGATCCACTCTCGGAGCCGTTCCACAAACGGAAGCAGCCCATCTCCGCGAGGGTGTCGATCACCTGTTGATTGAGCCGGTCGGCTCGTGAGATGCACTCAAACGGAATCCGCACGTCACGCTTTTTGAGTTCATCGTGATAGGCGTACAGCCAACGATGATTGATGGCGAATACGTCATCGGCATACCAGATCATATCCGGGTTATAGCGATCTTTGATCCAGCGCAATTCGTCGGCGGCATCCTGTGGCGTGCGGCGGCGGTGGCTGGTCCCGTAGACGCTGTGGCTGCACCATTTACAACTGTAGGCGCATCCGCGGGCATGGATGACCGAGATCGAGCTTTGGCCGTGATGGGTTTTCCAGGTTTGCAGGTAGGCGTCCATGTCGATAGCTTCGCGGTCGGGCCAGGGCAGGTCACTTAGCGGCTTGATGAAGGCGCGGGCGGGATTGGTGATGAGTTCGCCATCGGTGCCGAGGTATTTGATCCCGGCGATGTGGTCGAGTTGGGTTAAACCGTGTTGGGCCAGGTGGAGCAGTAGGTCCTCCAGTGTGCGCTCGCCTTCGCCCTGTACGATAATATCCGCGCCGCGTTGGAGGTAGGATGCGGCATAGTGGGGTGGGTCGGGGCCACCGAGGATGACGGTTGCGCCGTGTGACTTGGCCAGGGCAGCCATACGCAGGACGTTCTGCTTGGTCATCAGGTTGGTGTATAGCCCGACGACAGGCGGCTGTTGTGTTTGGAGCAGGTGTTGGTAGGCGGTGATGTCGCTGAAGGTGCTGTCGAATACACCAACGGCGAACCCCTTCGATTTCAGATAGGATGAGAGGTGGAGCAGCCCTAATGGGGGGTAGGGACGCATCACCTTCATTTCGTGCGGGTCATCATACATGAAATAGCCATGTGCCAATAAAATATCCACCGGGATTGCCTCAAATAGCGAAATCGTTGCTTGTTTAAGCTGGGCTTCTGGGCAGACTCCCCCAAAAGCGACAAAACCAATAGGTGACGCTCATCCTTTGCCAAACAAGCGTCGGATCAAAGCGACCAACCAGTGATGGGTATCCGGATCGGCGTCGTCGGCGGCGCGTTGGGCTTCCGCCTCCAGGATGCGGCGGCGCATCTGGCGCGGGGTAAGCACTTCGCCCTCAAATAGCGCATCCTGGGCGCGTTCGGCGGCGTCATCGGTATCAAGCGACGTTTGGGCGGCTGCCATATCACGGGCGCGGCGTCGCATCTCTCGCGGGGATAAAACGCCTCGGTCGGTGGTGGTCGGTGGTGGGGTGGCGTCGGTGGGGTTGGTTGCGGATGGCCCGTGGGCGGCTTCTGCCGCTTTGCGGATGCTTTCCGCCTCCGCCCGGAGCGATGTTACGCCGGTTTCCGGTGATGGTGTGGGCGTTGACGGTGGCGTGAAGGCTTGCTGATCGTAATGGTCGAATATCTGCCGGGTTTGGCCCTCGGCCCGATCGCGTAGGGCGGGTCGTTCTATCCCGAAATAGCCGATCACGTCTAATTGTACATCAAGTGAGGCTAACCGCGCCACAGCATCGGAATTGGTGCCGAAGGCAAAACGGACCAGCGGCGGGATGTTGGGGTCGATCAAGACGGCTAGCAACAGGTCGCGCCCGGTGGCGGTGAAAGGGACGTACAGGCGAGTTTCCGTTTGTTGGGTGGCAAACGCCTGGACGGTGGGCTGATGTTGCTCATCCACGCTGGGGAAGCCGACACGGGTGATGTTTAGGCTGTGACGGTTGGAGGTAGCGACCTGCGACGATTCAACATTGGGGCGGGCGGTGCTGGCGTTCAGGTAATGATCGTGTTGGGTTAGAAAGGTCTGCAAATGGGCGGCAAATGTGCGCGTCTGTGTGCGCTGGACCGCTATCCCCTCTAATACACCGATAGCTCGCCCGGCGTGATAGCGTTCGCTGTTGTAGTGGCGCAACAGGTAGATATAGGCCCCTAACGGGAAGCAATAAAACGCCGGGTGTTGGCGGGTCAGCCATGTCACGTTGTTGATATAGCCGATAACCCCAGCTAAGGCGCTCACATCCCGATTGGTGGTTTCGGCGGGGCGCACAAAGGCGGTGAAGTCCTGGCGGGTGTTACGTGTGAAAAGGAAGTGTTCGTAATACACGTCAGATCAACGGTTTCATCTTTTTGTTGGCGGTGGATGTTACGGCCCGGATCTTCGGCTCCAGTTCGCTGAGCGTGGCTGCGAGTTGTTGGCGTTCCTCTTTCACTTGCCGGATGCTACGCCCACGCAGGATTTTGTTGAGTACGTTCTGGCTGAGTTTGTTATAACGGGCTTCGAGTTCGCTTTCTTCTTCTTCTAAGATGAGGGCAGCGCGGTCGAGTTCGTTGCCGATGGCGAACAGAAACGGATAGTGAATGTTCTCTGGGGCGGGTGGCCCGGTAAGCTGCATCGTGGCCAGGTCGTAGCCTTGCCCGCTTTGGGCGACGGTCGCGTTACCCTGCCCGACGATAGAGACCGGCAACATGGCGGACGGGTATAACCAGGGGCGCAGGCTGCTGGTTTTAGCGCGTTGTTCGGTGATAAAATCTACCACGCCCCGGAACACTTGACGGGTTTTCTGAACGAGTTGGTAATAGTCGTTCTCGCGGAACTCGTCTGGCAGCACATCGGCTTTGGTCAGCACCAGCGCCATCGTGATTCCCTCGTTGACGGATTCGGTTGAGAATTTATAGCGGTTGAGCATGTTAAAGATATAGGTGGAGGACGTGAGCATTTCGGCTTCGATGATGCTTCGGGTAGCGATCACATGGGCATCGGCCACGATAATCACGGCGTTGCTTTCTTGGATGTCGGCGTGAAGTTGGGCGGCCTCGTCGGATTCATCGGTGGGGATGTTGAGTGCGCCGCCTTGATAGTCTACCCAGCTAAAATCCGTAATGGGTTGATCTTGGAATAGCAGCTTGAAGTTATCCTCGCGCCGTCCGGTGGTGGGGGCGGGCCACTTCTGGGCAATGACAAAATCGCGCCAGGGGTTCAGATATTTGGTGGCGGTATCCGCGTCGGTCGATTCGATGCGGAAGCCATCGATCCCCTGTGCCATCTGATAGAGTAGCGCCAGGGTATAGGTTGTTTTACCCTGGCCCGTGCCGCCAAAAAGAGTCACTTTGAGCATAGCTGTCCTTAATCATGAGTCGTTGGCTATCAATATGAGAATAGCGGTAACGGGCACGTCTGGCAAATAGTGGAACGGTTTGAGCGATGTAGGCGGAAGTTTGCTGGGTAATCAGTCCATCAAGGCCACATTGGGGACGGCGGTTGGGGCGTGGGGGGCCTGTGCGAGTCGATCCAGCTTGGCGGTTGCGGCGGGCAACGTCAGGCGGTGGTAGAGCATGGCTGCGACGCGGCGCAGCATCCCAACGGAGAAGCGCCCCTGGCGCAGATCGCGCCATGTTTTGCGAGAGCGATAATCTTTATGGACGACGGTATGCAGTTGGCGATAGAACGGCGTTGCAAACGGCCCCTGGTAAAGCATCGCCAGGTCATCGCTGTCGATCCAGTTGGCGCGATCACGGAGTTCGTCGCGCACGCGCTCATGGAAGGGGGTGCCCGGTAGGGGGTAGCTCACACTGATACCGATGTCATCTGGTAGTAAATCCCGGACCATTTGCAATGTTAGGTCAATATCGGCACGGGTTTCGCCGGGGTAGCCGAACTGGAGGAAGAAAGCGACTTTGATCCCGTGTGCGTGGCATTGGCGGGTAGCCTGATAGATTTGCTCAACGGTTGTGCCCTTGTCCATGGCGTCTAATATCTTTTGGGAGCCGCTTTCGGCACCGAGCCACACAATATCCGCCCCGGCCCGCGCTAGAGCTGGGATGGTATCGCCACGTAGCAGCAGGTCGGCGCGGTTGAGGCTCTTAAATGGGATATGGAGTTGCCGCGCTGCGAGTTCGTCCGCAAAGCGTTCGATCCATTTGTCGTTGATGCCCATAATATCGTCCATAAACCAGATATGATCTGGCTGGAAATGTTCTTGGAGCCATAGCATTTCATCGGCTACATTTTGCGGGCTACGGGCGTTGTAGCGTTGGCCCCAGATCGGTTTGGCACACCAGTTACAATGGAATGGGCAGCCGCGAGTGGTGATCAAATTCATGCTGACGTAACCGTGATGCGCTTGCCATAGGTCGCGATATTGATCGAAGGCGACTAAATCCCAGGCCGGGAAGGGGAGTGCGTCCAGGCTTGTGATGACCGGGCGCGGGAGTGTTTCTATCAGTTGGTCGCCGTCCATGTACGCGATCCCCTGGATGGTGGCGAGATCGTTATCGGCCTCAAACGCGGCGAGCAGGTCGGCCAGGGTTGCTTCGCCCTCGCCATGGATGGCGACATCGGCCCCAGCTTGCAGGTAAACGCGAGGGTGATCGGTCATATCTGCGCCGCATACGATCACGGTGCAGCCGCGTTGCTTGGCGGCGGCGATCATTTGTTGGGCGGCCTGGCGCATCCGTAGCAAAGACATCTTGCTTAAATAGTTGAAGTTGTCCTCATAGATGACGGCATAACGGGGTTTGTGTTGGTCCAGTGCGGCGGCCCATTGGTGCGGTCCGTCAGCAAGCATCGCGTCGAACAGGGCGACATCATAGCCACGTTCGCGGATGTAGGCGGCGGCATACAGCGTGCCGAGGGGCGGGTACGGTTGCATGGCCCGGTAGAGTTTGGGGTCGTAGCGTAAATAGTATGAGTGGCCGAAAAGGACATCTTTCATGAGGGGGAGTTCTCCGAGGGTTATAGCCAGAAGCGCGGCCCAGGGGCCAAGAGCGCAAAACCGGGTTCATCCAGCTTGCACCGTTGATATTGACGTGCCAATTGTCGGTTTACGGATTTAGGCACACTGTCCAGTGTAGCACGAACGGACCGAAATTGCTTGAAAGCTGCCATGAGTGCCGGGTCCCCCCATTGTGGTATGCCGGAGCGCATCACCAGGTTGAGTTGGGCGCGGTGGCGGGCGGGGGATGGGCTGTGGCAGACAATCAGATCGGCGTGATCCCACTTCCCCACGCCTAAGATCGCTCGGTTGGCGGCTTGCGTGAGCGGGGTGGTGGCGTCGGGTTCTTGCAGCAGGTCGCCGTCTGCTGTCAAACGAGAATCGCTGCCGACACCGCAGCGCACCCCCGGCGCGGGGTCGGCTGTTTGGCCTAACAGATAGCGATTGGTGGTCGGGCAGCGGATGATGCCCCGCACGCGCCCGGCAGCATCCGCCAGATCATCCGGCGTTAACCCGACGCCATGCACGATCACGGTATTGGGGCCGGCACAGCCAAGTGCTTTCAACTGAGCGTACTCGGCGGCGGCGGTGGGATCGGTTCCTTCTGCCAGGTGGATAAACCAGGGGACAGCGGGCGGGGTTGCGAGATAGCTTGCCCGGACCTGTTGCGGGGGATCAAAGTGAAGCGAGTGCGCCCATCCGTAGCGTTGCAGCACACGGACCGGGAAGTCGTGGCGGCGTAGGGACGGGTATAGCGGGCCGTGATGGGCAACGGTCGTCACGCCGGAAAGCAGGTTCTTGAGGCCGCCGATCCAACAGCGGTCCGCAATTGGATAAGCGCGAAGCTGAGCATATAGGCCGTTTTGCAGGCGGGTATCGACATCATCCCCCCACTGATGGGCGTTAGGATAGCGATCTCGAAATTTTGTGCGCGGGTAGTGGTTGAGTTCCAGGTGATCATGCGGGTTGACCAGCCCCGGCAACACATAAAAGCGTGTCAGGTCGATTTGAGTCGCGCCGGGGGCAGGTTGGGTTTGTACCTGCCCCCTGGCAAGATCAAAGGTGCCGTTGGCGGCGTGGAGTGTGTAGGCCGGAGGCATTTAGTCGTAGTTGCTGTAGAGTGTGGGGGCGTTTTTGCGAACGTGATCTTTACCGAGCTTGTTTTCTAGTTTTTTACGGAGTTTGGGAGTTTCTTCGCGCCACTTGTCGCGCAGTTCTTCTTTACTTTGCCGGCGTGATGTGCCGGCTGGTGTGAGTGCGCCGCGTGCGAAGGTCGGGGCGGATGTGATGCGTTTGCTGACGTTATCGCTGCTGCAAGCTGGGCAGGCGGGCGGGACATCATCGAACCCATGACGCGCCTCAAAGAAATGCTCGCAGTCTTCACATTGGTAATCGTAGCGTGGCATGTCGGTTTGCCTCCAGAATGACCATTTATGCTACTATTATAGGGTACGTCTGGTGTGAAATATCAGTTTTTTCTTAACTTTATGCTTTTCTCTCCTTTCTTTCCAGTAAAGAAAAGAGCAAAGAAAGCGATGATAGGGTTATTTTCAATCAAAATGGACGCTTTTTGTCCACTTTTTCTGGAAAAAGTGGTGAGGTGTGGGGTAAAACCCCACCAAATCTTACGCATTTTGAATTTCACATAGAACGTAGGGTAGTTTCTTCCGTCCATATATGAAGATTCATGAATAGAAGGCCTTTACCATGCCCGATGATACACTGTCCGATTGGTTAGATGCCGACGGACGGGTGAAACAGTGGCCATCCCGTAAACGCCATACGGATACACAGGTGCTTGTGCTAGCGTATCTCGCTAGCAAGTTAGAACCATCTTACACTTACACCGAGCGCGAAATTAGCGAGGTGTTGCGGCAGTGGCACACCTTTGAAGATTGGGCGATGCTCCGTCGAGAACTATTCGAGCGCGGCTACGTCCGGCGGAAGAAGGACGGTTCCGCGTATTGGTTAGCGAACTTATCCGCTAGTTCTTGATGCTAACCGTGCGATAATCCGTCAGGCCGGGGAACCCGGCGACCGTTAAGCCCTGTACGCGGTCGTTAACGCCCGCAAGCATCGGCGCAAAGTAAGGGATGATGATGGCGCCCTCATCGGCAAAGACCTGTGATATTTCCGCGTAAATCGGCCCGCGTTCTTGGCGGGGGGTCTGGCGGGCTTCCAGGATCAGCCGATCCAGGCGAATGTTATTCGAGCGTGTTTCGTTAAACTGACCGGTACTGATATACGCTTCTTCTAGTAGTTGCTGTGGGCTGGGGCGGTCTCCCCAGCCGGTAATGCCGAGTTCGACCTCTAACCAGGTTTGCGAGTAGTAGGTGGATTCCGGTTGGATGACGACATCGACATAGATGCACCCTTCTTGCCACATAGCCTGGAGCGCATCGGCGAGATCGGCATAATTGAGGGCATCCGGGGCATAGAGCGTTGTTTCTAGCACAGCCGGAGACCCATAGCCGGCATCCGAGAGCAGGTTACACGCGACCTGGGGGTTATAAGTGGTTTCAATATTGCCGGGGTAGGTGTCGAATACCGGGCCGATTGGGTCGTTATTGGCGACTTGCCCAAAGCCGCGCATCACCTGGCGGTTGATCTGGTCGCGGTCGGTGGCGAGTTTGAAGGCCCGGCGCACGTCCGGGTCTTGGCCGGGGCCGACATCGGTTCTCAGGCGGATGACCGGGTGTTGGTTGGTCATCTGTTGGACAAGTGAAATGCCGTCGGCGTTATCGATCTCGTTGGCGAGGCGAACCGGGAGTTTGAACACGATGTCAACATCGCCGCGCATGATCGCGTCGGCTTGGGCCTGGGAGGATGGTTCGTAGACAAATATGAGTTGGTCTAGCAGGGGTTGGCCGGCTTGCCAGTAATTATCAAAGCGGGTGAATACGGCTTCTAGCCCTGGTAAGTAGC
>DAOTUA010000187.1:0-10878 GCA_034437355.1 Anaerolineae bacterium | reverse complement strand
GCCAAAAAGCGCCGGTCAAGGATTGCTAAATCCTTGTGGGGGTGTGGGGGCAAAGCCCCCACTATACTTTTTAACAATACAAAATGCTTTTTTTACGTCAATTCAGATTTGAAGCGATTGCCCTGCATGTTCACCCTGCTCTGATCGGGGTGTGGTTCAAGCGAAGTACCTGAGTTGTAACAACTGTTTTGGTCAAACTTTTACAAACGCTTGTGGGGGTCCGGGGTGAAGCCCCTGAGCAGTACGCGACGGGTTAAAATGCCGCGCTGCTAGGCGCTTTCCTGTAGCCGGTGGATTTATCCCTCGGCGGGCTGGCACATGGGCGGGCCTTCTGGCGGGTACGTCCATGTTTCGCGGATACGCGGATCGGTTGCCATCCGTTGGAACTCGGCGTAAATACCCGTTAGCGCCTCGCAGTCGCCCCGGATTTCTGCCGCTTGCCCCTGCAAGTACCAACACTCGAAGATACGCGCATTGGGCGGGCGGTTCTGCTGCATCTGGAGCGACGAACAGCGGTTTAACGCGGCCTGCGCCTGCTCGAATGCCCCACTGAGGAAGTGCAAGCGCCCAAGCTGATACCAGCCCTCTACCAACGCCGGGGCCTGCTGCGTGACTTGCTGGCAATGGGTGAGGGCCGTCTGCCGTTCCCCGATGCTGTTAGCGAACTCACACAGGCGCAACCGGGCCTTAACGTTGTTCTCGTCTTGGGTGAGAACGGTAAAATAGGCGCTTTCGACGGTGGCGGCATCGCTGACCTGCCGCGCATACAGCGCACGCTCGAAGTACAACGGCACCAAACGGCGATAATCGGCAATGAGCGTGTCTAACATAGCGCCCGCTTCGGTATAATTCCCCAGGTCCGCCAGGCTAATTGCCACCGCCCGCCGAGCGTCTAAGCGTGCCGGGGTGCCGGCATCATTCGCGAGCGCGACCTGGCTTTCTCGTAACGCAGTATCGAAACTGCCGACCCGTGCATACCCCAGGGCTAACGCAGTTCGTGCCAGCGTGTGATCGGGCGCTTGCGCCAGGGCGCGTTCGGCCACGTCTACCGCTTGCACCGCTTGCCCGTTCGCCTGGAGCGCGAAGGCATAGGCCGCCAGCGCGTTCGGGTCATCCGGCAGGTTTTCTAGCGTAGCCGCTGCAACATCGACGGCGGCGGGGAGGTCGGCGGCGCGGTCGAAGTCGGTATAGCTGCGGTAGACCAACGCCCGCGTTAAGAGCATGGCGGCATCGGTATTGGTGGGGTCGGTATCGAGCGCAACCTGGGCCAGCCGGATCGCCTCATCCAAATTACCGGCCTCAAATGCACGTAGCGCGGCGGTAGGGCTTGCCTGGCCAGCGCCAAACAGCGCCAACGGCGACGGCCACCGTTCATCGCTCATCGTGTAGATGATCAGCCCGATATTTGAGACGATCCCCAACCAGATGATCCACGTCACACACCCGCCCCCGTCACGCCGGGACCGATACCCGGAAAGCCGCCGTTTTCTCATCGTCTGCCTTTCTTCAATTTGTGACTTACCCTAATTTCATCTCATTATATCGACCAACCCCGCGCTTTGCCGTAAATTTGCGTGTCCGTTTTTGACATTTGCCGTTAGAATGGGCGCTGTTTTGTTCGTCAGCTAACGGAGGCGATATGCGCGGCGATAGGGTGCAGATCGTTTTTACAGTATCTCAAGCAGATTTAGCGCCCGTCTTAAAAGCGATGGGTGAAGCTGGGGCCGGGGTGTTGGGGGAATACACCTTTTGCTCGTTTAGTGCGCCGGGCGTGGGTCGCTTTTTGCCGGGGGATGGCGCAACCCCGCACGTTGGCAGCGTCGGGCAGATCAACCAGGAAGCGGAAACCCGCGTCGAAACCTTCTGCGAGCGTGCTAAAGCTCGCCAGGTCGTGCAGGCCATCAAAACCGCCCATCCCTACGAAGAACCCGTGATCTACATTATCCCCCTGGTGAGTGAAGATGACCTCTAAGCGTTCACACTGGGGGTTCTTGTTGGGGCTGACGGGGGTTGTACTGCTTGTGGACTATCTCACGAAATGGTGGGTGGTGCGCTCGTTGGCGATGTACGAATCCATTCAGCCGATCCCGGCGATCTATCCGTTTTTTCAGATTACGCGCAGCTTTAACACCGGGGCCGCCTTCGGGTTGTTCGCAGGGGTGCCCTGGGCCGGGCAGGTGTTTTTGGTGATTGCGATTGTCGTTTCGGTGGTGCTGGCCTGGTCTTACCGCAACCTGACCGATGCCGAGTGGGGCGGGCGGGTCGCTACCGGCCTGGTGATAGGCGGGGCGCTGGGCAACGCCATCGACCGGGTGATACATGGGCATGTGATCGACTTTATTCACTACCAGATACCGGGACTGATCTCGAATGTCTCTAACGTGGCCGATCATGCGATTGTCGGCGGGGTGATCTTGATGATCATCGTCACCTGGCAAGCGGAGCCGGCCCCCCCCGACGAGCAAGACCCCGCTGCCCCCGCCGATTAGCCCCGATGCTGCCCAACAACCACTAGATCACGCGGTTATTGCCACCGTCAATCGGGACCTGTGCGCCGGTCGTCTTGCCGAACGCTTCCCCCGCCATCAGCGCAACCAGCGTTGCCACGTCCCGCGAGGTGATCTCTGTACCAAGCAGGTTTTTGGTCTTATAGTCGCTCACGCTCATGCCATAATGACCAGCACGGCTAGCGAGCATCTCATCCGTCCAGATGCCCGTATCGAACACCGCGTCCGGGTGAACCACGTTGACCCGCACACCATCGGCGGCTAACTCTAAGGCCGCCACCCGTGCGAGTTGCGTTAGGCCCGCCTTCATCACCGAATACGACGCGGCCCCCGGCCCCGGCGCAGGGAAGTTCTTACTGCCGACGACCACCACCGCCGGGTCGATCCCGCGCTTCAGGTAGGGGATAGTGGCCTGCATCATGCGCTGATGGCTAGTCAGGTTGACAGCGACGCTTTTGTCCCAAGTGGCGGCCTCCATCGCTTCGATATGGGCGTTTTTGGGGAAGAACCCGGCGTTGGTGACCAATACATCCAACCCACCGAACGCAAGTATTGTCTGATCGATGGCGGATTGCACCGCCGCTGCATCGGTGACATCGACCTTTAATCCGAGCATTCCCGGTTGGTTCATCACCGCCGTGATCGCGTCCGATAAATCCAGGCCGACGACGACCGCGCCCTGTTCGTGCAACACCTGGGCACAGGCCCGCCCGATCCCGCTGGCAGCCCCCGTCACCAGCGCGACCTTGCCCTGGAACGGCGGCGCACCCCCGCCGCGTTTGAGCTTGGCCTGTTCTAGCTCCCAGTATTCCATATCGAACAGGTCCGGCTGGCCAAGCGCCTGCCACCCACCGAGTGAGGCCGCCCACTGTTGGGCCGCGATGGTATGCTCGATAATATCCGCCGTGATCGTGGCCGCTTTGAGCGTGGCCCCAAAGCTCACCACCCCCTGGCCGGGCCACACCCCCCAGCGTGGGGCCGGGTCTAGCATGGTCAGGTCGTCGGTAGCGTGGGCCTCAAAATAAGCGGCGTAATCGGCGGCGAACGCGGCAACGTCCGCGTTTACATCGTCCCCAACTTGCACCGGTATACGCTTGGTCCGAATGATATGATCGGGCGTTAGCGGCCCCTGGAACGCGATCTCGGCCAGCGTGGGCAGGCCGGCATAGCCGGCGGCCTCCGGGCGGCGATCCAACCGGGCCAGCATCGGCTGGCCTGCTGTTCGGCTGACAGCCCGCCGTAATTCTGCCAAACGGAGCAAGTCTGGCGGGGCGGGGTCGGTGGTGGCAACGGCTAGCGCCTGCTGTTGTGCCAGGAAATTCTCGGCTTCGCTCACCAGCTTGATCATGCGCTCGTAGCTGGTGCGGGCGTCATCGTGGAAGGTGAAAACGCCGTGATTCATCAGCACTAGCCCCTCGATGGCGTCCCAGTCGGTAGCGCGGGTCATCTCATACACCAGCCGCGCCAGCTTGAAGCCCGGCATCACATACGGGATGATCAGCACACGATCACCATAAATCGCTTTGACGTTCTCCAGGCCGCCGGGCGTGTTCATGACCGCCACCACAGCGTCGGCGTGGGTGTGATCGACAAACTGAGCCGGGATGACGGCGTGCAAGATCGCCTCAACCGACGGATTAGGCGCGAACGGGTCCGTTAGGGCGGCGCGTTGCTCACGTACAATCACGCTATCGCTAAGCGATTCAAACGTCGCTAGCTGGAGCAGCACATCTAAGCGGACAGGCGAAAACCCCGGTTTTTCGATGGTCGCCAGGTCCCAGCCGCTACCCTTCACATACAACAGATCGGTCGGTGTGCCGAAGAAGTCGTCCTCCCGGATTTTAACGGACGTGTTGCCGCCGCCATGTAACACCAGCGAAGGGTCTTGGCCCAGCAAACGCGAGGTGTAAACCCGCATCGCTAGCGGGTCATCGGCAAAAACAGCGGCTTCCTGGTCGTTCCACTTGTTGGCTGTCATTAGACACCTTCATTTTGAGACATAATCTGACGGATGTTTTCCTCAAACGGCGGGTAGATCACGCCGCGTTCGGTGATAATGGCGGTGATGTATTTGTGCGGTGTCACGTCGAACGCCGGATTGCCGACCTCGACATCATCCGGGGTGATCTGAGCCGTGCGAACGTGCGTGACCTCCTCCGGGCCGCGCTCCTCGATCTCGATGTCGTCGCCGGTCGCGGTCTCCATATCAATTGTAGAGATCGGCGCGGCCACGTAAAACGGCACGCCGTTCTCGTGGGCGACGACCGCTAAGTTATACGTGCCGATCTTATTGGCGGTATCACCATTGGCGGCGATGCGATCCGCCCCGACCACACACAGATCGACGCCTTGTGTGCGCATATAATGCCCGGATGCGCTGTCCGCGATAACCTTATGCGGGATATTCTCCTGCTTGAGTTCCCACGACGTGAGCCGCGCCCCTTGCAAACGCGGGCGGGTTTCATCTACCAGCACCATCACATCTTTGTTGGCATAATGCGCCGACCGGATCACACCAAGCGCCGTCCCCCAGTTCACCGTTGCCAGGCTACCGGTATTGCAGTGGTGGATGATGGTCGCTTTATCCGGCACAAGTTGCGCACCGAAACCGCCTAACGTCTTATTGATCTCGACATCCTCATCTGCGATCTTGTGTGCTTCATCCAACAGCGCCTTTTTGAGTGCGTCCACACTGTCGTAATCGAATTGCGCGAGCGTTTGCATCCGTTTGATGGCCCAGAACAGGTTAACCGCCGTTGGGCGCGACTTGCCTAGTACGGCCCCCGCCGTGTTCAGGTGGTCGCGTAGCTCGTCAACGGTTTCGGCGTCGCTTTGCTGGGCGGCGATAGCCATCCCGAAGCCTGCCGCCGCCCCGATAGCGGGCGCACCGCGTATCACCATCGTTCGGATCGCGTCGGCTACGGCTTGATACGTATCAAACGGCAGCACCTCGAATTTGAGGGGTAATGCCGGCTGGTTGATCATCCAGACGCGCCCGTCCTGCCAGTATACGGTCCGTTGTAAATTGTCTGTCATGTGTGGTTGTCTCCCGGTATAGCCTCATATTGGGGCGCAATAGATTGCACCGCTACAGGTCAAAATGAATGATAGCAGGCCGCTTACAGAACCCGCCACAAAATAGCTTGACCCTAATTGCTAGTCGCTAAGATGCGATCATTTGCCGGGGTTTCACCCAGAACCCCACCACCTTTTGCAAAAATAGACAAAACTTTCACTGCCAAAATCACAGATTTTGTCATACAAAGGGTCAAGCGAGATTATCCCCCTTGCGGGCGCTTAAGGGTAGCACCCTCAAGAACCAACTAGCAATCCAGGTATCTTTAATTTGTGCTAAGGTGTTTCATATACCTGCCTATCGTGCCGGATTTTTATCGGTGTTGGTAGGGGCGGATGAAGCTACGATCTTATTTTCGTGTTGGGTGCTAGTTGACTTATACTGGTAAGTAGAGCAAATGTGAGAAAATGGGGCTGTATTATGAGCAAAAACTCTGAGTGGGTGAGCCTGCGCCACGCCGCCGATATTCTGGGGGTCCACCCGGCGACTGTGCGCAATTGGGCCGATAAGGGCGACCTGCCCACCCGACGCACACCGGGCGGGCATCGGCGTTTCCGGCGGTCCGACCTGCAAAAGATGGCGGCAAGCTACACCGACAACACCCAGACGCAGGCCAACGAGGTCAAGTTAATTTTGCAGAACGCACTCGGCCAGGCTCGGATGCAAGTGGGCAAGGCCGACATGGATGATATGGCCTGGTACGAGGGGATGTCTGAGGAGACACGCCACACACTACGCGAACGGGGGCGCAGCGTCTTAGAGGCGATGCGATCTTACCTGGCAAATGGCGACGGCGACGAAAACTTGATCGCGGCTGTGCAAATGGGCAAACTATACGCGAAGGCGCTCCATGACGACGAGATGAGCCTCCCAAACGCGGTTCGCGGCTTCTTCTACTTCAGCGACTTTGTCATGGAGTCCGTCTTGAGTTGGTCCGAAGTGAGCGCCCCCAGCAACCAACACGACTGGGCCAAGTTACTGCAACAAGTCAACCATTTTAACAATGCGATGCTGCTTTCGATTGTCGAATACTACGAGGAAGATTAACCTGTGATAGATGTGGCATGGGTCGCATTAAGCCAGATACGCGGCATGGGCACCGCGACCCTACAAGCCCTGATCACACGCTTTGGGAGTGCCACCGCTGTTTTTGACGCCACAGACGCCGAACTGCTACAGGTGCGGCGTGTCGGGCAAAAAACCGTAACCGCCATCCGCCAAACCGACCTGACAGCCGTCAATACCGACCTGCAACGCTGGCAGGCGGCGGGCGTGCAAACGCTGGTGTACGATGTCCCGCCCTATCCATCGCGCTTGGCCCCCCCCCTCCCCGACCCGCCCCCGGTTCTGTTTGTACAGGGCGACATACCCCCAGATGACGCCGCCACCGTCGCCGTCGTAGGGACCCGCAACCCATCCGCCCCCATGCGAAAGGTCGCCTATCAGTTGGGGTATTTGTTAGGGGCCGCCGGGTATGTCGTGGTGAGTGGGTTAGCGTTCGGGGTAGACGCTGCCGCGCATCGGGGCGCACTGGATGCCCCTAACGGGCGCACAATGGCGGTATTGGGGTGTGGTGTGGGGCGCATCTACCCGGCGCAACACACCGATCTCGCCGCTGAGGTCCAGGCGCGGGGGGCGCTATTGGCGGAAGTCTCGCCGGATACCACCGTGGCCACGCCCTGGTTAGTCGCCCGTAACCGCCTGATCAGTGGGTTGAGTGACGCGGTGATCGTGGTAGAAACCGCCACCAACGGCGGCAGTATGCACACCGCCCGCGCCGCCACCAGGCAAGGCCGACGCCTGCTCGCGGTCGATAACGCCGCCTCCGGTAACCGCCACCTCATCGACGGCGATCACGCGGCCCCGCTGCTGCCAGACCTCACCAACCTGTCGAGCATCCTATAAGTGCGGAGACAGCGCCCCCGCACCCCACGATATGCTATCCCCACCTGTGACGTTACATTGCATCTATCACCACAATCTAATTGCGCGGCAAGGTCGGGTCGCTCACGAAAATATCATTCGAGCGCAGCGTAGCACTCTCTATGATCAGGTTCGAGGTGTACCCATACGAGAACTCGTACACGTTGCGCCCGTTCTGCTGGCTAATCACCGGGATCGGTGCATCTGCCGCGTTATCGTAGACGTTGGTCACTTCCTCACAGGTGATCCGCTGCGGCTCTTCACACAACCGTAACGCGACCTGTGCCCGCTGGGTTTGCAGGTTATCATTCAAGTAGGTGATCTCGACGTGTTCAAAGTTGACCAGCGTTTTATCTTCGGTACTCAGTTGGGTTTGTGGGTCTACTGTTGGTTCGATGACCGGGGTTCGCACCGCTAGCAACGCCTCCAGAGCGCCACCAGTCGGCGTTGGGGTGGGGCCGGGGCCATCACACCAGGGCGCATCGCAGAACGTGACCGGCGCGATCCCCTCTAGGGTGGGAAGCCGGTCAAACACATCTTGCGGCATGTCCGTCCAGCGCCGGTCGATGTAAACCGCGAAGTCCTGCCCGCTAACAAACATCATGGTAGACTCGTTGAAGTTGCGATACCACGCCCGGAAGCGTGTCCCACGCGGCATCACGCCCATATATTCAAGGGCGGTTGTATCCAGGTAGGTAAACGCATAATCGGATTCATACGTAAACGTATTCTCCGCGAACAGGGTTTGGCGCTCAGTCTCGGTCGGGGGGCGGCGCTCGGCAAACAGGTTGGCCTCCGCTTCGATAGTGGCACAGTACGGCATTTCGCCCACGAATAACTCACGGTTGAAGGGGGTTTCCTCATCGTCTGCAAACTGAGATTCTAGCACGATAACCACATCCTGAACCGATGGCGAGCAGGTGCGCAGCGGGTCCGTGCCTTGCCAACCGCGCGGGCGCTCGCCCTCAATAGATGGGAAAGTCGGGATGATGGCATCTGCCAGTAGTTCCGTGTCGTAGCGCAGGTTGCGCCAGGTTTCGACGCTGGATTCCGTCTGACGCCCGATCCACTCCGGCGGACGCACGCCGCTACCGAGCGTTTCATCAGCGATGATGCGCAGGTCCTCGTAGGTATCCGGCAGCAGTAGCGGCGAGTCCGGGTCGGTGTTGCCAGCCCAGCCCAACGGACGGCTATTGACACCGTAGACTTCGTTAGCCAGCCGTTCCAGGTCGCCACGTGTCGCCAGGATCGCGTCGTCTAGCGCCTGCCCGGTCAGGTCTAGCCCGTTGGTTTCTAATACCGCCGCCTGGAGTTCGTCCTGCAATAGCGTACAGAACCCAAAGTCATCCAGCGAGACATCCGGCGAGAAACTATAGAAATCGGACATGAGCGCGTTTAAGTTCTGCACATTGCGCGGGCAGCGATAGAGCGCGTCGGCCCCACTCCATACCGGCGGGCGCAAATCTTGCCCACCGTAGATGTTATCCGCCAGCAGTTCGAGGTCGTAGCGCGTATTACGGGCGACGATCTCGGCGCGTTCGGCGGTGATGCTTAACCAGGCGGGCGGGCGTGTGCCATCGCCCAAGACCGCATTCGCCAACAGTTCTTTATCGAACCACAGGTCGGTAATGTAGTTGGGGTCGGTCCGATCAATATTGGCGGTCCAGTCCGGGGGGCGCACCCCCTGGCCTAGCGCGTCGTTGGCGGCGAGTTCTAAGTCGGCGCGTATGGCGGACGTAAACGAGGTGATATTCTCTACTTGTTGTTGATTGGGTGTGGCATAGACAACCCCAACCAGAGCCAGTATCAGCAACCACAGGGCAAAACGCTTGAATAGGCGGCGCATAGTATTTTCTTTAAGTTGTATTGGCATCATTTCACACCGCTATTATACATGCCATCTTGTCAAACCACCAACGCCCCGTCGGGCCAGGGCGATTGCTTCAAATTTTTCTAGTGACATAGATTGGGATTGCATTCCAAACCGGTTCTCCGTCACTTTCACATAAAGTGAGGGAGAACCATAATGGTCCACAGAGAAGCAGCCAAAGGGGACCAGTCGCCGCGTCCGCTGTAACCCATGTGGGTCAGCTGATCGGTCACCGCCTCGCGCAGCGTGTCGCGGGGGAGGTCCACCGGAAAGAATCCGGTCGATGCCTCCAACAGTCCCGTTCCGATCAGCGTCAGTTCCGGTAGCCCCAGAAGCACATCGCGTAGATTGTTAGCGGTCATGTTTAACCTTTCCGACCGGCTTTGGCGATAAAGTCCCAACATTCGGTGCCGTCGTTCAGTGTGCGCTCGCGGATGATGGCGTGGGCCACTTCGGGATAAGACGATTTGAGCAGCGCCCGCACCTGTTCCTTGTCCAGTTGGGCGGTGGTTTCATCGGCAACGATGGTGGTTGCGCCGATCTTGAAAATGCGATTCGGGGTGGTGTTCTGGTCTGTCATGATAGATTTCTCCTGTATGTGGTATGATTGCATAGATTGAAAAGTGTGACCTTGAGGCATAAAATACGATGAGCGGATTACTTAAACAGGCAATCACTGAACTCAACAAACTGTCAGAGAACCAACAGGATGCAATGGTCCAGTGGATTCTCGATAAACTCAACGACGATGTGCGGTGGGACACGACATTTGCCAAATCACAGTTGCAGCTTGAGCAGTTAGCTGATGAAGCACTGGCTGATTTACTTGCGGATAAAACCGATCTCCTCGATCCGGACGCGCTAGCGTGAAATCACGCATCAACGAACGCTTTCTCAAGCCGTATCGTGACCTGCCAGCCGATGTGCGGACGCAGGCGAGGAAGGCCTATCGGCTGTTCGCTGCCAATCCGAATCACCCGAGCCTAAATTTCAAACGGATTCATTCGACCAAACCGATTTGCTCAGCGCGCGTTAGCCTTCAGTATGGGACGTTGGGTGTCGTCCAAGGGGATACGATTGTGTGGTTCTGGATTGGTTCACATGCCGATTACGGCAGGCTCATTGCGAATCTATAACCAGTAAATTCAGAGCAATCCAGGTGTCTTGATCGCCTCCTGGACTGGGGCGAGGGCTAAATGCCTACATAAAACGGAAAGCCCGCATCTGTGCAAGGGCAAGCTGACCGCTGCAATGGCTACCAAAGCGACCATGTACCGCTGTTCAGCCTGATGATTAATCTGAAAATAGACCTGAACCGGATGGTGGGTATCGTATATAATATACTGTGATATTATCAGCCTCACCAATGAACCGGGATGCCCATCTATGAAGCAAATCGAAAAGACGGTTTTCATCAGCTACCGCCGCACCAACATCTTCACCGCCCGCGCTGTGTACGACAACCTGACCCGCTACGGCTATGATGTGTTCTTCGACTACGA
>DAOTUA010000186.1:0-5908 GCA_034437355.1 Anaerolineae bacterium | reverse complement strand
AAATCACGCGATGAGAAGTCCCCCTCTCCCCGCGAAGCTGTGGGAGAGGGGGATTTAGGGGGTGAGGGCGGGTGCGATACCGTAAGATGTGTTTAGTACCTGAGTAGTTACGAAAAAGTGGACAAAAAGCGTAAATCCGCTATTTCACATCAGGCGTATAATCTGAAATACACCCCTCTAAACAAAATCAAATTGACGAATCTTATCGGGTTAAGCTATACTTGTTTGTGTGAATTTAATACATATTTAATTTTTTTCTGGAGAGACATTTTAATTATGGTAACTTACGCAGAAAGACCCTGGACTAAAAGCTATGATGACGGGGTTCCGGCAAGCCTGGAACCATACCCAGATATAACACTGCCGGACTTTTTGCGAGAGGCGGCCCGCGATAACCCGACGAATACAGCCCTGGTGACAAGTACCCGCTTGCCGTCTGTTTTGGGCAAATTGGGCCGTTTACATACCGAATTGAGTTATGCCGAACTAGAAGCCGCATCCGAGAGTATGGCGGCGGCGTTGGTTGATATGGGGCTACAAAAGGGCGAGCGTGTGGCGGTCGTGATGCCGAATTGTGTTGCGTTTGTGGTCAGCTTTTTTGCGATACTGAAAGCGGGGGGAGTGGTTGCGGCAACCAACCCGACTTACCCGGATAAGAAGATGCAGTTTCAGATCAATAATTGCGATGCTCGGTTTTGTATCTGCTTGACGATGTTTTACGACCAGGTGAACCGGATTCGGCCCGAAACCAAGTTGGAGCATGTGATTGTTGCCAACATCAAGGAGTATTTGCCGGGGTTAGCCAAGGTACTGTTTACGCTGGCAAAGGAAAAGAAGGAAGGGCATTACGTCGAGTCGTTGCAGGCGGGTGATCACTGGTTCCAAGATGTGCTGGCGCGTTACCGGGGGCAAACGTGCGCGGTTGATGTATCGCCGGATGATCTGGCGTTGTTCCAGTATACGGGGGGGACAACGGGCGTATCGAAGGCGGCGACGTCTAAGCATAGCGCGTTGGTGGCAAATACGCTGATGTGTAAGGCGTTTTTGGGGGCGGATGGCACGATTGAGGATTCGCTTCTGGGGGCGATCCCGATGTTTCATGTGTTTGGGATGGTGGCGGTTCTGTGCTTTGCGGTGGGTTTGAGTGCGCCGGTATACCTGGTGCCGAATGCGCGGGACATTACGGACGTGCTAGATACGATTGACACGTTTAAGCCGACGCTATTTATGGGCGTGCCGGCGTTGTACAACGCCATTAACAAGCGGGAAGATGTGCAGGATGGCACGTATAGCCTGCGGTCGGTGCGGGCATGTATTAGCGGGTCTGCACCGTTGCCGTCGGCGACCAAACGCGAGTTTGAACGATTAAGCAACAGTGTGATCATGGAGGGTTTCGGGATGAGCGAGGCCCCGACCGCAACCCACTGTAACCCGTTGCGAGGCGAGAATCGAACGGGGTCAATTGGGCTGCCGTTCCCGGATATGGATATGCGCATTGTGAGCCTGGAAGATGAGGAGACCGACGTACCGGTCGGGGAGATTGGCGAGCTATTGATGGCCGGGCCGATCATCATGCAAGGCTATCACAAAATGCCAACAGAATCGGAAAAGACACTGCGTGAAAAAGACGGTAAGACGTGGCTATATACGGGCGACATCGCCAAAATGGATGAGCAGGGCTACTTTTATATTGTGGATCGTAAGAAAGATATGGCGCTGATCGGCGGGTTTAACGTTTACCCGACCAATGTTGAGCGTGCCATATCGGAGCATCCGGCGGTGCAGGAAGTAGCGGTCGCGGCGATCCCGCATCCAAGGAACGAGGGTCAAGAGGCGCTCAAGGCGTGGGTGGTGGTGAAGAACGGCCAGAGCGTCACCGAGCAAGAGCTAATCGATCACTGTTCGGATAACCTGGCTGGCTATGAGGTGCCGCGCCGTTACGCTTTTGTGGACGAACTCCCCAAAACGGCGGTTGGTAAGACCTTACGGCGCGAGTTGGTGCGCATGGAAAGCGAGCGTAACGAGCAGAAGGTTAAGGCATAGCGCGATGAGAACATTGGGGGACCTGCGGGTGCCCTTCTATGCGAGTTTACCAGGTCTCCGCCAACCCCGATTTCATCACAACCGAATAGCTATGCCTAGCACAGCCGACCATTTTCGATATAATGCTCCCGTTATCGGAGCTAGCGAATGGAAAAGGCGACGTGCGCGTACTTATTACAGGCATTAGCGGATTTGTTGGCGGGCACCTGGCAAATCACATTGCGACGCAACACCCAAGCGCCGTCATTCATGGGACAGTTTTTACCAGTGCGCTAAAGCATGATTTTGCGCATTGTCATCAGGTTGATCTGCGTGATGAATCGGCGGTGTATCGGCTGATCAAGGAGATACAGCCGGAATATATCTATCATTTGGCGGCACAGGCATTTGTACCGCGTTCGTTTAGCCACCCCTGGGAGACAATTGAGAGCAATGTGCGATCACAGTTGAACCTGACGACAGCCTGCATCCAAGCCGGGATTGCGCCGCGTATGCTGGCGGTGAGTTCAGCGGAAGTTTACGGTGTGGTCGGGCCGGGGCAAGTACCGATGAGCGAGGAGTTACCTTTACGCCCATCTAGCCCATATAGCGTTAGCAAAGTAACGCAGGATATGCTCGCGCTGCAATATCATACAAGCCACAACCTGCCAATTATGCGGGCACGCCCGTTTAATCACTTTGGGCCGGGGCAGAACGCCCGCTTTGTGGCCCCAGCGTTTGCGATGCAGATCGCCAAGATCGAAGCGGGGAGCCAGCCGCCGGTGATTGAAGTCGGTGATTTATCTGCTAAGCGCGATTTTACCGATGTGCGTGATATTGTGGCGGCGTACCGGCTGATATTGGAGCAAGGGACACCGGGACAGGTGTACAATGTGGCCTCTGGGAAGGCGTATACAATCCGGGCACTGTTGGACGTTTTGATCGCGCAGGTGGGGCAAAAGATTGAGATCAGGGTCGATAAAGCCCGCTTACGCCCGGTAGACATCCCGATTTTGTTAGGGGATACGTCTCGGCTGCAAGAGGAAACCGGGTGGTCCCCCACGATCAGTTTTCAACAGTCGCTAGCAGATATTCTTAACGATTGTCGCAAGCGGATTGAAGAAGCGGCATCCTAACCAAATACATGAAAGGAGACGCACACACGGTTGATGGTGTGTGGGTAGATTATGACAAAACGTGCATTGATTACCGGTATTACCGGGCAGGATGGGTCTTACCTGGCGGAGTTTTTATTGAGTATGGACTATGAAGTGTATGGCCTGGTCCGGCGCAGCAGTACGCTGAATTATGAGCGCATCCACCATATTCAGGAAAATATCAAGTTGATTTCTGGCGATATGCTGGACTCTGCTAGTTTGGTAAAGGCGTTACAGATCGCCCGCCCGCAAGAGGTCTATAATTTGGCGGCACAGAGCTTTGTGCAAACGTCGTGGGATCAGGCGGTTTTCACGGGGAATGTGACGGCGATAGGGGTCACGCGGCTGCTGGATGCGATCTTACAGGTAGACCGCGACATTCGCTTTTACCAGGCATCTAGCAGTGAGATGTTCGGGAAGGTGCAGGAGGTCCCGCAGCGGGAAACCACGCCCTTCTACCCGCGTAGCCCGTATGGGGTGGCTAAAGTTTATGGGCATTGGATCACGATTAACTACCGCGAAAGTTATAACCTGCACGCCACTAGCGGGATTCTGTTTAACCACGAGTCGCCCCGGCGCGGGTTAGAGTTTGTCACGCGCAAGGTGACATATCACGCCGCACGGATCAAGCTCGGTTTAGCGGAGGTGCTGCCACTCGGCAACCTGGATGCGCAGCGCGATTGGGGTTTTGCGGGGGATTACGTCAAGGCGATGTGGTTAATGTTACAGCAGGATACACCGGATGACTTTGTAATATCGACTGGAGAAACGCATACGGTGCAACGTCTGGTTGAAATCGCGTTCGATTGCGTGGACCTCAACTGGAAAGATTACGTCACACAGGACCCGCGTTTTATGCGCCCGGCGGAGGTTGATTTGCTGATTGGGGACCCCAGCAAAGCCGGGGAAAAACTGGGCTGGGAGCCGCAAGTCAGTTTTGAGAAGTTGATTGAGATGATGGTTGAATCCGACCTGAAACAGCTTAAAGCCCTGCATAACCTATAATGTTAATCGACACACACTGCCATCTGAACTTTGAGGCTTACGACGCGGACCGCGACGCGGTGCTGGCACGATCTGCCGAGGCGCGCGTGACGCGGGTGATCAATCCGGGGATCGACCGGGCTAGCTCCGAGGCGGCGGTGGCGCTGGCGGCGTCTTATGAGGGGGTATATGCGGCGGTGGGGGTGCATCCGAACAGCACGGCAGGTTGGGACGATAACGAACTGGCGTGGATCGAAGGCTTGGCACTGGCAAACGAGAAGGTCGTGGCAGTCGGTGAGATCGGGCTAGATTACTATTGGGATAAGTCGCTGCCGGAGGTGCAGGCGGGGGCGTTCCGGGCGCAATTGGGTTTAGCGGCCCGGCTCGAACTCCCGGTGATCATCCATAACCGCGAGGCCAGCGCGGATGTACTGCCGGTGCTTGAGGCGTGGGTGACAACACTCCCAGGCAAGCTGAGAGACCGCCCCGGCGTGTTACATTCGTTTTCTGCGCCGCAAGCCTACGCGGATCGGGCGCTAGAAGCCGGGTTCTACCTGGGGTTTACTGGCCCGCTAACGTTCAAGAACGCGCCGGAGTTGCGACAGGTGGCGGCAACGGTACCGTTGGATCGACTATTGGTGGAAACGGACGGCCCGTTCTTGACGCCGCACCCCCACCGAGGCAAACGTAACGAACCATCGTATATCCCGTTGATTGTGGATCGGCTAGCGACAGTACATGGTGTGCCGGTGGATGAGATGCGGCGCATCACGACGGCGAATGCGCAGCGGTTGTTCGGGCTAGGGTAGGCTGTTGATCGACGTATCGGTTGTGATTGTTAGTTGGAACGTGGGGAACCTGTTAGATGCCTGTTTGCGTAGCATTCGGGCGCATGGGGGCGGCTTGGCGTTAGAGGTGATCGTAGTGGATTCTGCGAGTGAGGATGACACCGTGCAGCGTGTGCAGGCGGATCACGGGTGGGTAAAGCTACTCCCCCAGGATGAAAACGTCGGGTTTACACGGGGGAATAACATCGGGTTGGCGGCGGCGCGGGGGCGCTACCTGATGTTGCTCAACCCGGATACAGTCGTGCATGAGGGGATGCTGGCGGGGTTGGTGCGCTACTTAGAAAATCATCCGGGGGTGGGGATTGTTGGGCCGCACACGCTGAACCCGGACGGATCGACGCAATCGTCCCGGCGGCGGTTCCCCACTGTGGCGACCGGCTTCTTCGAGAGTACGCCCTTACAGCCGTATGCGCCGCGAAGGATGTTGGATCGCTATTATGTGGCACAGGCCGATGATGCGGCGACGGTGGCGGTCGATTGGGTGCAGGGGCACGCGCTGTTAGCCCGGCGAACGGTGTATGAGGCTATCGGCGGGTTGGATGAGGGGTTTGTGATGTATTTCGAGGAAATGGACTGGTGCAAGCGAGCTAAGGCGGCGGGGTGGGGTGTGGTGTACGTGGGCGGGGTGCAGGTCACGCATTACGGCGGGCAGAGTACCGAACAGGCCGGGGCCTTCGCAATATTGCAATTTAATCGATCAAAGGTGTGCTACTTCGAGAAGCATCACGGGCGGGGGGTGGCGGTGATGCTGCGTGGAATCCTCACGGCGGGGTTTGTGTGGCAGGCGATGGTTGAAGCGGTCAAATGGGGGCTGCGGCATAAGCCGGAACTACGGCGGGAACGGTTGCGGCGGTACTGGCAGATACTCCGGGCCGGATTATAAGATGCGGATCGGGC
>DAOTUA010000185.1:0-5107 GCA_034437355.1 Anaerolineae bacterium | reverse complement strand
ACTGGGAGAGGGGCTAAATCACGCGATGAGAAGTCCCCCTCTCCCCGCGAAGCTGTGGGAGAGGGGGATTTAGGGGGTGAGGGCGGGTGCGATACCGTAAGATGTGTTTAGTACCTGAGTAGTTACGTTACAACTCAGGTATTTCGCTTGAACACACCCAGATCACAGCAAGGTGAACAGGGCCGAAGGTGTGAGAGGGCTGCTGTACCCTCCCGCATCAACTTGTCATTTAGGTCGCGTTAGAGCAGGCCCTTTTCTTGGAGGGCTTGCTTCATTAACGGGCCGATCTCGGTTGGGTTTTGTGCAACCCGCACCCCGACCGCGCTTAGCGCGTCCATCTTGCCCTTAGCGGTGCCTTTACCCCCAGAGACAATCGCTCCGGCGTGGCCCATCCGTTTACCGGAGGGGGCCGTCACCCCAGCGATATAAGCGACAATCGGTGTGTCGTCGGGGTCGATGTTGGCCGCGATCCACTCCGCCGCCTCTTCTTCTGCGCTCCCGCCGATCTCCCCGATCATCACAATCGCCCTGGTTTCCGGGTCCGCTTTGAACGCGGCTAGACAGTCGATATAGCTGGTACCGGGGACCGGATCGCCGCCAATGCCGACACAAGTTGTCTGCCCGATGTCGGCCTCGGTCAGTTCAAACAATGTCTGATAAGCCAACGTCCCGGATCGGCTCACAACGCCGACCGGCCCGCCCGCCTTCGCCACATGCCCCGGCGTAAAACCAATGTTGCACATCCCCGGCGAGATAATCCCGGCACAGTTCGGCCCAAGCAGACGCACATCCGGGTAATTGAGTTTTAACTCGTTGTACATCATGGCCTGGTCTTTAGCGGGGATGTGTTCCGTCACGCAGACGATCACCTTGATCCCGGCTTCGGCGGCTTCCATAACTGCGTCCTTGGCAAACCGTGCGGGGACAATCACAAAAGACGTATTCGCCCCGGCCTGCTCCATCGCATCTTTGACGCTGGCATAAACCGGGATGCCGTCTACATCGGTCCCGGCTTTGCGCGGGTTGGTCCCCGCGACAACCTGCGTCCCGTAGTCCCGGTTGAGCAGGCCGTAATAGCGCCCCTGGCTGCCGGTTAAGCCCTGCACAACCACCTTTGTACTATCATCTACCCAGATCGCCATCTAATTGACTCCTTTTACGATTTCAACGGCTTTGTTGGCGGCGGTGAGCATGGTGTCCTCGCGGTATAACATGCCACCGAAACGATTATCGTTGATGGCCTCATCAATGATAGCGCGGCCCTCGTTGGCGTTGGTGCCGTCTAAACGCACGACCACCGGTGCTTTGAGTTCAACGCGGCTCATCCCCTCCACAATCCCGGCAGCGACTTCTTCGCCGCGTGTGATGCCGCCGAAGATATTGATAAACACGGCTTTCACGTTGTCGTCGCCATAGAGGACGGTCAGCGCATTGGCGACTAAATCCGCTTTGGCCCCGCCGCCAATATCCAGGAAGTTAGCCGGACTACCGCCGACCTGCTGCACAATATCTAACGTAGACATCGCCAGGCCCGCGCCATTAGCCAGGATGCCGATCTGCCCGTCTAGGCCGACGTATTGCAGGCCGTATTCGCTGGCTTGCCTCTCGCGCTCGTCTAAGATGGGGGGGCGCTCAAATTCTGCCCATTCCGGGTGACGGACCGCCGCCGCGTTATCCAGGCTGACCTTCGCATCCAGCGCGATCACGTCGCCATCGTCGGTTAGCACCAGCGGGTTGATCTCGGTCAGGTCGGCGTCACCCTTCAGGTAGGCGGTATAGAGCTTCATCAGAATCTCGACCACACCATCCTCAGCGGTGGGGTCCAGGTTGGCGGCTTGCACCCACTCGTGGGCCGTGGCCTCGTCTAACCCCTTGACCGGGTTCAGGTAGATGCGGGCGATGGCGTCCGGGTTTTCCTCTGCAACCGTTTCGATCTCCACGCCCCCCTCTGCCGAGAGCATCCCCAGGTCCAGCTTAGCGGATCGATCTAACGTGAAAGAGGCGTAATACTCGGCCTTGATGTTATCGACGCCTTTTTCGATCCATAGGGTGTAAACCGTATGGCCTTTGATATCCATACCAAGAATCGCAGCGGCATGTTGGCGGCACTCCTCGGCATTGTTAGCGATCTTGATGCCGCCGGCCTTACCGCGCCCGCCGACCTGCACCTGTGCTTTGACCGCGACTGGGTAGCCGATCTCATCGGCCACTTTTACCGCGTCGTCAACGGTTTTCGCCATCCCACCAGGGACCGTCTTAATGCCGTACTGCTGGAAAAATTGTTTTCCTTGGTATTCAAATAAATCCAATGCGTTACTCCTTAGAATCGTTTAACGATACAGTCCATAGTACCGTCAATTGAGAAAAATCTCACCTGTTAGCTCTGGCGGGGTTGATACTGCCAACCCAACAGCCACACATAAATTATGAGATACCCAAACACGCCGCCCGCAGGGACGGCACCAGCGCCGCCGCCATCAGCGCGTTACCGGTGGCGTTGAAATGCCCATCGACGGGGTAAAACGCGAGCGCCTCCGCTGTGCGGAAGGTACCTGTCACACGCACGAACGGCAGCCCGGCAGCGTTGGCAGCATCCGCAATAGCCTGATCGACGTGTGTGTTACTAAGTAACGATTCGGGCATATCAAAGCCGAGCGTTTGCAGCGCGGCGTGTGCCTCCGGTTGGGTATAAGCCCCATACGGCACGGATACAACCAGGGTTTGTGCGGTTGGTGCCGCCCTCGCTATCAACCGGAAATGCCCCGCCATCATCTCCACAAACGACGCGAGCGTCTGCGGCGGTTGGGTGGGCCAGGTCCAGTAATCCGGCGCAGACATGGCCAACTGAATAAAATGTGGGCTGACCTGCCCGGCCTCGAACCAGCCGCGTATCTCGGCGGGGAGCGCGGCATAGCGGGCTTGCTGGGTGTCGTCGTGGCTATTGATGAAGGCGGCGGCAGTGTTGGCCCATGCCCGGCGGATGGCGTTCGCACTCAGGCGGCGCAGCAGCGTTCGTTCTGCGATAAATGGATAGTGGAATGTGACGTAATCGGCCACAAGCGACGGCTTCACCTGTTCCCCGAACGTTAACGACCGGGGGTAGATGCCCGCTTCCCGCGTGACCTGCCGCATATCATCGCCCTGCAATACGCCGATCACGATCACATCGGGTTGTAAGATCGGCGCGGCGACCTCGGCAATCGCGGCGTAGTCTGCTGTGCCACCGCCCGGTACGCCCAGATTGAATACCTGCGCATCGGTGCCGCCCGCTTGGAGCGCGTCCGCGAGTTGTGCGCCCCAGGTATGGGGATAGGCGACGCCCCACCCATACGTGAACGAATCACCGAGTAGCATCACCCGGCAGCCTGCCGGCGCGGAGAGGTCGGCTGTGCGCCCGCGAAAACCGTAAGTGTTGATGAATACGCGGTGTTCAAACTCTACCGTGCGATAGTGAACCGAGCTTAACCGGGGGAACACCAACCCGCCCGGCTGTCGCCCGCCGCTGATCGCGCCAACCGCCCGATCAAGCGCATACGTGGCCCCCACCGAGAGCGTGAACGCGACCGCAACCGTTAGCAAACGGTCGTAGCGGGGGACGGGGCGCGTCAGCATAGCTAGCGCGAGCAACATTAAGCTGCGTGTCCACAAGGGCCACCCGACCGGGCTGTAGGCCGCGACAATCAGCATAAGCGGGGCTAGCCCCCACAGCCCAACGCCGACGGCATCCGGCAGTGGGCAGCCCAATAATCGCACCAACGCGATCAGGGCGAGTGCCAGCAGGTAACCCGCCGTCGCCAGCGTTGCCGGCAGCGCCCACACATCCGTCGATGCTAGCGCGACCAGCCCCGCCGCCGTGATACTCAATGAAAATATGGCGCGGTTATGCGGTGCCAAAACAGCGCGATCACTCGCCCGCCGGAAGGTCGGGGGCTTGTGTAATTTCGGTGATGAGTTTTTCGATCTTGTGGGCCTCGCGGTGAACGGCCTTGCGCCCGGCTTCGATGCCGCCCTCAATCGTGTGGAAGTCTAAAATACCGATGGTCCCGATATTGGGCCGTAACAGCACATCTGGCGGCGAAATAGCCAACCGCAGCTTAACGGAATTATCCGACACAATATCAAAAATCGCTGTGACCACACTCCATAACGGATCGCGGGCGGCCTGGTATAGCGCCCGGTCGAACAAGCTACCGTCGATCATATCCGACCAGCTAATGCCGAACAGGTTTCCGTCCGGGCGTGGCATGGGTTTTTCTGGGGGGGTGCCGTAGGGGGCAGCGTTACCCAGATCAACCGCGATGACATGGGTAGCACCGCGTGCGCGGGCCACGTCGAACGGTACGCTATTCATGATCCCACCATCGACCAGCTCCCAGTTCCCAATTTTGATGGGCGGGAACAAAACCGGGATCGCAATAGAGGCCATCACCGCCTGGATGAGATCGCCGGAATCTAATACAACTTCGCGCTTGGTAACTAAGTCGGTCGCGATGACTGCCAGCGAAATATCCAAATCGGAGAATTGCGGGCGGGTGGTGTCGCGATCCTGGAATTTGTCGCTGTAGTGTTCGTCAAAGATACGTTCCAGGTTCTTTTCGATGTTGCTCAGCGATCCTATCGACGGCTCGTTATCCGGTAGCGCGTACATCGTGCTGGGCTTGAAGTCGCGTAGATGCTGCTCGATCTTTTCTAAAGACATCCCGGCACACAGCAACGCGCCGATCAACGCGCCGATACTGGTCCCGGTTACCAAGTCCGGTTTTAGGCCCAGGGTGGCAAGTTCCTGTAAAACGCCGATGTGGGCACTCCCACGAGCGCCGCCCCCACCAAGTGCAAATCCGAGTTTCATAGGATACTCCATATTTGATTGATCATCTCAACAATATATCATACGCTCGATGCAAAATAGCAGTTTTTTCTTAACTTTATGCCTTTCTGTTCTTTCTTTCCAGGTAACTGCTCAGCTGCTCAGGGGTTTCACCCCCGAACCCCCACAAGCTTTTGCAAAAGCTTGACCAAAACTTTAGCTGTGAAAATCTTCGATTTTCGTAACTACTCAGCCCTCACCCCAACCCCTCTCCCAAACGTGCCTTTGGCACTGGGAGAG
>DAOTUA010000184.1:0-3170 GCA_034437355.1 Anaerolineae bacterium | reverse complement strand
CTGGTTAATGCCCTCCGATGACTGCGGGCTATCGGAGGGCATTAACCAGGCTGCTTACGACCTGTACCAACGCGGCCTGCTAACGACGGCCACGATGATGATGAACTTCTCTGCCATCGATCACGCGTTGCGCCTGTTCCGACAGGCCCCACGGTTAAACCTGGGCGTTCACCTCAACCTGACCGACGGCTACCCGCTAACCGACATCCCCCCCCAGGCCGGGTTAACCCAGGCGGACGGGCGCTTCCAACCGCGAACGGTGCTATTTACCCGGTCGGTTTTTCCGTCCGATATATGGTTACAAGCAGCCGAAGCGGAGATGAACGCCCAGGTCGAATCGTTCATCCAACACATGGGGTACCCGCCACAACACCTGACAACACACATGCACTTTCACATCCTGCCCGCGCTGCGCTATATCGTCTTAGACCTGGCCGATCACTATGCGATTCAATGGGTGCGTGCTTTTGAAACCACCAGTACGGTTATCCCGTATAACTTTTTTGTGCAACAACCCGCCGAGCTATTCCGCCCGGATAACTTAAAAATCACGCCAGACTATATTGCCAGTGTTCAGGCTTGGATGAACTTTCAACCGGATCAATTGGTCAAAACCATGATGGGGTTAAACGGCTTGATCGAGTTGGTGGTCCACCCGTCCCTTGACGAGGACACCACCTACCCGGCAGAGATGGCCTATAAGCCGTTGGCACGGGCCAAGGAAATGGCGTTCTTGCTCCAACTAGCGGAGGCGATGCAACCGCACACAAGCGCCTTTGAAATCCGCGATCCCTCGCAAAAGGTGGGGGGGGCGTAATTGGCCTATTCTTTCATGCGGATTTTTGTACGCAGCCGCCCAAATTCGATCTCATCGCCGTTGCGTAAACGGTAAGCCTTATTCGCTGAGATCGTAAACCCGTTAATGCGGGTGCCGTTGGTGCTGCCCAAATCTTCGATGAATAGCCCTTCCGTGCGCCGGATGAAAGCCGCATGACGCCGCGAAACCCCGTTCTCGAACGCGCCATATGGGTTCATATCGACTCCGATCTCGTCATCTTCCGGTTGCCGCCCAACCAACAACTGCATTTTCTGAAACTTTAAGCGTATCTCTGTTTTGCTCGCCCCTTGCCCGACCTCCAAATAAATCTCCTCCGGGATGGCGACCGCCTCACCAGAAAAATCTTCCGGTGGTTCTGGGGTGGCCCCTTCCCCCATGATATCCGTTTCTTTGGTTTCTTTTTGATCTGTCATTGTCTGCACTTTCCCACAAGCTATATTGATAATAAACGTTCTGTGTGAAATTCAAAATGCGTAAGGTTTGGTGGGGTGTATGGTGAAATCCCACGATGTTGTATATCTACCTGAGTCGTCACGCTAAAAGTTATGTTTCACATGATGCCAGAAGAACCGACAATTGGCAATGAACGACGAGAGTTCTACAATGAAAAGGTAGCTCTTATCCGTGTATACGAGAGAAGCGACTCACACCCCATGCTCAAACGCCGCGTCCGGTATCTGCTGGTTTTTAGTGCCCTATTATCTATTGTGGGCACGGTTTCTGCCCGGCAATTGATCCAGGGGGATAACTGTCGGATTGCCGCCGATGAAACCCTCGTTGGGACGGTTTTCGTTTTCTGCCAGCAGCTCACCATCGACGGAACGCTAGAGGGCAACCTGATCGGCGCGGCCACCAACACCGACATTCGCGGGACCGTAGCCGATGGCATTTACCTGTTAGGTGGGCAGCTAGACCTGCACGGCACCGTCCGCGAGGATTTGCACTACATTGGGGTGGTTCTCAACCTGCACGAGGGCAGCACCTTTGAAACCGATGTTGCCGATATTTTTAGCCTGACCATGAGTACCCGTTTGTCTGCTGGGACAACCTTACCCGGTAGCATCATCGCCGTGGGCTACCAACTGATTTCACAGGGGCAGGTCGGCGGTGAGATCAGTTTTTGGGGGGTGGCGCTGGAGTTAGGCGGGGATGTAGCCGGGGACGTAACCGCCGACGTTGGCGACGCCAACGACACCGACGGCACCGCCCAACTGGAGACGCTGTTTATCCCGCTGCCGGTTGAACTGAGTTTGGTAGACCCCGGCTTGCGTGTGGCAGACGAGGCGAACATCGGCGGGACGCTGCGCTACCGTTCACCAACCGCTAGCACCATCCCAACCGATATTGTAACGGGCAATACGTTTTTCGAGGACATCTCTCAGCAGCCACAGATCGTCAATCTGAGCGATGAGGACACAGTACGCCGCGCTGTCGGGCGTTACCTGATGGATGGGCTACGCGAGTTCGCGACGCTGGCGGTTGTCGGCGCGTTAGGCTTGGTGTTTGCGCCGGGTTTAACCCAGTCTCCCATCCGTAACTTACGCCAGCGCCCGTTAACTAGCCTGGGCGTAGGGACGTTGGCATTCCTGCTATCATTCCCGATTGTGGTGATCGCGTTGGTGGTCAGTTTGCTGGTCATCTTCGCGCTGTCGTTGGTGCAGGTCGGCAACCTGACGATTGCGGCGCTGGTGGTGTTGCTGCTGTTGGATGTCGGCGGGGCTAGCCTGTTCTACTTTGTGGCGATCTTCGTGGCGCGGTCGGTGGTGTGTTTGGCCTTCGGGCGGTGGTTGATCCACTGGCTGTTTATAGACGATGGGACCATGCGCTACCTGTACCTATCGCTGGTGGTTGGCTCGTTGGTGGTGGCATTGGTGGTGTCGCTGCCGTTTGTCGGATGGCTGCTTAACGCGCTCACGTTGTTTCTGGGGTTAGGGGCTATTGTCAACCTGGTCCAAGCCCAACTCCGCAGCATCCGAGAAAATGACCTGTACGAAACGACCTCCGCCCAACCTAGCCCCACTCGGTTTGGCTCGCGGCGTTGGCTGGGCGTCGAACGCCCGATGCTGCCCGACGCGCCACCTGCCTCGTATAAATCCCAGACGAAACCGCGCCCCCGTCACAATGTAGGGACCACCAATCTACCGGATGGGTTTGTATGGTGGGATGAACTGTAATTGGCGTGACTGCTCAGCCGGCCCCCCACCCCGGCGCTAAAGCGCCACCCCTCCCCCACTATCGCCGCTTTTGTGGATTGAAAAAATAGTTGCATAACCAAATACCGAGACATTGGTCCACCATAAGCCCTTGTAGGGGAGTCCCTCTGTGGACTCCC
>DAOTUA010000183.1:0-10416 GCA_034437355.1 Anaerolineae bacterium | reverse complement strand
ACCCCGGCAGTGACCAACACTCCGTCCCCCTCCCCGACGCCGCGCATCGGGCGCTTGCCGTATGTCGCTGATTTTGAGGACGCCGCCAGCCTGCAAAGCTGGGACGCAAACCCGGCAGTGTGGCAGGTGATCAACGAGGGTGGCGAGAATCTACTGGTTGGGCAGGGGCGCATTACCGACCCCGCCGTTGTCGCCGGGTTAGCCCAACCGGAATGGCTGGAAGCGACCACCTCCGACGTGGTGGCGAGCTTTAACGTCAACCTGGACCCGTCCGCTGCCGGGTTGCGCTACGTGTTTCAGTTTAGCGACCAGGGCTATCACGCGCTGGAGATATTCCCCGGCCTGATGATCCTCAAGCGCAACAACCCCACCCCCGATGTGTTCGAGCGCAGCACCGAGCGCGTGCTGGCCCAGGCTACCGGGCTAAACCTGGCGGCGAGTACCTGGCACAACGTCCGCATATGGACGGAGGGTGCCCGGATTTATATCTACCTCAACGAACAGTTGGTCATGGCAGAAGAAACGTTGATCGCGCCGCAGCTTGGGGCCGGGCAGATATTGCTCCAGGCCAACAGCACCACCCGCCCGATCCGGCTGGACGATCTGATCATCCAACGGGCCGACCCCGCCAGCGATCACTTCCAATCCGGCAGCTTCCCGGCGACATGGGAGAGTACCAACCGCAGTAACGCCACCATCGCCCAAGCCGGCGATAACGGCTACCTGCGCCTCGAACGCGCCACCAGTGTCTCGCCGGATATTCAGCCGATCCAGAACTTGCGGTTGATGCTACGCACCTACAGCGAAAACGGCGGCTATACCTTCACCATCCGCGAGAGTGTCGCCGGGATGATCCGCTTCCGGCTGTCTGGCGGGGATATGGACATCCAGCAGTTAGACGGGGCCGGCAACGAACTCAGCCGCTACCGCGTGCCCAACTTCTACAACCGCAACCGATGGGAGGATGTGAGCATTGTTGCGATTGAGGATCGGCTGCAAATTTATCGGGATGGCGTGTTACGCTTCGATGAGCAACTCCCCGTGCTGACCCCCGCCGGCGGCATCACATATGAAACGGCAGACATCGACATCTTACGCCTGGACGATGTGCTGATCACCGAAACCTCGCGCAGCAGCAACGAAGAAGCCCGCTTCGCCTACGATCTCATCCAGGAAACCCGGGGACGTGTGTTCCGCGAGCTACGCAGCGACTTAACCGAGGACTTCAGCGAAGTGTTCCGCACGGATGATTGGTGGGTCGGGGGGCAAAACGCCGCCGGGGGGTTCATCGAAAACTTAGCCTCCAACCCGGAAAACCAACGCTACTTAGAAATGACCCACGACGGCACCCCCACCTGGCGCTTGTTCCGTGATGTGATCGGCGTCGAGATGTTCGGCAGCGGGTCGGATACCGCCAACTTCAGCAACTCGACCGATCTCTACATTCAGGTGCAGATGCGTTTCCCGGATGGAGCCGGGGCCGGGTATGTGGTCACACGAGCAACGCCGACCATCAGCCGGGCCAACGTGATCGGGTATCGGCTGGTGGTCGAGCGCCGCGACGATGGCACCGCTAACTTTATTGTGAGGCACGACACCGAAGCGAGGCAAGATATTCTCTACGAAGGGGCACTCCCTGGCAACGAGAACACCGTTTTCGATCCCTGGATGGACATCGCTATTGTTTCGTTTGAGGATCGGCTGGCGTTTTTCGTAAACGACACGTTCTTATATGCGCTGGATAACGCCGAGACGCTCGGTGGGACGTTGGCGCTGGGTGTGAATGAGGGCAGTACCGTTCACTTTGATTCGCTTACTATCCGCGATACGTCCCCGCACGATCAATAATGCTACAGGTCATCACGTTCAACCTGGGCGGGGCGCGTAAGCTCCGCCCGGCCCCCCACGACCCGGTACAAGTCGGGCGCGATGCCGCCGCCACGCTGCGATCAGCTATCGACCCCACCCAACCGACCATCATAGGCCTACAAGAAGTGAGCCACCTCTGGCGCGATGCAGCCTGGCATAGTGCCCACCACGCCTTACAAGCCGCCCTGTTCGCCTCTGGCGCTCGCTACGACTACGCGCCGGAGGTGACGACCCACCAACACCCGCACGCCCGCCTATGGGATCGCCCGACCTATGCCGCAACATCCCCCTTTTATGGTGCGGAGGGCAACGCGCTACTGGCGACGATCCTCCCGGCACGCTGGCCCTGGCCCCACTACAGCGCGTTTGGCCCAACGCAACCGCCCGCCAGCCCGCATGATCGCACGCTGTGGAGCATTTGCGTACCCATCGGCGGCGCGGCGCTCTACAGTACCGGCACCCGCGACACCCAACCCCGCAACTTGATGATCGCGGCCTTACGTCACTCGATTTATGGCGACCTGTACGCGCTGAACACGCACCTGGGGACTATCAGCGGAGAGGACCGCCACGACCCGGCCCACCCGCGCACGGTAGCCGGCATCCAACGCCGCACGCAACAGGCTGAACAGATCGTGCAGGCGACCGAAGAACTCCGGGCGGCAGAGGACGAAAACGACTTCCCACCGCGCCCGCTTATCCTGATGGGGGACTTTAACGCGCTGCCGGGTACGGCCCCAATGCAGACGCTCCAGGCGGCAGGGTATACGCTGCTGCCGGTCCGTAACCCCCCGGCGCAACAGTGGACGCACACCGGGCATCGCATCCTGATCGACCATATCCTGATCAACGACCCGCGCCGCGTGCTACCGCCGGCACAGGCGCGGGTACAGGTCGATCTCCCCTTTGACGACCTCACGGATCACCGCCCGGTGATCGCAACGTTTGCGGGCGAACGTTAGCGCACCGATGCCATATGGATCACCGTCACGCCTTCGCCGCCCTCTTTAGGGGGGGCGGTGGTGACTTTTGCTACCAGCGCGTGCCCATCGACCAAGTCGCGCACGGCCCGCCGGAGCGCCCCGGTCCCCTTGCCGTGGATGATCCGCCCGAAGGGTAACCCGGAGAGATACGCGGCGTTGATGTAATCATCCAGGTTGCGCAGGGCTTCATCGACCCGCTGCCCGCGTAGGTCGAGTTCTATTCCCGGTGAGGCGGTCTCCGGCACCGGGTCTTTGTATTGTTGTTTCTGGCGTCGTTTGGATAGGGCTTTAGCGGCCTGTTGCTTGTCGGCCTTATTCGGGCGGCGCATGTCGGTAATGCTGGCACGCACCTTGAGCGAGCCAACCTGGACGACCGCCTCGTTTTTTTCCAGTTCGATCACCTGCCCCTCACTCTTGAGTGTATCCAGCCAGACGGTATCGCCCAGGCGCGGCTGCCAGTCCGGGGAATCCGCCGCCGGCACATCAACCTGATCGTCTGCGGTTAGCGGCTGTTTCGTCACGGCGATCAGCCGATCGGCGGTTTCCTGGACAGCGCGTAAGTTTTCTAAGGGCAGCGATGCCGTCCGCATTTCGTTCATCAACCGCCGGATTTCTTTGCGGATTCCCTCAACTTCGCTTTCGGCTTTCCGCTGGGCAGCGATCAACACGTCGCGGCGTTCATCCTCCAATTGGCTGAGGCGCTCGCGGAGTTCGGCTCGTTCGCGTTCGATGTCGTCCGACATGGCGGCGATGTCCGCCTCTCGCTGCCGGATTTCCTCGCGGGATCGGTGGATTTCGTCTAGCAGCTTGTCGGCGTCTAGCTCGGCACTAGATACCATCGTGCGGGCATCGCGGATGATGTTTTCGTCCAGGCCAAGCCGGGAGGCAATCGCTAGCGCGTTAGAACGCCCCGGCAACCCGACAATCAGGCGGTAGGTGGGGGCTAGCGTCTCCAGGTCAAATTCGACGCTGGCGTTGCGCACTCCATCCGTTTCGACCGCGTAGTTTTTAAGTTCGGGGTGGTGGGTCGTTACCATGGTGGTAGCGCGGCGTTTGATCAGGTGGTTGAGGATGGCCCGGGCCAAGGCCGCCCCCTCTGCCGGGTCGGTCCCCGCGCCGACCTCATCCAACAAGACCAACGTCCGATCGTGGCACCGTTCCAGAATGTCTATAGTGTTGGTCATGTGCGCGGAAAATGTGCTGAGCGATTGTTCGATGCTCTGCTCGTCGCCAATATCGGCAAAAATGCCCTCAAATACCGTCAGCTTCGCCTCGGCTGCCGGGACGTGTAACCCACACTGGGCCATCAGCACCATCAGGCCGACGGTTTTCAGCGCAACCGTTTTGCCGCCGGTGTTCGGCCCTGTCACGACCAGCGCCCAGGTGTCGTCACCGAAATCAACGTCAATCGGCACCACCCGACCGGGGATCAACGGGTGGCGGGCCTGCTCCAGGTCGATGATGCTGCCGGGGTGGTTCGGGGCGTTGTCGCGGCCCCGGAACGGCAGCAAGATCGCCTCGTTGCCGCCGATCTCCTCCGCATAAAGTGCCTTCGCCCGGATCAAATCCAGGTAGGCCAGCACATCCACCGTTCGCACAATCGCTTCGGATACCGCGCCGACCTCGTCTGTCAGGCCCATCAGAATCCGACGGATTTCTTTATCCTCCTGCAATTGGAGTTCGCGATATTCGTTGTTGAGATCGACCGTGCTTTCCGGCTCTACAAAAATCGTCTGCCCGGAAGATGACATATCATGGACAATGCCCTTCACCCGCCCTTTAAAGTCCGCTTTGACCGGGACAACATAACGCCCGTTGCGGGTGGTGATCAACGCCTCTTGTAAAAACTTGGCGTACTGCGAGCCGTTGATGATCCGGTTGAGTTTGGTCTGCAAGCGGTCGAACGTCAATTTCAGGTCGCGCCGGATGATCGCTAGGCGCGGGCTGGCACTGTCGCGGACCTCGCCGTTATCGTCAATGGCGCTGTCGATGCTGGTTTGCAACTCGCTGCACGGTTCGATTTCGGTGACGACATTGGCGATCTGCGGGAACTGGTGATCCATTCGGCCTAGCGTCCGTTGCATGGTTTCGGCGCGGCGTAACGTTAGCCGAATATCCAGTAGTACCGCCGCCTCGATCATCGCGCCGCGTGTGGCGGCAATGGCAACATCGCGCACATCGCGCACCCCGCCGAGCGTCAGCCGCCCCTCGGATTTATCCAGAATTTCGCGAGCCTCGGCAACCTCCGCGCCCCATATTTGCGCCTCGTCTAAGTCAATCGTCGGGGACAGGCCGAGGGCAAGCTGTTGACCGGCAGAAAATGAGGTGTGGCGGGCGACGCGCTCTAAGATTTTATGGAGTTCGAGCGTCTCCAGTGTTTTTTCGCTGATCATATGTGATCCTGAGTTCTGTTAAAATTTGGGTAGGTAGCCGCCTAGACCTGCTCATGCTGATGTGATTGATACATATCTTTCATCTCTTCCGTTATGCGCACGCTGGTACGGGTGGGGGCGGTGTTTTCCTGGCGTGGGATGGCGACTGTGAAAGTGGTCCCGCGCCCAAGTTGGCTTTCAACTTTGATGTGCCCGCTGTGCGCCTCCGCGATCCATTTGCAGATCGACAGGCCCAGCCCGTTTCCGATATCTTTGTCGCTGTTAGCGCGGGAGCTTTCCGCCTGGTACAGCCGGTCAAAGATATGCGGGATGTCCTCCTCGCTGATCCCGATCCCGGTATCGGCAACGCGCATGACGGCAAAATCTCCTTCCTGGCTCAGGCTCAGCTTGATGGTCCCGCCATCCGGCGTAAACTTGACCGCGTTGCCGACCAAATTTAACAACAGTTGTTTGAGCCGATCCGCATTACCGTTCACGCGCACCGGCTCGAAGCGCCCCATCTCCACCTTGAGATTATCCCCACGGGCATGGATAATCGCTTGCGCCTCACGATAAGACACATTCACGACCGTATCCAGGTCTAGCGGGTCTAGCTCCAGTTGTAGGCCGCCGTAATCGGCACGGGCCAGCAACAGCAAATCATCGACCATGCGCGACATCCGCCCCACTTCGCTATGAATCGCCTCGTGCATAACCTCATCCATACCGTAACGGTCCGCTAGTTCCAGGTTGCCGCGTATCGCTGTTAGCGGCGTGCGCAACTCATGCGAGACATCGCCCACGAAACGCTGCTGCACCCCGAAAAGATGCTCTAAGCGGTCCATCATGTGATTGAACACGAACGTTAGCCGCCCTAGCTCGTCCATCGGGCCTTTCCAGTCTAGGCGGGTGGTCAAGTCGTCGGTTTCTGCGATGCGGGCCGCCGCCTGGATGACATCATCAATTGGTTTGAGGGCGCGGTCGGCTAGCAGCAGCCCCACCACCACCGACCCGATAATGGCTAGCCCCATACTGACCATTAAGATCGTCAGCAACCTATCGACCGATTCGTTGACTGTCTCTAGTGTAGCCCCCACCTGCACGCTCACAACAATGATACCATTCGGTAGCAGCACCGGGCGCGTCAGCACGCGCAGTTCGGTATCCCCGAATTGTACGTTCTGATAAGAGATGTTATGGGCGCTAAGGGCTTGCGGGTTGAGGGGAACCGCCAGGTCCTCGATATTCTGAGAAGCCGCCGCAAATTCCGGCTCATCCCCAGAAATATCCCACACTTGCACATAAACCCCAGAGGCGCGGAATACATCCAGCGGCGGCAGGCGCACGCTCACGCTGTCCGGGCTAGAAAACTCGCCAACCGGAAAAGCTCGGCTGTTGCTGATGACCTGTGAGGCGGTTTCATCCAGGGTATTATCAATCGTGCTGATGAGCGTCCAGCGCATAAACCCGAATACGATAAGCCCAAATAAGATGATGATGAACATCAACAGCCCGCTGTACCACAGAATAAGTTTGGTGCGTATCGTCATTGGAACAAAACCCCATCCGTTGCTACTCTACATCACCCCCCGTAACGAGTCAGGGGTTTCGCCCCCAAGCCCCCACAAGCCTTTGTAAAAGTTTGACCAAAACTTTAACTGTGAAAATCTCTGATTTTCACAAAAAATCGTCTAAACCTTTATCTTGCATGACAAAATATGACAAAATTTGTCCACTTTTATAAAAAGTGGTGGGGTGTGGGGTAAAACCCCACGATATTTTATCGCTACCTGAGTAATCACCCAATAGTTAAGGTGAGGGATGATCGCTGCTAGTGGGTTATTCTTCCTCCCGCAACACGTACCCCACCCCGCGCACCGTATGGATCAGGCGGGCTTCTTCTTCGTCCTCGGTTTTCTGGCGCAGGTAACGCACATAGACCTCAATGATATTTGATTCGCCGCCGAAGTCGTAGCCCCACACCCGGTCAAAAATCACATCACGGGTGAGAACCTGCCGCGGGTTGCGCATGAACAACTCTAGCAACTCATATTCTTTAGCGGTCAGGTCGATAGCACGCTCGCTGCGGTAGGCGCGATGTGTGCCAGTATCTAATTTCAGGTCGCTAAAGCTGAGAACTTCCGGGCGTGAGTTGGTCGTCGTCCGGCGGAACAACGCCCGGATGCGTGCCATCAACTCATCAACCGAAAACGGTTTGACCAGATAATCATCCGCTCCCGCATCTAAACCCATAACGCGATCTTTAATGTCGTCTTTGGCGGTCAGCATTAAAATCGGGACATCCCCGCCCGCCCGTAACCGCTTGCAAACTTCTAGTCCATCCAGGCCCGGCAGCATCCAGTCTAGCACGACCAAATCCGGCGGGTTATCGCGTGCAATACTCAGCCCGGTTTTGCCGTCTCGTGCCACATTGACGCGATAACCTTCATAGATCAACCCACGCTCAATGAATTGTGCAATCCGAGCTTCATCTTCAATTACAAGTATACGTTCACCAGGCATCGCATTTATCCTTGTGGTGTGTCATTGGTAAGTAGATAGAGCCATTATTACCCGTCAACATAAATGCTAAATGAGCTTTTATGTCAGTTTTGGGTCTTTACTCTGTCGTTAACAAGTTAAGTTTAAGTCTTGATCATAACGCAATTGAGTGAAATAAAACACAAAAAAGGCGTTAAAAACATCTACCCGTCGGGAAGGGGAGCGGGGCTAGAGCGATTTCAGGCGCGTGATAAGGCGTTGCACGATGGATCGTTCTATCGGCTTTTGCTGTTGGGCCAGCTTACGCAGCCGGAACATCTCCGATGTGAGGGTCGTGCGATGCACAATCTCACCGTTAATCTGATACCAATACCCGCCCATATGACGCACACTCGGTTGACGACCGTATAGCGCATGATAACTACGCATGTACCCTTCAGCTATATCTTGTGGGGTGAGGGTCTCATCGTTGCGCGTCATATTCACTCTGGCCTATAACGAAACAAGTTGTTGACATCATAACACAACCCACCCCAGAAAAGTGTGAAAAAATAATAACCAGAGCTGGATTTCTGCTAGAATAATGATTCCAAGCAAAAAGAGGAACTAACCCGACCTATGTACATCGTATGCAACCGAATCGCTGTCAATGAGGGCTATGAAGCGGCCTTTGAAGACCGCTTCGCCAGCCGTGCCGCGCTGGTAGATAGTATGCCCGGTTTCATCGCGTTTAACCTGATGCGCCCCAAAAACCAAGGCGATCCCTATATCGTGATGACCATCTGGCAAGAAGAGGCCGCCTTCAAATCCTGGACCGACTCCGAAGCGTTTAAATCGCAGCACGCCAACAGCCGCACGCTCCCGCCAGAAGCGTTCGCCGGGCGGCCTAAACTGGAATACTTCGACGTGATCCAGTCTACGTTAGAGCAACCCTAACGCCTCGATAGTTGCCGGGGCCGTGGGAAGCGCCCGGTTTCGTGGGCCGGGTGGGGCGTCTGTTGCTTCGGTACCGGCTGGTATACCCCCACCTGCCGTCGAGAGTCGTCACGGGGGGTATAGGTTGGCGTGTTCACCAGCCGATATTCCCCTTGCCCCCGATTCATTACAGGGGATGATACCCAAGGCCCGCAACCCGCTGACGAGCGTTAGCGTTGTTCGCCCCATGCTGCCCGTGTGTTCGCATCCCCAGAGCCAAGCGCAACCACACCATTACCCACCGTCACCAGTTGACTATCGGACGCCGCCAGCGCATACACCCCACGCGGATGTATCCCGACGGTAATCCCAGCTACGAGGGGCGCTTCTGGGCAGGGGGTGGCCTCATCTAATGTGCAGGCCAACCCGACCACGCGCACCGTATTATCAACCGCGCTGGTAAAGGCGGTCGCACTCGTCCCCGTAAACGCTCGCATCCGTGGGGCCACCTGCCCGACCGATACCGCCGCTGCCGTACAATCCCCGCTGGCAAGGCAAGCATCGTCCGCCACGAATCGCTCGCCATCCAGCGTGTAGGTGATCATCCCCAACGGGCTGATCGCCACATCCTGCGCATTCACCGGGAGCAGCGTCACAGGCGGCGAGACAGCCCCCGCTGAACAGCCATCCGCTAATAAGCAATTGGCATCAAGCGCCTGCACGCCCCCGCTATACAAATAAATCAGCGTGGCCTCGCCGGGAACCCACGCCAACGGCAACACAGGTACCCCGCTATTCATCGGTAAGATGAGTGTTTCGCCGGTGTCGGCATTATACGCCCCCAACACCGAGACCCCCTCCGGGCTAGTCGTCCAATAGGCGACCAACGGCCCGACATCGGCCCACAGGCCGCTGCTATCCGGGTCTGGTTGCTGATTTGCGTCGGGTAACTCGATCAGCGGCGATCCGGGTTCGGTCCCCCCCACGCCAAACCCAGCCGCCGTCCGGTAGATGAAAAAGCGCCCATCTACCGAAACCGGACGGGGCCCCACTAGCGCCGCCCCCGGCACCAACACCACCGGAGCCTCACCCGGCGTTAACCGTGTCACCCCGTCGCCAGTTGTGACCAGCACATCACCGCCTGGCACCCAGGCCCCACCGCGCACAATGCCCGTCCCGGTTGCTATCTGCTGGATTTGTTGATTGGTGGTATCCGCCACACGCAAGCTATATTGATTGTCGGCTTCCACCCCGAACAGCAGCCGCGTATTATCCGGGGACCACGCCAGCCGCACATCCGGCAACAGGGTTTCACCGGGTGGGGTGACGATCCACCGATAATCCGATGGTGGTTGCGCAATCACAAGCTGACCGCCCAAATTGGTATAGGCTAACGGAACCGCGCCCTGCTGCGCTCCAATGGGAATAACCAGCGCGAACAGGCTGCATACGGTCCATAACAGGATCAATAAACGTTGGCGTGGCATAGTGGGCACTCCTGTTCCGATATAGTTAGGTTTTGCTACTGTAACGACTCCGGTTCGGTTGAGCTATGATGGGTTTTCGTCCCCGCAGTCGTTACCCTATACTTATGATACGACAGATTGCGGTCGGGTATTCCCCTCATTATTGGGGGGGGCTGGTGTTGGTCTACCCCCAGTTTTGTGGAGACTGTGTGACCTAAGCAGCGAACTCGGCCGGGCATTGAAAATTTAAACTTGAATGCAGTCGCTGCCGATTATAAAACACCTCAATATAATCGAATAAATGCTGTC
>DAOTUA010000182.1:0-5693 GCA_034437355.1 Anaerolineae bacterium | reverse complement strand
GGGAGGGTTGCCGTGCCCTCCCGATACGCACATCGTCAACCATGGCGGGCCGACACAGGGGTACGGCCCCTACAAAATTCGTTGTGATGGCGGCACGATGTCATGCCCGTATTTCCCAGTCAACCTGAGTAAACCCTACAACCAAGCCACCACAAATCTAAATGCGATTGCCCTAGGTTTGGCATCCCTCTAGTGGACGCGCTAGGCTGTAGCCTGTAGTTTTAACCGCAGGCGGCTAACTTGCTGCGAAATAGCTTAATCGACCAAACGCAACCGAGCCACTACCGGGCGATGATCGGACCCCACCGCCGGGCCGATCTCGTAACCGACAACCTCAATCGCATCGGATACAAGCAGATAATCTAGTGGGGCCTGGATGAACCGCGCAAACGTCCATGTTGGGCGCACACCGTAGCCCAGGTTGGCGGGGCGAAGGTCGGTTGTCGCCTGGATTTGCTGAACCGGGTAGGACCAGGGCACCGCGTTAAAATCCCCCACCAGCACCAACGGAGCATCAACATTGGCGGCGCGATCTGCAAATTGGGTGTACTCCGCATTCCGGCTTTGTGCCCATTGCGGCATAATGGGCGGGTAGGGATGCACACTGTAAAATGTGATACTTTGATCCTCCCATTCGATCCCAACATCCAAAAATTGACGGCCGTTGCTCTCAAACGGCACAGTCCGGGTGTGGGTGAATGGCGTCTTGCTCAAGAAAGCTAAGCCCAATGTCCAGCGCGACGGCTCCGCATAAATATACGGGTACTCGTCGGATAGCGTGCGCTCCAGGTGATCCAGCATATCCTGGCGGACCTCAATGAGGGCCACAAGATCAGCGTCGGTTGTGAGCAGGTAATCTGTAATCTGCGAATAGTGATCGTCACGAGTGGAGATATTCAGGTTGACGACTGTTAGCGCGGCGTCGTTAGTTACCGGTGGTGTTTCGTATAAGAAATACGGATAGAGTAGCCAGGCATTCGCCATCCCCCCAATCACAAGCAACCCCAACCACAAAAAACGCAAACGCAACACCACCCCCGCCACCAGTAAGATGATTAGGACCCCGCTTACCTGTAAAGTGAAATGCGTCATGAGGTCCAAGGTCCAGTGCAACGGAGCTAACAAACTCCCCAGGGTCATCAATAAATTGAGTGCGCCCAGTACCAATATCCCCCATCGCAGCAGGCCAACAGCACGATTTTTTGTCATCGTCTATCTTTCATTTTAGCGGAACATAACCCTATTAACAAAAATTATATATATACCACACGAAAATACATATACATGGGTTAAAGATGGTGATAAACTATGTATATAAGTGAGATCAACAAGAGGAGAAATTATAACATTGGATACCACAACGATAGAGGTCGGCCTATGGGTTGTTTTTATCGGTTCAATGATCACTGCGCTCGCCACCGGGCTAGGTGCAGTGCCGTTCCTGTTTTTTAAGACCATTAACGAGCGATGGCTTGGCATCGGCAATGCGATTGCTGCTGGGTTGATGCTCGGTGCCAGCGTCGGGCTGATCTGGGAGGGTGTGCAGCTAGAAGCTGTGACGTTCCCGGCGGTGCGGGTTGCGGTAGGGATGGTATTGGGGGTGCTGTTGATCATACTGGCGCGTCACCTGCTTAAAGACCGCGAAGACGAACTGCACATCGGGCAGCTAGAAGAAGCGGACGCGCTCAAGATGTTGTTGATCGTTGGTATCATGACGGTTCACTCATTCGCAGAAGGGATCGGCGTAGGGGTGTCGTATGGTGGCGGGCAAGCCCTGGGCGGGTTGATCACGGCTGCGATTGCGATTCACAATATCCCGGAAGGGTTGGCGATCAGCTTGGTTTTGATCCCGCGTGGTACGTCTGTTTGGCGAGCAGCAGGTTGGAGCGTTTTCAGCAGCTTACCCCAACCGTTGATGGCGATCCCGGCGTTTATCTTTGTGCTGCTTTTCGAGCCGCTTTTACCGATTGGGCTAGGGCTGGCAGCGGGTGCAATGATCTGGATGGTGTTCCGTGAGTTGGTGCCAGAAGCCCTCGATGAAATTTCGCGTCTTGCAGTCACCGGCACGATGACGGCTTCCGTCATGGCGATGTTGGCGTTTCAGTTCTTCGTTGGGCATTAGGCCCGCCCGCGCCACAGCACCCCGCCATCTAGCCCGTCGATGGGGAGCAGCGCCCCGGCCCCGACGATCAGGTTTGCCCCGGCAAAAACCAGCGTCCCCCAACCAGGGATAAACGCCCACAGCACAAACGCGAACGTCGCTAACGTCAGGTTCATGAGGGGGCCGCCAATCGCACGGCCCACATGGACCGATGGCGGGTAATCACCCGGCGCGTAGATGTTGACCTGTCGGTTGCCCGTGAATACATTGGCTTGCATTGGTGCGTCCACCTCACGGGCGCTGATGATATGCCCGAGCGTGTGCAACAAGTACGTCAGTACAAATAACAGGCCGTACACCACCCCCAAAATCAAGACACTGCGCCAGCCGCTAGCGCGGTTAAGCATCAGCGCAACCAACACCCCGACCAATACGACCTTTGGCAAAAACTGCCACGCATCCGGCGTGAGATAAAACGGCGTCCCCAAAACAGAAAACAACCGTGTTTTACGTGGGAAATTATCCAGAGACATTTAATTTACATCCTAATGATGACGATTGAGAGTCATTGTACCTGCCGCGCCTGAGAACCCGGTGAAGGCCACTCACGGATGGGGCGAACAGGCGGCTATTCCCCATCCGCCAGCCCGACGCTATACTACACGCCTGAGACGATTTTCACAGCTAAGGCTTGTCGGGGTTGGGGGGTGAAGCCCCTGAGCAGTTACCCCTACATTAATGAAAGCAACAAACGGAAAAACCGATGACGACCTCTTTACCGACAGCGCATAATTGGCCTGTTTATGGGCATAATTGGGCCGTGGACCATCTGCGAAAGGCGATCATAAATGATCGCACACGCCACGCCTACCTGTTTACCGGTGTGGATGGCATCGGCAAGCGGACACTGGCCTATGCGTTTGCGATGGCGCTCAATGCCCCTGCCGATGCCGGGAATATCGACTATGACACCCCCGCCGCCCGTAAGATCATGAGTGGCAATCACCCAGATATTGTGCTGACCGAACGCGACGAAAAAACCGGCGCACTCAAGATCGCCGCCATCCGCGAGCTAGCCACCCGCTTAGCCCTCAAACCGTATGAAACGCGGTACCGGGTCGCCATCTTAGACGATTTCCAGTTCGCCCGGCCCCAGGCCCAGGATGCGTTGCTCAAAACGCTGGAAGAACCAGCCACCACTTCGATATTGCTGGTGCTGGCTAGCAGTACGGATAACATCTTGGCGACGATTACCAGCCGTTGCCAGGTAATGGCCTTGCGCCCGTTGTCGGTTAAGGCCACCCAAGACGTACTAGTGCGTGAGTACGACATCCCGCCACCGGATGCCGACCTGCTAGCGCGGATCAGTGGCGGGCGTGTGGGGTGGGCGATTAACGCCACCGAACCCGAAAGCCCGGTGATGGCGGGCCGGGCACAGGCGTTAGATATGTTGGAGGATGCTTTACGTTCTGGGCGGGTAGGGCGGTTCAATATTGCTGGCGATGTGGAGCAAGACAAACTGGTCGTGTTGCCGTTACTGGCGTTATGGATCACGTATTGGCGGGATGTGGTGATGATCAACCTGGGCGCATCGTTCAGCCTGATGAACGCGGATCGTGAGGATATGATCGTATCGGTGGCGGGGAATATCGACACGCAAGCCGCAACCCGCGCCCTAAACGCGACCCGCCAAGCCCAGCAAACGATCATGAACACCAATGCCAACATCAAACTGGTGCTAGAGGCGATGTTTTTAGATTACCCTGGCTTGTAGGCTCACCCGGTTAGGATGCTGCGAAAGCCAATCGCAACCAACATCCCGAACCCCCACACATAGCTTCCCATCGACGGGCGCTTCTCCGCTGTGATCTCGATAAACGCGAAAAACGGTAGCGCAAGCGCGGTCCCCACGCCGTATATCCAATGGACTTCGGCTGCTGGGCGGTATCCTGCTGTCCATAAATAAGTGCCGATCACCGCCTGCGCTAGCATGGTCCCGCCGATGAAATACACCGTCCGCCGAAACAGCACCGTGACATCGCGCTTAAACACTATCGCGATCAGAAAGCCCAATCCGAACATCAACAGCCCTACATAAACGCCCGTCCAGGCCATATAAAAGTGTATCCCCCGCAACAGATCATCAAGAGGTATCAAGGTGGTACTCCCGTTGTGTGAGCAGGTCTGGAGAATGATAGTTGGGGACGGCTAGACCGCGAACATGGTACTTAGCGTACGTTATTGTAAGACGTATTTTGTTTGATCTCAACCCGAACACCCGTTGCGTATCCTAACCGTGTGCTAAGTATCTGGTCGGGTAAGCCGGGATGCGTGGTATATTCGGTATAACCTGTTGTGACCGGAGCGAAAATTATGTTTGTTTTGTTTCGCCTAATCGGGTGGGTGTGCGGGGCGCTCCTGCTGGCTGTCACTCTCGCGGAGATCGTCGGGACCGTGTTACCACACGGGCCAGAAATCGCCTACGTCACACGGCCCGGCGGTGATGCCGAGATTTACCGCATGGACACGCGCCGCCTGTTATCCGTTAACCTGACGAATACGGTCTACTGGTACCCCGGCGTCCCTGGGGCGCAAGATCAGGCCCCGGCCTGGTCGCCAGATGGCGAGTGGATCGCGTTCCAGTCTACCCGCGCCGGTAACGACGACATCTGGATCATGGATGCTTACGGCGCAAACCTGCACCAACTGACGACCGATAAGGGTATGGACATGCACCCGGAATGGTCCCCGGATGGCGAGTGGGTCGTGTATCAATCGTGGCAAGCGGACAACTACGAGATTTTCTTGCTCAATGTGGCAGCGGCCCAACGCGGGGAACCGCCCATCCAACTGACAGACAATAACGCTAGCAACCGTCACCCGGCCTTTTCGCCGGATGGCTCACGGATTATTTTTGCGTCGTCTATGGGTAGCGAACTGGATACGTTCGAGTTGTTTACCATGAACCTGGACGGCTCCGATCTGGTTGAACTCAATGCGGCGGCAGACGATGTGAACGCGCTGCATCCGTCCTATTCACCGGATGGTCGTTATATTGTGTTCGATGGCTTCCGCGATGGCGAAATATCCACCATATCCAAGATGCGAACCAGCGGTATTCGGACGCCGCAGCGTATCATCGGCCAACCACAAGAAAGCGCCAATGCCGACGGCTACCTACCGTCCTGGTCACCGGATGGGGCGCACCTGCTATACGTCTCGTCACGCTCCCGGCAAAATAGCGAGATATTCATCGTGCCGGTGATCGATGCGTTTACACTGGGTGAACCGCGTCAACTCACGTTCAATCCGATCATGGATATTCAGCCGATCATGCGTCCATAGGGGTAACTGCTCAGCGGCTTCACCCCCGAACCCCCACAAGCTTTTGCTGTGAAAATCGCCTAAACATTCATTTTGTATAACAAAATGGACGCTTTTTGTCCACTTTTTCTGGAATAAGGGCAGGGCAATCGCCTTAAAATTTTCTGGTGTCATTTATTGGGATTGCATCCCAAACCCTGCCAAGCTTTTGAAAAAGCTTGACCAAAACTTTACATTTTTGGCGCAAAGCGCCAAAAAGCGCCGGTCA
>DAOTUA010000181.1:0-7812 GCA_034437355.1 Anaerolineae bacterium | reverse complement strand
TGCGCGTATCGGGAGGGCACGGCGACCCTCCCCTACGATGTCGGTGATGACAAAATGTTCGTAGCCCCCCGACAGGTTGTTCGTACACCCCACTTACCCAATTATTTTATCAAACGTCAAAAACCCCACGATATCCTAATCTCTACCTGAGTCGTTACCCATAGGGTATAATAAAGGGTAACTGCTCAGGAACTTAGCCCCCAACCCCATCACATCATAACTCGGCCTGAGTCGTTACGCGCACAAGCCACCAAGGAGGACAACTCACATTGACGTTACCACTGCTAATCGGCACACAGAACCCCGGTAAACTCCGTGAATACCAGCAAATTTTTGCCGGGCTACCCTTGACGCTACTCACATTGGCAGATGTTGGCCTGCCCAAGTTAGATGTTGCCGAAACCGGAACAACCTTTGCGGAAAACGCCGAGCTAAAAGCGACCGCCTATGCCCAGGCGTCCGGTAAATTTGCGCTGGCGGACGATAGCGGCCTGTGTGTCAACGGGCTGGATGGGCGTCCGGGGGTGTATTCGGCGCGGTACGCCGGGGCGGGGGCATCCGACGCCGACCGCCGCACGAAGCTGCTGGATGAACTGGCGAGCGTGTCTACCGAAGATCGTAGCGCCTACTTTGAATGTGTGATCGTGGTGTTCAACCCCACCCGCCAAACACCCTACACCGCCAATGGACGCTGTACCGGGCGCATCGCCACCGCAGCCAGCGACGGCGAATACGGCTTTGGCTACGATGCGATCTTCATCCCCGATGGTTACAACCGCACCCTGGCCGATCTTCCACCGGATGAGAAACACGCCATCAGCCACCGGGGGCAGGCGGCCCGTGCCATGCGCCCGGTCTTGGAACGGATCGCGCAGGGGTTAAATTGAGATGTTAATCACGTTTGAGGGCATCGACGGCGGCGGTAAATCGACCCATCTACAGGAGGTGGCTTCGCGCTTAAAGGCCAAAGGCAAGCGCGTTCTCACTCGGCGCGAGCCGGGCGGGACGCAAATTGGGGAGCAGGTGCGATCCGTCTTATTGGATAACAACAACAGCGCCATGACCCCCCAGGCCGAACTGCTGCTGTTCAGCGCGTCGCGGGCGCAACTGGTGCAGCAAGAATTACGACCGCACCTGGAGGCGGGGGGTGTCGTGTTGCTAGATCGCTTCTACGATTCTACCCTGGCGTATCAGGGGTATGGGCGCGGCCTAGACCTGGCGCTGCTACAGCAGATCACACAGTTTGCCACCGGCGGCCTCACCCCGGACCTGACGCTCTACCTGGACCTATCGCCCAAGGTGGCGCTAGATCGGCGTTATCAGGCGTCTTTGTTTGGTGAAATGTTCGACCGGTTAGACGGGGCCGAAGCCGCCTTCCGCGAACGGGTCGTGGAGGGTTACGAAGCGTTAATCGCCGCCGAACCGGATCGCTTTGTCCGGGTAGATGCCGAGCGTCCGCTAGCGGCGGTCCGTGCGGCGGTGTGGCAGGTCATCAGCGACCGGCTAGGGTTGGCCTCCACACCTGGCAGCTAACACACGGGGCCAGTCACAAGCGATAACAACGTGTTTTGTAGGCGAGCGGCAACGGGAGGGTATAGGAACCCTCCCCTACGGCCTCATTTAAGCGGATGAGGGCCGATGATCGCTAACGTATTCCTCAAACAGCCATTGAATATCGTCTGGATCACCAATAATCGTAATGCGATCCCCGGCTTGTAGTTCCGTATTCCCACGCGGGATCAACATCTCGTCATCACGCCGGATCAACGCGACGAGCGTCCCTTCTGGCATCTGTATTTGCCGCAAAGGGGTATTGATCAGGCGGGCGGTGCGGGTATCTTCGCGTAACCACAGCGTCAACATGCGTTCACTGTGCAGCAGAATCTCTTTCATCTCTTGTTCGTTAGAGGCGATCTCCCAAGCCTGGGTGAAATCCTCCGTTTCGATATGGTTGATCACTTGCGCCAGGATGCGCAGGTGCCGTCCGGGGTTATCGGCAGGACCAACAACAAAGAAAAAGGCATGAACCTTGACCTTGGCTGTATCTTGATCGCTGTCGTGGTTAACCAGGACGCCTTCACGGGTTCGGATCATGATCAACTCGGTGTGGTCCATCGCTTTTAAGCGTAGGTTCGGTGTAGTAGCCCCTTGTGAGACAAGGGTGTAATTGTTACCCATGCTCTTGAGAAAGCCCTCTACCAGTTCGGATTCTTCTAGCATGGGGTATTTCTGCGTGAGGACGCGCGAGGCTTCCATGGTAATATCTGTCAACGTAGTGGGGCGTTGAATGTCGATCACGGTTGCGCGGGTGACGACCTCATCGAAGGGGTCTTCTTCGCGTAGGCCCTTTTCGCGTAGAATCTGGTGGAGTTCGTTTTCCAGCCCTTCGTAGCGCTGCTCCCCAAGGCGGGCGAACCAGTGAAAAATTGCGCCGTGGCGTTCGACTTTTTCGTGGGCGTAAATGGCGTACCACATCAGCGCCGCCAAGACCACAACCAACGTTGTAACCAGCGCATTTGTGCCGATGTAACTCATCAAGAAAAGGGATGCCAACACCCCGGCGATCTGCATCGCCGGGTAAAACGGCGTGCGGTAGATCGGGTCGTAGAACTCGATCTTGCTCTCGCGCATCACGATCACCGTTACGTTGACCAGCATAAAGATCAACAATTGAAAGGTGCTAGCAACTTTGGCAATTGCGCTTTCGTCTAGTGCGACGATTGCGAAGATCATCAGGGCGGAAGTAAACAAGATCGAAAATATAGGGGTATTGGTGCGGGGGTTCAGAAGGGCGAACACTCGTGGCAGCAGATGATCGCGGCCCATGGCCATCGGATAACGAGAAGCTGCTAATATCCCGGCGTTGCCAGTGGAGGCAAACGCTGCCACCGCCGATGCAACCACCAAAATTAGCCCTAACTCACCCGGCATCCAACCGAGTGCAACATCGGCGGCGTCGGCAACCGGCGTCAGGCTCGCTTGAAAATCCGTCATCGGCAAGACCCCGACCATTACCACAATCCCGACGACATAGATCAATGTGGTCGAAATAATCGAAAGCATCATCCCCAGCGGAATGTTCCGACCGGGGTTTTTAATCTCTTCGGCCACACTCGCGATCTTGGTTAAACCGGCATAAGAGACAAACACAAACCCGACTGTCGCCAGCAAACCCGTTACGCCATCGGCCAAGAAGGGGGTAAACTGCATGTTAATGCTGCTGGATTCCGCACCGATGCCAAACAGCGCGAGCACACCGGAAGCCACAAAAACAGCCATCACGCTAACCAGCACGATGATCAACAGGCGTTGTAGCCCGGTCGTTTCTTTAGCCCCAAAGATATTCAGGGCGGTAAACGCGAACGTTAACGCCACCGCCAGCAATTGGATATTCACGTTAAAGAATAAGGCGAGATAAGCACCCATACCGATTAGCGCAAATGCACTTTTGAGCGTGAGGGCTAAATACGTCCCTACCCCACCGATTGTGCCCACCAACGGACCCATCGCACGGTCTAAAAAGTAATAATCGCCGCCGGCGCGGGGCATCGCTGTGCTGAGTTCTGCCATACTGAACATCGCCGGGAGCATCAATATGCCCGCGATCAAATACGCTAAAGCTACCGAACTTCCGGTTTGCGCTGCTGCTAACCCTGGCAACAGGAAAAAGCCAGAACTGAACATTGCCCCGGTGCATATCGCATACACATCAAATAATCCAAGCTCTTTTTTTAGCTTAGCATTCGATTTAGGGTCACTTTCTGGAAGTGATGCTGTTTTTGTATTGATGGCCATAAGCGCGTTTTGCTCCGTCGTTGTCATCTAAACCACCTGGCTAAACACTCTAACGCAAGTCGCTAAAATGCTCAGTCTGACGACTTAACCTGACTGTACAACTGTATTTCGCTTACGGACGTCTACTTTATACCATTGGTTTGTAATATTCTTAGGAATCCTCATCAATCACTCAGGTCAAAAGCCACATACCCGACCGGGGCAGAGTTTTATTCCCCCTATCCCTATCCGGCAACATACGCATAATAGCAGCGGAGTGTAAAGCCAAGGTGGACATTATGGAACGTCCAATTTCATTTCGGGTGATTTTGATAGCCGGGCTGATCGCGCAGATATTGTGTATCCCGCTACTGTGGGGCCATACATCGGATGCCGCCGACGTGTTTGGGCGGTATAGTACCCGGTACGCGCTCGGATTGGCGCTGAATGTCGCGTTAATCATTGGCTACGCTGGCGCGGTGGTGTTCGCGGGGGGGTTACGCGCTTGGGCAGAACGCCTACCGCGTTTGGCTCGGTGGGGGCTGTGGGTAACGGCGATTGGTACGTTGGTCGCCGTGTGGCAAGCATCGCTCGCCGTGCAGTTAACCGATTACCTGGGGTTGAACGTGATCCTACTCATCGCGCTGACGGCCTACCCACTCATGCAAAAACCGGCGACGTGTTGTTGTTGGCAGTGGGTGTTGGCCGGGCTGATGGTGGTTTCGCTGGTGCCGTTGTTCCTAACGGCGCTAACGGTTCAGGGTTACCATCCGGATGAAGCCCACTACGCCGATTTTGCCAGTACGTTTATGGCAGAGGGGATGCTGTACGATAGCACTTGGCTAACAACACCGTCACGGATTCAACCGGGGTCTCCGTGGATGATTGCCGCTTATGGTTGGCTATTGGAGCAGATCGGCTATACGGTGTACGTCGGACGGGTGATCAACTTTGCGGCGTATCTGTTGTGTTTTGGCGGGTTGTATGCGGTTGGGGCGCGGCTGTATCGGCGGGATGTTGGCTTGATCGTGGCGGGGACGGCGTTCTTGAGTGTGGCGTTTATCCCAGAATGGGACTATTCCCCCAACCATCTGCTGACGACGGTTGGCGCGTGGACGTTATACCTATGGGTTGTCGCACAGGGTAGCGACCGCCCCAGGGTGAAATATGGCCTGTTGGCGCTGGTCGGATTGGTGGTGACGCTCTCATTAAATGTCCATGCGGCGGGGGTGGTGTTCGCGGCGGCCTATTCGATGTGGGCTGCCTGGAACGTCGCTTGGGTGCTTTGGCAACGAGAGCCACTACGCCCGGCCTTGCTCGGTGCAGTAGCCTTCGGGGTGGGGGCGCTGGTCGGGACGGGGTTATATTACCTGACGAACATTGCCCCAGTGGGGGGAATCGGCTCATACCTGGGCGTGCTTGCCGAGCGATACGGTGCACCGCGCCCGGTGCTGTTTTTCTATCAGTGGGAATCACTCACGGAACGGGTGCTGATCTTAGCGGCGGTGATCTGGCTGGCATGGCGGCGCACGTCAGCGGATCGAACAGTATTGACGGTGGTCGGGTTCACGGTGCTGGCGGCGTTCGTGATCGACACGGAAGGGTATATCTGGCACTTTGGGCCGTTATATTTCTTGGCGCTAGCCGCGTTTTTAGGCGAGGCTTTCCGGGGACAAGCGTTCCAAACAGTGTTGGTGACGGTTGTTAGCGCGGTGATGGCGGTCCAAGTCGGCTGGGGGTTTGTAGATTGGGGCACGGTTCGTCAGTATACTACGACCGGAACCGTTCCCACCTATCTATATAATGACCTCAAAGCCGTGGTCCCGCCCTATGTGCGCCCAGATGACATCATCTACACCACGCACCAATTGATCTGGTTGTTCCCGCAGACCAGCCAGCCGGACATCATCTCATATGCCGCAGAAAGGCGCGGAATGGAGCGTTTTGGGCTGGATGAGCCGGTGCAGGTCTGGGAGCGTGTCGAGCCGAATGTGATCATCTTTGTCGAGGGGCAGATGAGCTTCGACCCAGGGATGCAAGCCTACATGACCCGTCACCCGTTCGAGGTCTGCGATACGGTAACCGTACAAAACACACCGATCACGATCTACCGGCGCGATTGTGACAACATCCTCAATTAATATGCGGCTATTAACGGAAAGGCTAGACATGAACAGTTTTGTACTATCAGGGGCAAATCAGCCGTCAGTTTGGCTGGGACGGTTGGCAGTTTCTACGTTATTTTTTGCGAGTGGATTTCTGTTTGCGAATTGGGCGGCCCGCATCCCGGATGTACAGGTTAAGCTGGCCCTCTCGGAAGCCGGATTGGGGTTGGTGTTGATCGGGTATTCAGTCGGGTTTTTGAGTACGCTACCGTTTGCGGGGGGGCTGATCGAGCGGTTGGGCAGCCGAATTGTGACTGTCGGTGCGGGAGGGCTGCAAGCGTTGTTCCTGCCGTTAATGGGGTTAGCCCCTGCTGGATGGGTGCTGTTTGTCGGGTTGGTCGGGTTTGGGGTGGCGGGCAGCCTCAAGGACATCGCGACCAATGCGCAGGCGCTAGAGGTCGAACGCCGTTTCGGGCGGTCGATCATCTCCGGGATGCACGCGCTGTTCAGCTTGGGGTTGGCATTCGGGGCGCTAATTAGCACCCGCCTGATCGCCTTGCCGTTACCCGTGCATTTTGGGATCGTGGCGGCAGCCGTGGTAATGGTATGCGCCCTGATGTGGTATGGCCTGACCGATATTGAGGGCGAACGCACGACCGATACGCAGCGGTTTTCGCTGCCGCCGCGTGCGTTGTGGCCGGTGGGCGTGGTGGTTTTCTGTGGTGTGATCGCCGAAAGCAGCCTGGTAGATTGGAGCGTAAAGTACATGCGCGATGTTGTTCAGGTAGACGCCGCCACCGCCACCCATGCGCTAATGGCGTTCTCGCTGATGATGATGGTTGGGCGCTTCGGCGGGGATAGCCTGGTGAGCCGTTTCAACAAGGGGGTTGTTGTGCGGATGGGGGGCATCCTGGCCGCCGGTGGCGTGCTGTTGGTGGTGGCGTTCCCCAATTACAGCACAGTTTTAATCGGGTTAGGGATAGCGGGGTTAGGCGTCGCTACGGCTATCCCCCTGGCATTTAGTGCGGCAGGGAATACGCCGGGCGTGCGCCCTGGGGCGGGGATTGCCGGCGTTGCCACGATTGGCTACAGTGGGATTTTCATTGGTCCGCCATTGGTCGGGTCGGTGGCACAGGTTAGCTCGTTGCGAGTATCGTTTGCGATTATCGCGGCGTTGTTGTTGTTAATGGCGATGGTCGCAATGACATTGCGCCGCCGCTAACCACCGTACCGTTGGAGGCCTTCTAACCGATCCATCACCTGTTTATCTAGCAGGATGCGGCAGGCATCTTCTAAACTGTCCATCATGCGGAGTTCGGTTCGGTTACGTAGGTCGGGGGTGGTATCTAACAGGGCGCGAGCTTGCCGCAGTTGTCCGCGCCGCCCGACCAAGATTGCCAGCCCAACATCCGGGCGATTGTAATAGGGAGCTGCGATCAAGGACTGTAGCGCGTGTGGCTCTATTTCCAACGTCCCCCGAATATTGATAAGCAGATAAACCCGATCCGGGTGGGCATTAACATAAGTCTCAATAGCGGTACGCACTTTGTCCCAGTGGGTGAGTGTCCACACCTCATGGGTAGTTATCTGCAAAATACCAGCAGCTAATTCTTCAATTGACATGAAAAATTCCTATAACCCGTGATCTTACTTTTATTTTACACGGTTACCTTTACGAATCTGCCGATCTTTTGTGAATTTTTTCCAAAGGCGTAAAGTATGTCTCACGATTTACGCAGAAATTGCTCCCGATCAGGTGGCATCTGGCGGGTAATATCTTGGGGGGGGGGATAACCTGACCTGGTTTAAACCCAAAAAAGCCAGGGGGATAACCTGATGTGGTGGGCGGTGCGCTGCTACGGAGAGTGAGAATATAAGGGGTTGGCAGCGGCTTACTCTCCCACACCGTCTCCGATGCAGTACCATCAGCGCT
>DAOTUA010000180.1:0-4399 GCA_034437355.1 Anaerolineae bacterium | reverse complement strand
GGCACGACATTAGCCACCTGTAGCGCCGATACGACCGTTAAGACGTGGGATTTACGGGCCTTTTCGCCACAGATGCAGCCTATCAACACCTACACCACCCCGCACGCGGTCGAAAAAGTGGTATTCGCCCGCAACAATACGATTATTACCTGTGGCGTGGATGGGATGCTGCGCTTCTTCCCGACGGCAGCGGCGACCCCGGCCCACACGGACGAAGCCAACACGCTTGCGCTCAGCCCGGATCATCGGCTGCTGGCAACTGGGGGGCGCGATCATCTGGCGCGGTTGTGGGACACCGGCACGCACGAGCCGCTAGCGGACCTGCGCGGGCATACCGATTGGGTGCGGGCGGTGGCGTTTCATCCGTCGGAGCCGCTGCTAGTGACCGCCAGCCGAGATCGCTCGGCGCGGGTGTGGGACATCAGCACCCCGGCGGCCCCACAATTGCGTTATGCGCTCGCGCATCGGGGGGACGTGCGGACGGCGGCCTTTAGCGCGGACGGCGCGGTCCTGGCAACGGGCAGCACCGACGCCGCGATCCAGTTGTGGGAGACCGCCAGCGGCGATCATCTGGGGGCGCTGGCAGGCCATACCATGCCCGTGATGGCGCTGGCGTTTCATCCGGGCGGGGCGTTGCTGGCATCCGGTGGCGGGGATAACCAGGTGATGTTATGGGGCTAGTGATCTGTCTAATTGGTTTTGATGGTACGGTTGTAGGGGCTTGGTGCATCGAGCCCTGGGTTGGCAGCGCCAAACCCCTACACAATCCATCACGTTTGCAATGACACGGTACTAGGTATCAGCAGATGGCGGCGTGTAGGGCGGCGCGTCGGCAATGGCGCGGATCACGTCCTCACCGCGTAAGCCGGCAGTCAGTGATTCGATATAAATATCATAGCGCCAGTCAATGGCGACATCATCAACCGTTAGCGGCTCATCGGTAGGCGTGAGGTCCAGGCCGCGCACGACCGCGCACGGGGTGGCCTCGTCACGCTCCCCCATGACCAACTGCGCGGCGGTGGCGATGGTATCTGCCAGGCTACGCACGGTGACCGCCATCGGGTTACCGAATAAATCCGGCTGACCGCGTTCGTCCTGCGTCGGTTTGAAGCCCGCCGCCGCCAGCGCCACCCCGACCGTTCCCAAACGCCCCGGCATCAGGCAACTATCGGTCAGGACGACGCCCAGCGGGAGGCGATAATGGGCGGTTAGGGCGGTACGGAGTTGGTAGGCGGTTTGGTAGGGATGTTGGCTGAACAAGACCACCTGCCCCGCCGGGATGTTGGAGCGATCTAGCCCGGCGTTGGGCGAGATAATCCCGTGGGTAGCCGTCAGCAAGTAGCCTAAGCGAATCCCACCGAACACAAAATCGGCCTCATCTAAGACCAGTTGCGCTAGCTCCGGCTGGATATGATACCGATCCGCGAGTGTCTGCGCTTCGTCGCCGGGCGTGACATCCGCCAGGCGAACCACGCGCCCCTCACTAATGGCGGCATACTTACTGGATACGGCGATCACGTCGCCGGGCTGGGGCGTTACGCCTGCCGTCTGTAGCGCCGCAATTAGCGTCGGCGCTAACAGGAACGCCTCGGCTTGCACCGGGGCCGGGACCGGGGTTAACGTCAGCGAGGGCGGCATAACGTCCGTCACGCCTGGGCCGTGGCTCGCCACGTCAGCAACATATCATCCAGCGCCGCGTCGATGTCCGCAAAGCGCGGTTCCCAGCCGAGTTCGGCGCGGGCAAGCGTGTTCGTCGCCGGGGTCGAGGCGGTTACCAGGTCTACGTAAACCTTGCTGTACAGCGTCCGAGCGATAGCCGGCGGTAACTGTGATGGCACGGATAAACCGAGCTTGTGCGCAAAAGCGGCGATAAAGTCGTAAACCGACAGCGGCGTATCGCTCACGATGTTGTAAATTTTGCCGTCGGCTTCGGCCTGGGCCGCCGCAAATAGCGCCGTTACCAGGTCCTCAGTACGGAGCCAGTTTGCCTTTGCGCCCGGTTTACCGAAGTAGGCCGGCGTGAGGCTGCGCTTGAGCATCTGCTCGACAGCGCGGATCGGGTCGGTGGTAGCCTCGCTGAATAAGTACCCAACCCGTAAGACAGTCGCCTGTGTGTGGGTGATGATCGCGTGTTCGGCCTCAAGCGCGGCTGCCAGGAACGGATTATCGCCATCACGCAGGGGCGCATCTTCGCCTACCGGATCGGTGGTATCCGCATATAAGAACGTGTAGCTGGTGTGGATCACACGCGGCGGCGTTTGCAGGCGGTTGACGGCTTCGACCAGCGTAAGCGCCTCTTGCCGGAGTTGGTCGGCAACCTGTAGCCAGTCCGGGCGCACATAAGGCGGGATATTGGCGTTCATCGGGGCCAGGTTGATAACGAGATTCGCTTCGGCTATCGTCAGATTATCGGCCACCATCGCCGGGTGGGTGGTCGCGCCGTAGACGGGTAAGCCGCCATCCTCACGGACAGCCTTGGCTTGTTTAGCCGTCGCGACCCACACCGTTACACCGTGCCCAGCCGCCACCAAGCGGCGCGTTAAGTCTCGGCTGAGGTTGGTTGCACCGCCGGAGATGTAGACCTGTAATGTTTGGGGTTCTGCTGTGGTGTCTGTGTCGGTCATCAGGGTAGTTCCTCCTGAAAGATGAGTGTTTGGTCAAAACCGACATGAGTATAACACACGCGCTTTAATTTTCGCCTCTTTCTTGCAGGTGGTTTCAGGGCTGTGCGTGCCTTTCAGATCATTGGCAAGCTAGGTTGTGTTGACATTTACGCAAAAAACCGGTGATTGTAGGGGTTCAGCGTGCTGAATCCAGGGCATAGCACGCTATGCCCCTACGTTTTGAACCGTTGTGGTCTTTAACGAGATCGAAATTTCAAACGTCAACAGCGCCTAGCGGGGTTTTACTGCGAACCGCACCCCTTTTTGCAAAAGGTGGACAAAAAACTTTCCCTCTAGGGCCGCCACCTGTAGGGGAGGGTCGCTGGGGCGTCTAAGCCGTCCAGAACGAGTCCGACAGGTACTTGTATCCGTTATCACAGAAGATGGTGACGATGGTTGCCGGCTGGTCGCGTTCGGCGGCCTGCTCCGCGATTTGCAACGCGGCTAAGAAATTCGCCGCCGCACTGATACCGACCAGGTATCCTTCTTCGCGGGCCAGACGTCGTGCTACGTCGTAGGTGGCCTCCGTATTGACAACCACGTTAGCGTCGGCAACGGTACGGTCGTAAATCCCCGGCTTGATGGCGCTTTCCATGTGCTTTAACCCCTCCAGGCCATGGAACGGAGAATCCGGTTGCATCGAGATCACCTGAATAGCTTGGTTGTACTCGTGCAGGCGGCGGCCCGTCCCAACTAATGTCCCGCTGGTACCTAGCCCAGCGATAAAATGCGTGACGGTCCCGTTCGTCTGATTCCAGATTTCCGGCCCGGTGGTGTGATAGTGAGCCTGCCAGTTGGCATCGTTATTGTACTGATTAGCGTAAAAGTATGTGTCTGGGGCTTGCTGTGCCAACTCACGGACGGCCTCAATTGCGCCGTCGCTGCCTTCGAGGGGGTCGGTAAATTCAATATCGACACCATACGCCCGCAAGATTTTCACACGTTCCGGCGAGACATTCTCTGGCATAAACAGCTTGACACGATGCCCCCGCGCCGCGCCGAGCATGGCGTAGGCGATACCCGTATTGCCACTGGTGCTATCTAACAAGATTTTCCCGTCATCCAGGTCGCCGTTGCGCTCCGCCCGCCGGATAATCGACAGTGCGGCGCGGTCTTTCACGCTGCCGCCGGGGTTGGCCCATTCCGCCTTGGCGTATAGCTTTACATTTTCCGGTAAGTGATCCGTTAGACGACGAAACCCAACCAGCGGCGTATTGCCGATACGATCTTCTATCGCGGTCGGCTCGATGACCTCAACCGGATGTTGCTCTAACAGTCGTAAGCTGCTCATATGATTCTGCTTCTCCCATCTCTGCTAAGTTCTAAGCTAGGCGGATAACGACAGCGCCACACAACATGCGCCCCGATGACGTGCGTTCCCAGGGTGAGGCGATTTTGTAACGTGTTGTATAAGTTGGATCGATAGGACGACCTACACCGGGGATGTTATAAGGTGCAGGCGAGACAGAAGGTGTTATAGAGTCGGTAAAGCTGATGCGTATCGTATTCGTTCATAATTTAACTATAGCCGCCGCCCGCTGGCATGTCAACGGACCGCGTGTTTAAGTTATCTATATGTTGTAACTACTCATGCAAAGATAAGATACGTTCTATGTGAAATTCAAAATACGTAGTAACTGCTCAGCCTGCCCCCCACCCCGGCGCTAAAGCGCCACCCCTCCCCCACTATCGCCGCATTAGCAGCGGGAGGGAGGGGTTTTACCACCTTCGGCCAT
>DAOTUA010000179.1:0-66184 GCA_034437355.1 Anaerolineae bacterium | reverse complement strand
GACGTTGCCCGGTGATGCGATAGAGCCATTCTAGGGTGGCGGCAGCCGGATTGCCGCCGGTAAGTGTGGCCGCAACGACGATGATCAGCGTGCCGTCGGGTTGTAGGATGCGATGGAGTTCGGTGAGGGTGGCAGGTTGGAAGATAAAGGGGGTCGGGAAGGTGCAGACGATTGCGCCGACTGCCCCATCTGCAAAGGGGAGTGTTTGGGCGTAGCCGCGCACGAGGCGGACGGGGTAGCGGTGGCGTTGGAGTTTGCGGGTGGTGATGCGCCCCATAGCAGCGGAGAGGTCGTAGCCGATGACGGGATAGCCAGCGGTGATGAGGTCCTGGTGGAAGTTGCCGGTGCCGTGGGCGAGGTCTAGTAGAGGAGTGGCGGGGTTTGGTGGGGGGAGGTGGGCCAGGGCGGTTCGTTGCCAGCAGCGCCACTGTCCCAGCGAGACAACGTTGCTGACGGTATCGTAGGTGAAGGCCAATTCGTTGTAGAGCAGGCGGAACCCGAAGCGAACGATCCGCCACCATAAGTTAGGCATCGGGTGGGCTTTCGGTAAGAGCTTGCAGGATGAGGGCGGGGTCGTCGGTGATGAGCATATCTACACCCAAGTCGCGGAGGCGGCGGGCTTCGGCGGGGTCGTTGACGGTCCAGGTGTTAACTTTGCGCCCGCGTTGGTGGGCGCGGGCGACGTTGGTGGCAGTGATCTGGACGTTTTCTGGGTGCCAGGCGTGGAAGCGTAGGCCGATCAGCAGCATTTTAATACGCCATTTGATCTCTGGGGATTCGAGATAGCCGAGGGGAAGTTCTGGGGCGATGCTGCGGACCTGGCGGAGGACGAGCGGGTTAAAGGAGGAGATGAGGACACGCTCTTGTCGGTTGTGGGCTTTGATACATTCGATAGTATGCCAGGCGACGTGTTGGTTTTGGAGTTGGAGCGATTTAATTTCAATGTTGACGAGGGTATCGTCGCGAAGGGTTTCAAAGACATCGTTGAGGGTGGGGACTTTTTGGCCGGCGAATTTGTCGGAGAACCAGCTACCGGCGTCAAGCTGGCGGATAGTGTCGAGTGTGGTTGAGCCGATGCGTCCTTCGCCGTTGGTTGTATGGTTTAGCTCAAAGTCGTGGATAACGACAATCTGGTCGTCTTGCGTGATCCAGACATCAAGTTCGATGCCGTCTGCGCCGTGTTGTTCGGCGAGTTGGAAAGCGGCGAGGGTGTTCATGGGGGCGTGGGCCATCGCGCCACGGTGGGCGAAGACGAGGGGGCGGTCATCGCGGTAGAAGGCGGCGAGGCGCTCATCGGGTGTCATGAGGTGCGCCTTGTTTTGCGTGCGAGTTGGATATTTTGGCCTTCGACACGCACATCGAAGGTCATGACGGGGGCGATGGCGGGCGGGCTGAGGGCGGCCCCGGTTTTGATGTCGAATTCTGCACCGTGTTTGGGGCATTGTATTTGGCAGGTGTTGAGATCGATTGTGCCGCCGCTGAGTTCGACATCGGCATGGGAGCAGCGGTCTTCTATGGCGTAGTAGGTGCCATTTACATTAAAGAGCAGGACCATCATACGCCCGAAGGTGACGAGTAAGACTTCGCCGGGGTCGATGTCGCTGGTTTGGGCGACGGTTCGGTAGTCGGACATGGGTATTATTGCCTCCTGTCAAAAACGGTCAGGTTGTCGGTGGGAGGGCACGGTGGCCCTCACCTACAAATTGACGGCTAAGCTAGGTTGTGTTGACATCTGAAATTTCGATCTCATTAAAGACCACAACGGCTCAAAATGTAGGGCATAGCGTGCTATGCCCTGCGTTCAGCACGCTTAAGCCCTACAATCACCAGTTTTTTTTGGTAAACGTCAACAGAACCTAGAAAATTCAGTTAGCTGAGAATCTTAGTTTCGACGGCTTCCTGTAGGCGGTCCACGACTTTATCAAAGGGGATGCGCTGGAGGAGTTCATCGAAGAAGCCGTTAATCATCATGAGTTCGGCTTGCCCGCGTGGGATGCCGCGGCTCATGAGGTAGTGAATCGGTTCTTCTTCGAGGGTGCCGAAGGTGGCGGCGTGGGAGCAAATCACGTCATCGGCTTCGATCTCCAGGCCGGGGATGCCATCCATACGGACGGTATCGTCTAGCATAAGGTTGCGGCTGGCCTGGAAGCCGTCGATTTTTTGCATTTGCGGGAGGGATTTGATCATGCCCTGCCAGACGGTGCGAGCGTAGGATTTGGCGGACCCTTTAAAGAGTAGATCGGTTACGGTGCTGGGGGCGTTGTGATTTTGTTGGGTGTCCAGGTCGAAAAGTTGTTCTTTGTCTGCGAAGAAAAAGCCAGAGACGCGGCCTGTCCCGCCGATGCCGTCTACATCCATTTCGATAAAGGATTTGGTGAATTGGGTGCCTAGCACGCCGATGATCCAATCGAGGTTGGCTTGTCGTCCGATGTGGGCTTGTTGGTGGCTGAACTCGAAGGTTTGGCGGTTGAAGGCTTGGAGGGCGACGTAGCGCAGGTTGGCGCTGTCGCCGATGAGTAGTTCGGTGGCGCTGATGTAGGCTGAGTGGGCGGAGCCATCGGCGGAGGCGTAGTCTACGAGAACGGTTGCCTGGGCGTTTTCTTCGACAACGATGAGAGAGTGGCCCATGGTTGCGCCGTCCTGGGTGTTGTAAACGACAATGTGCATGGGGATTTCGGCGACGACGCTACGCGGGACGTGGACAAGCCAGCCGAAATCCCAGAGGGCGGCGTGCAGGGCGGCGAATTTGCCGTCGGTGGGGGGCACGGCCTGGGTCATGAGGTACTTTTGCACGAGGTCTGGGTTTTCTTTGGCGGCGGTGCGTAAGTCTTTGAAGGTGACGCCTTGGTCGGTGAGGGCGGCGGGGATGTCGGCATGGACGAGGACGCCATCGACAAAGACCATGAGTGCGCCGTGTTCTTCGCCCATGAGTGGGGCGAGTTTGTCGGCGGGGACGACATCGAGTGAGGGGTTATCGGCCTGGATGGGTTTGGAGGCCTGTTCCCAGTTGATGTGGCGGTAGTCGGTGCGCCGCCAGGCTTCGTCTTGTAGGGTGGGCATGGGGGTATTTTCGTAGATATCCCAGGCGTTGAGGCGGAAGGTTTTAAGCCAGTCGGGTTCGTTATGTTTGGCGACGAGGGTTTCGACATCTTGGCGGGTGTAGACGGGGGTTTCGGCTCGGTCTGAGCGACGTTTTACAACGACCACGTAAATCTCCTTTGTGTGATTGCGGTGTTTAAATCAAACGGGGGCACAGTGTGTACCCCCGCGATAGCATGGTTTTGAGTCGGGTTTAGCCGATGGAGCCTTCAAGCTGAATCTGGATCAGGCGGTTGAGTTCCATTGCGTATTCCATCGGGAGTTCTTTCACGAGTGGTTCTAAGAAACCGTTGACGATCATGGCGTTGGCTTCGGCTTCGCTGAGGCCGCGACTCATGGCGTAGAAGAGTTGTTCTTCGCCAACTTTGCTGACGGATGCTTCGTGGCCCATGGTAACATTTTGAGCTTCGATTTCGATATAGGGGTAAGTATCGGAACGGCTTTGGTCGTCTAGCAACAGTGCATCGCAGACAACGTTGCTCTTGGAGTTGTGGGCGTTCTCATCGATCTTGAGTAGGCCGCGATAGCTGCCGCGCCCGCCATCTTTACCGATGGATTTGGAGATAATCTGGCTGGTGGTATTGGGTGCCAGGTGGGTAATTTTCGCGCCGGCGTCTTGGTGTTGTCCCTTGCCAGCAAAGGCGATGGATAGCACTTCACCGTGTGCGCCTTCTTCCATGAGCAGGACGGCGGGGTATTTCATGGTGAGCTTAGAGCCGAGGTTACCATCGACCCATTCCATGGTGGCATTTTTATAGGCGGCGGCTCGTTTGGTCACGAGGTTATAGACGTTATTGGACCAGTTCTGAATGGTGGTATAACGGCAGCGTCCGCCCTCTTTGACGACAATTTCCACAACGGCGCTGTGTAGGCTGTCGCGGCTGTAGGTGGGGGCGGTACACCCTTCTACATAGTGGACATAGGCCCCTTCATCGACGATGATGAGGGTACGCTCGAACTGCCCCATGCTTTCCGTGTTGATGCGGAAGTAAGCCTGGAGTGGCATTTCAACGTGAACGCCGGGGGGGACGTAGATGAAAGACCCACCGGACCAGACGGCGGTGTTAAGGGCAGCGAACTTGTTGTCGTCGGCGGGGATGATGGTACCGAAGTATTCTTTAACGATATCTTCGTGTTCGCGCATGGCGGTATCCATGTCGGTGAATAGCACGCCCTTTTGTTCGAGGTCTTCGCGGAGCTTGTGGTAGACGACTTCGGATTCGTACTGTGCGCTAACACCTTGGAGGAATTCGGCTTCGGCTTGTGGGATGCCGAGGCGGTCGAAGGTTTCGCGGATTTCGTCCGGTACTTCGTCCCAGTCGCGGCCCTGGCCGTCGGTGGCGCGTACAAAGTAATGGATGTCGGCGTAGTCAATGGTATCGAGTAGGCCGCCGCCGCCCCATTGGGGTGTGGGCTTGGCTTCAAAGATGCGATGAGCTTCGACGCGGTTGTCGGTCATCCATTGGGGTTCGTTTTTCATCTGGCTGATGTTGCGGACCATTTCTTCGGTGAGGCCCTTTTCGCTTTTGAAGTTGTAGTTTTCCGGCATATGAAAGCCGTATTGTTCGTCATAGGAGCCACGAACATCATGTAAGTTGGATTCTTCTTCGGTTAATTCTTTTTCGCTTGGGATGTAATCTTGAACCATGGGGTTAGCTCCGTAGTTTAATAAATAACGTGATGGGTGGTGGGTGGCTTATTCGGTGACGGATTCGTATTTTTCGCGAATCCAGTCGTAGCCTTCGGCTTCCAGTTTGAGGGCGAGGTCTGGCCCGCCGTTTTCGACAATGCGCCCGTCGAGCATGATATGAACGTTATGAGGCTTGATGTAGTCGAGGATGCGCTGATAGTGGGTGATGACGAGAACGCCGAGGTCTGGCCCGACGAGTTTGTTAACGCCTTCGGCAACGGTGCGCAGGGCGTCAATATCGAGGCCGGAGTCGGTTTCATCGAGGATGGCGAATTGGGGTTCGAGGACGGCCATTTGCAGCACTTCGGCGCGTTTCTTTTCGCCACCGCTGAAGCCTTCGTTAAGGTAACGACCAGCGAATTTATGGTCGATACCGAGGTAGTCCATCTTTTCTTTCATCATACGGCGGAACTTAGGAATTGAGATGCCTTTGCTATCTGGGTCTTCTGCTTTGTAGCGCGAGTTGATCGCTTGGCGCAGGAAGTTAGCCAGGGTAACGCCGGGGATGGAGACAGGATATTGGAAGGCAAGGAATATCCCTTCGCGGCTGCGCTCGTCCGGTTCCATATCGAGCAGGTTTTCGCCATTAAAAAGAATTTCGCCTTCAATGACTTCGTAGGCGGGATTGCCAGCAAGAACGTTGGCGAGTGTGCTTTTGCCGGAGCCGTTCGGCCCCATGAGAGCGTGAATTTCGCCTTGCTGTACGGTTAGGTTTACGCCACGCAGAATGGGGGTTTCGGGTTGGTCGGTGACGATAGCATGAAGGTTACGGATTTCTATTTTTGCGCCCATGCGAGCGTATCCTCCTGAGTGTGATTTAAGGGGTGTAAAATTTCTTGTGTACCCTGTAGTACGAACTTGGGATAGTATAGCAAGTTGTGGGGGAGGTGTCAATAATTATGATTGTCATCATAAAAATTGACGTCATCTGGACCTTATGTTAACATCACAGGGAAGATGGGCATCTAATAACAAGGTTAGAAAGTGATAGAAAATGACGACAACGACTAAGACAGAAGAAGGTTTGATTGAAGCGTTACGGAGTGTGATCGACCCGGAGATCGGGATGAATATCATTGAGTTGGGGTTGGTGCGGATGACGGAGATTGAAGAAGATAAGGGCCATGTGATCATGATCATGACGACGCCTTTCTGCCCGTATGCGCCGCAATTACTGGAACAAACGCGGCGGACAGCGCAGGATTATCTGGAGCGCCCGACGACGATTGAGATGGGGTTGGAGATGTGGGACCCATCGATGATGGAGGATGGCGCGGCGGATGATTGGGGCCTGTTTTAGACGAGAGTTTGCTGCGCTGTTACGGGATATGGGGCGGGCCGATTGGCTCGCCTTTTTTTGATCGGGTTCTAACGGTTATAAAACCTTGGGGCAAGCTGCAAATAAAACGGGCGTGCTATACTTAAGTTGTGTTGACATTTAGGCAAAAAAACGGTGATTGTAGGGGTTCCGCGTGCTGAACCCAAGCACACTATGCCCCTACGTTTTGAATCGTTGTAGTCTTTAATGAGATCGAAATTTCAAACGTCGATAGCGCCTAGCTTAAATGCTGGGTCGTTCTTGAGGGTGCTACTCTCAAACGCTTGCAAGGGGGCTTTATCCCCCTTTGATAAAAACAGGCTAAACATTCATCATATTTGTAGGTTTCGATCTTGAGTTTCTAATTAGTCGGTAGGTTTCTGCGAGGGGTGCCTTGCTTACGTTCACAGATTTGTTTATTCGGACACCGGGCGATTTTTTCTATCATGTGATTGTGGTGCTGATGCTCAGCACCGGGTTGATGATCGCTTATGGGCAACGCTTGAAGCGCCCGCAGAGCCACACGGCGGCGGTCTATGGCATGGCGTTGTTGGGGGCGGTAGCGGGGTGGTTTTTTGTGGTAGCGGGGGCGGTGTTTAGTGTGTATAGCGGGCAGGAGGCGCGGGCGATCTTGCCGCCGTTGGAACGGGCGGTGACGGTGGGGATGATGCTATTGTTGTTGTGGGCGTTTTTAACGGCGGATACGCCCCAAGATGGGAATACGGGCACGCTAGTTTTACTGGGGTTGGTGGCGGTAACGGCGTTGGGGTATATCTTTACGGGGGTGCAGTGGGTGGGGGCTTCAGCGGATACGGATTTCAACTTGAGCCTGTACGGGTTGGTTTGGACGTTTGCGCAGGCGGTGGTGGCGCTGGGGGGCGGGGTGTTGATTGCGATCGGGTTCCGGCGGGTGTTAGATGCGCCGCTGAAGTTCTTGTTCGTGTTGATTTTGCTGGCGGGGTACGGGGGGACGTTGTGGCAGATGGCAACGGGTCGGATCATCGGAGATTACAGCGGGTTGGGGCGGATGGGGTTGTTTTTGGCGATCCCAATTGTGCCGTATGTGTTATATCGCAAGGTGATTTACGGGTACGAGTTGGTGATCCAAGCGCAGCAGCACCAGACGCCGCGCCCAGTGGTGCCGGCTTCCTCCCCGGAGACAGTGGCGGCGAGCGAGGTAACGGTGGCAGCCCCGTTATCGGCATCGAAGGCGGGCGGGAACAGTTCGCCGGTCGAACGTGAGTCGGTCCAGTTATTGCGAACGTTGGGGTTGATCTTGGAGGGGACGGCTCCGGCAGATATACCGGCGCGGATTGTGCGGGCGTCGGTGGAAGTTTTGAAGGCGGATGTGGGGGCGTTGCTAGGGGTGAAGGATGCGAATTACGCGGATATTTTGACGGCTTATGATCATGCGATGCGGCGACCGATCCCGGCGATGTTGTCGTTAAATTTGGACCAGCAGATGACGTTGGCAAATGCGATTGATCGTAAGCAGCAGCGCCCGCTATTACCGGATCGCAACTGGGAAGAATTGGAGGATTTATATAGCCGGTTGGACGTACCGCAGATCGGCCCGGCGTATTTCCAGCCGTTGATGCGGGATCGGGAGTTGATCGCGGTGTTGGTGGTGGCGCTGCCATACGGTAAGCGTGAGTTACGCGATGCGGAACGCGAGTTATTGAAGGGGATCGGGATTATCTCCGGTAGTTTGTTGGCGCTGAGTTATGCGGCGGATGATGCGCGGACACGGGCAGAGGAGCGCGTGATCCATGCGATGGTGTCTGGGATGCCGTTAGATGAGATCACGGATGTTGACATCGCACGGGGCCAACAAGAAATGCGGGATGCGCTGGAGGGGGCGCGGGTGCAGAACGAGGCTTTGCAGCGTGAGTTAACCTCGTTACGGATTCGGTTGGACGATGAGCGAACACGGCTAAAGCGGGTGTTGGGGGATACACAGGAGGGCATGTCGGTAACACAGCGGATTGAGGCGCTCAATGATGAGCATGAACGGTTGCGGTATGAGCGTGATCAATTGGCGCAACGGTTGCAGGAAGCGGAAACAGCCCTAACAACCGCCACCGGGACCGATGAGGACGCGCTGTTCCAAACGCAGATCGAAACGTTAAACCGGGAGAAGGCCGAACTGACGGTCGAGTTGGAGGCGCTGCGCGATCAACTGACAGAATTAGAGGGGATCGAAGGGGAGGCAGCCCCGGAGAAAGCCGCGGATGTGTTAGAAGGGATGACCCGCGAGCGCGAGCGTTTAGAGGCCGGCAAAGAGGAACTCAATACGCGCTTGCTGTCGGTTCAAGATGAGTTGGAGGCGCTAGGTATTGACGGGGGCACGCTGGGCTTAACGCAGTTGGTGCAGCAGTTGTACGAGCAGCGGGCGGTGTTGCAGGCACGGGCGGAAAAGTTACAGGTGGAGCGTGACGCGCTGCTGAATGAGCGTCAGCGGTTTGAGAAGCGCATCCGGGCGGAGGATGAGCGCGAGACGCAGATCGAAACGATGGGGGCCGAGATTCGTCACCTGGCAACGGATCGGGAGGCGATCACGCGGCAGCGGGACGCGCTACGGCAGGAGCGTAAGCAGTTACAGGCAAAGCTGGATCGGATCAAGGAGCAGCGGGCGCGGCTACTGGCGGATGTATCGACGTATCAGGAAGATATAACCGAGTTGCAAGATCGGGTTGAAACGGTGCGGGCAACGTTACAACGGGTAACGGAGGAGCGTAACACGCTAGCAACCCAGCATGAGTCGTTACGGGCGGAGTTCCAAACGGTGCAAAATGAGCGCGATCAGCTTTTGGCGCGGATTGAAGGCAACCGGGAACGGTTAGAGCAACTAAGCAACGAAGCACACGAGGATTTACGCAGCGTGATGCGAGAGATTACGACGGAGCGCGACGATCTGAAGGCGGAGCTTAACGCGATGCAGATCGTATTGGAGGAAGTAGAGCGCCGGCTGTCCGTGCCGACTCCCCCGGATCAGGCGCAGGGGACGAACGGCACAGGAGCCAACCCGGAACTATTAATGAGTATGGTGGATTCGCTGCGGACGCCGATGACCTCGATTGTGGGGTATATCGACCTGTTGGTGAGTGAATCGGCGGGGTTGTTAAGTGAGATGCAGCGTAAGTTCATCCAGCGTATTTCTGCGAATGTGGTTCGGTTAGATACGATGTTGAACGATCTGTCGCATATTACGGCGTTGGATACAGGTATGCACCAACTAACCCCGGAGCCGACGAGCGTGATTGCGTTGGTGGAGGATGCGATCACAAATGCGACGTATCAGTTCCGTGAGAAAGATTTGACGGTGCAAATTCTGTTGGATGACAGCGTACCGGATGTCAACGCGGATCGCGATAGCATCGAGCAGGTGGTGGGGCAACTGTTGACGAATGCGTATTTGGTGTCTCCGGCAGAGACGGCGGTAACGATCAGAGCATCGCTAGAGCAGAGCGACGAGCTGGCGCAGGTCGTGGTGGCGGTGATGGATAGCGGCGGGGGCATCCCGGAGGATGAGCAGAGCGAGGTGTTTGCACGGCGTTACCGGACAGAACATCAACTGGTAACTGGGCTAGGGGATACGGGGGTCGGGTTATCTATCGCAAAGGCGTTGGTCGAGGCGCATGAGGGGCAGATGTGGTTTGAGGTGGAACCAGGCCAGGGCACAACATTTGTGATGGCGTTGCCGGTAGGGTTTCCGGTAGAGGTGGGGGCGTAGATGATGGAACGCGATATTCGGGGCGAGATTCAGACGGCGGTGGTGCTGGTACTGTTGATTGCGGCAGTGGGGTTATCGGGCTTAATTCTGACGAGTATCAACACCGAGGAGCAGCCGACAGGTACACCAGTTGAGATCGTTAGTAATGTGCAGGAGGTATCCGCGAGTGAAACCGCGCCGCCGCCGTCGAAGGCTCCGTCGAATACACCGACGACAACCGAGACCCGCACGTCGTCACCCGCACCCACCGAAACTCGCACGCCATCACCCGCACCTACCGAGACCCGCACGCCATCACCCGCACCTACCGAGACCCGCACGCCGTCACCCGCACCTACCGAGACTCGCACGCCGTCACCCGCACCTACCGAGACCCGCACGCCATCACCCGCATCCACCGAGACCCGCACGCCATCACCTGCATCCACCGAAACTCGCACGCCGACTGCCCTACCGTGTACGCAGCCTATAGGGTGGGCGTCGTATACGGTGGCGCGTGGGAATACGTTATTTTCGATTGCGCGGGCGGTGGGGAGTACGGTTAGTGAGTTGCGAACAGTGAATTGTCTGGCAAATGCGGATAATATCCAGACGGGGGATGTGTTGTTCGTACCGCAGTTACCGAACGGTCCGGTTCGGACGGGGGTACCGGTGCTACCGGAAAGTGAAGCGGCGGTGCGGGCTTTAGTAAAAGTGGGGTGTGGTGTGGCGGCGTCCGATATTGTGTCGCCGGGGCCGGGTGAACGGATTAGCGGATTGTTTACGTTACGAGGAACGGGGGCGCTGGAGGGTGCGGATTTCCAATTCTATCGGCTTGAGGTTCGGCCCGACTATACGAACACGTATAACTTTTACGCTCGGTCGGAGACGCCAGTATTTAACGGGGTGTTGGGCGAGATCAACTCCGATATATTTGACGATGGGCTGTATTGGGTGCGGTTAACGGTGGTGGATAATACCGGGAATTTCATTGAGCCGTGTGAGGTGCCGGTCATATTTGAGTAAGGGGGGCGGGCCAGGACTCGGCATTCTCGCGGGTAGGAACATCCGGTAAACTGTTGCCGAGTTTTTCGGTAATGTGTGGGGTATAGGCTATATGGCAGACAAAGCACAAAAACCATTGTGGCGGCGTGTGATCGCATTTTTGGTGTTCGTGGTGGTCCCGGTCGGGTTGATTGGCGTGGGGGTATGGCTGGCGCGTCCGGTGGTAGGGGCGATGAGCGATTATCTGGCGCTGCGGGGGGCGTATCAGGCGAACGTTGAGGACTACCAAGCGCAAGCGACGTTAGCGGCGGACAAGAGCGACCAGGGCGCACGCGGGATCGCGCTGGTGGGGTACACTCGCCCACAGGCGCAGGGCGACGACACGCCGGACCCTCCGGCAGATGCGTTTATGACGAACACGCCCGCGCCGGATATCCCGGTGACGCTGCCAGCGGTCAATACGCTGGAGCCGACGACAGCCCCGCCGACGGCAACGCCGATCCCGGTTGAGCCGTTGGTGCTGCCGACGGTGTTGCTCCCAGCGGATGCCCCGGCGGATATAGCGGCCCCGACCGCGATCCCGACACGGCTACCGACGATCCGGCGGGATTACGATTTGGTGAATGTGATGCTATTGGGGAGTGATGAGGAGATCACAGCCGATCGGACGATCCGCACGGATACGATGATCATTGTCTCGATCAACCGGGACACGGGGACGGTAGCGATGATGAGCCTGCCGCGTGATCTGTTTGTGTACACGCCGGGTTTGGGGATGAACCGGCTGAATGTAACGTTCGGGTGGGGTGAGAATGTCGGGTGGGAGCCGGGGGGCGGCTTTGGGCTGTTGCGGCAGACGATCTTGTATAACTTCGGGATCAATGTGCATTACTACGCGAAAGTGAATATCACTGAGTTTGAGCAGATCGTTAATCTGGTGGGAGGGGTAGAGATCGCGGTGGATTGTGCGATCCAGGATTATTACCCGGTCGCGCCGATTGAAGAACTCGATTTAACCCGCCCAATAGAGGAGAACTACAAGCTACGGACGTTGGATGTGGGGTATTACACATTCGATGGGTTTGATGCGCAGTGGTACGCCCGGTCGCGGCGGAACAGTTCCGACTTTGACCGAGGACGGCGGCAACAGCAGGTGGTCCGGGCGATTTTTCGGAAGGCGTTGAATGATGGTCAGTTGGCGCAACTCCCGGCGTTGTGGCGTGAGGGTAATGAGATTGTCGAGACGAATATGACGTTAAATGAGGCGTTATCGCTGGTGCCGATTGGGTTAAACCTGGAGAGCCGCGAGATCGAGAGTTTTACGTTGATCCCGACGTATCATACGCAATCTTGGACGACGCCGGAGGGGGATAACGTGCAGCTGCCGGTGTATGAAACGTTGATCCCGTTTTTGGAGGACTTTTACACGCCGCCGAGTGAGAATCAGGTGGAGGTGCGCGGGTCTACGGTACGGGTGTTGAACGGGACAGATAAGGCTGATCTGGATAAGGTCGCAGCGGAGCGTTTGCGTTACAGTGGGTTTGCGGCCTATGCGGATGGCCCGGCGGCGTCTTTGGATTATGAGCAGACGTTGTTAACGGATTTCACAGGGCAGACAAAGGGCAGCAGCCGGGCGGATGTGGCGGACATCTTGAACCTGGGGCGGGGGAACGTGATCGATGTGCCGGACCCTAACCGTGAGGCGGATTTTGAAGTGATACTAGGTGCGGATTATAACTCGTGTACATTTGGGGTGATGCCGGTTGACGAGGAAGAATAGCGGGAAGGCGTGCGGTTGAGTTGGGCAAAGATAGTTTGCAGGCGGTCCGTGATGGTGGGCCAGGCGTATTCGGTGGCAAGCGCGGCAGCCCGGATGCTCATCTGATCGCGTAGCGCGGGGTGGGTGATAAGGGTTGCGATACGATCCGCGAGCAGGTCGGGCGAGCGTGCCGGGATCAGATAACCGGTTTGCCCATCTTGGACGAGATAGGCTAACCCGCCGACTTCGCTAGCGATGACGGGGGTTCCGGTGGCCATGGCTTCGAGGGCGACCATGCCGAAGGATTCATACTCGGAGGGCATCAGCACGGCATCGGAGGCGGCGTAGTAGTAACGGAGGGTATCTTGGGGCATGGCGCGGAAGAAAGCGATCTGTGGGTTGAGATGGAGGTGATCGCGGAGGCGTAGCAGCGATTGCATATCGGGGTCGGTGGGGTCGGTGGGATCGCCGCCGATGATGTTGAGCCGGATATTACGGACGAGTTCCGGGTGGGTGTTGCGGAGGATGGCGAGGGCGTGCAAGATGGTATCAACCGCCTTTAACGGTTCGATGCGCCCGGCAAAGGTGAGCATGTGCTGGCCCGGCGGGATATTCAAGTGGCGGCGGGCGTCGTCACGTTGGATCGATTGGAAGCGTTGGATGTTGACCCCCGGCGGGCAGATGGCGATCTTGCGGCGGTCGGCGTGGTAGAGCCATAGCAGTTGATCACGTTCGGCGTGGGTATTGGCGATGAGGGCATCGGCCCAGGCGACGATTGCGGTTTCGGTGCGGATGCGGACATCTGGCACGGGGACGGTCACGGAGGGGATACGGTTTTTCATGTGACCGAGGGTGTGGAACATCTGCACGAAGGGGGTTCCGCACGCTTCTTTGAGCTTGTGCGCGACCCATCCGCTGAGCCAGTAATGGCTGAAGATGAGGTCGTATTGATGTTGGGTGCGGATGGTGTGGGCGATCACCCCGGCGGTGAACTGTTGTAGGTGGGGGTAAATATCGGCGGGGGCAAGCGGGACGGGCGGCCCGGCTTTGACGTGGATCACCTGTACGCCTGGCGTGAGTGAGGTATCGGTTTGGGTGGGGTTGGTGCGGCGGGTGAAGATGTCTACCAGAACGCCGCGCTGCGCGAATTCCTGCGCGATCTCGCGGACGTAGGTGTTCATCCCCCCGACTTTTTTACCGCCGGGGGCGGCAATGGGGCTGGTGTGAACGCTGAGAATAGCGAGTCGTTGGGTCATGGGTTATTTGCCCTGGTAGCTGGCGTTAATCTGAAAGATGCGGGTATCGGTGCCGCCCATTTTGTACTTGTAGGTTTCGTCGCCGCGCAAGAAATCGAACACGGCGTGATTGTTGGTGATGGCGTGTTGGATGGCGTACTGCAATAGCACGATCCCTGGGCTGAGTGCCCCGTACTGGCTGGCATCTAGCCCGGAGTTGTAGACGTAAACGCGGTCGTTATGGTTGAGGTTCAGGTAGGCGGCGCAGGGGTTGTCGTCAATGGTCAGGAAGATCAGCTCGAGCAGGCCGGCATCGTACATCGGCGGCATAACGCGCTTGAAGAAATCGACGTGCTGCGGGTTTTGCAGGAAAGCGGCTTTGTCGGCGTCGGCGGTTGCCATCAGGCCGAGGAAGCGATCTAACTCGGTGGTAAGGTCGTGGTTGTCATCGACGCGATACCACTGGACATCGTACAGGCCGCTTTCAGCTTTGCGCATCTTGCGTTTGGTTTCTTTGCGCTCTTTGCTGGCGAGGATGTCTTGCAGGTAGGTGTCGTAGGTATCGGGGAGGGCAAACTGTGGGGCAACGTCGTTTTGCTCAAAGCTGACGGAGAAGCCGCAGGCGTTGAGCGCAGCGGGCAGTTCGGTGTAGGTGGGGGATGCTTCGCGGATGTTGGCGAGGCCGATATGATCGAAGTGGTCGGTGTGGGCGGCGAGGAAGGCGGCGATCTGTTGGTAGACGGCGGCGCGGTGGTCGGTGTGGGCGATGATGTCGAGGTAGTCTACCACGTCGATATGACCGATGAAGCGCACGGTTCGGCCCGTGTCGGCGGTTTGGATGAAGAAGGGGGCGATACCGATTGTTTCGTTGTCGTGCTGGACGGTGAGAAGCCACAGGTCGCCGGGTTGGTAGGCTTCCCACCAACTGACGGTCCAGGCCCACAGGCTAAAGGGCGTGTTGGCGGTGCTGTGGGGGACGAGAGCTTCCCAGGTAGGGCGCAGGGTGTCGAAGGCGTCTGGTGTGGTGTATGCTGTGACGTTCAAAATGAACTCCAATGATTCTAGCGAGTGGGTCGTATTTTGGGAGCATGTGCGTCTTAACTGACATCGTAGGTGAGGGTCGCCGTGCCCTCCCGATACGCACACCACCGGAAGTACACAGAGGGACGGCCCCTACGAAATCCGTCACTCATGGCGGGGCGACACAGGGGGACGGCCCCTCCAGCGATTTATTGTGGCACCATGTTTCGCGGATCGAGTGGATATCGAAAAATGGCTGACAAGTCTTTCGTAGTCCCGTTTAAAGCGACTATCCTGACACGTTATTGACTGTAGCGTATAATGATTAGGTAACTTATAAGAATATCCTTGGAATTTGGCAAATATCACAAGGTGGGCCGCATGAGAACAAGCTATTGGTCGGTTTTAGTAGGTTTTTTCTTGTTGATGGTGTGGGCTACCCCATCACAGGCACAGGATGTTACCGGGGCTATGCTTGGTTTGATTAACAATGCCCGCGCTGGAGCCGGGCACGGCCCACTGGCCTATAATGGGCAACTTGCGGCAGCTGCCCAGCAACATAGTACAGACATGGCGGCAGGTGATTTTCTTTCGCATACCGGGTCGGATGGGTCGCAGTTTTGGGAACGGATGCGCGGGGCCGGGTACGGTATGACGAGTGGCGCGGAGAATGTGCTGTATCGGTGGGATGCGAATGTAAACGGCGCGTTCCAGCAGTGGATGGACAGTACCGGCCACCGCGAGAACATGCTCAACCCGGCGTATGTTGAGGTCGGGGTGGCTTACGCGGTGGCGGCGGACGGCAAGCACTATTTCACGATGGTATTGGGGGCGCGTCCGGGGGTGCAGGCGGCCCCGGTGCAACAGCAAGCACCACCAATGCCGACGCCCGTCCCGCCAACGCCCGTCCCGCCGACGACTATCCCGCCGACCGCTATCCCGCCAACGCCCGTCCCGCCGACGCCCGTCCCGCCGACGCCCGTCCCGCCGACGCCTGTCCCGCCGACGCCCGTCCCGCCGACGCCTGTCACGCCGACGCCTGTCCCGCCGACGGCGACATCGGCATATGTAGAAGTATTGGTGCCGACCGCAACCGACATCAGCCCATTAGCGGCGGCTAATGAACCGACCGCAACCGACATCAACCCACTAACGGCAGCTAATGAACCGACCGCAACCGACGACATTAGCCCACTAACGGCAGCTAATGAACCGACCGCAACCGACGACATTAGCCCACTAACGGCGGCTAATGAACCGACCGCAACCGACATCAACCCAACGGCAACACCCGTTAGCGTAGCTGTCGGTCCGAGCAACACGCAGCCACAGCACACGGGAACGGCTCCGTTGGTGGGGGTGGTCCGGGCGGTGTGGCGGCTGTTGATGGCGTATGAAGCAACTCCCCCGCCTTCGGTTGTGCAGTTACCGACGCCGACACCGATTCCGGCATTTGAGGCAGATTTACAGTTGGTATGGGATGGGACGAGTTTTTCGGTGGTGAATGTGTCTGGGGGTCCGTTGTATCTGTCGGATGTGCGCTTTGAGAGCGAAAGCGGATCGGTGGAGATGACGCGCTGGCAAACGGAATTTTTGAGCGCCCCGTTAACGGCGTTCCCGGACGGGGGTTGTTTGCAGGTGTGGGGGTTATCGGTGGGTGCGCTACCGGATAAGCCCGCCGGGTGTGCGGTGCGTCATGCGTGGATCGCGATCCCGGATGCAGAGTTATTCTGGCAGGGGGTGGCACGGTTTAGCGTGGTGAAGTCTGAGCGAGTGGTAGCGCAGTGTAACGTCCAGACGGGGGGCTGTGGGGTGTCGCTGGTGGGGTCGGTGGAGGTGGCCCCGGTAGTGACGACGACGACCACGAACGCAGCCCCGGCCCCAGCGGTAGCTGCGTCTGATGCTAACGTGCGGTTATTGTGGGATGCGCAAAGCCTGACGGTGTTAAATATTGGGGATCGGCCTGTGAATCTGACGGATGTGCTGCTGGAAAGCGAACGCGGGGCGCTGTCGATCTATCGGTGGGATACGGCGTTTTTGACGGCGAGTTTAAGCGGGTTCCCGGCGGGGGATTGTTTGCAGGTGTGGAACGCCAATACCCCCAACCAACCCAAGCCGCCGGGATGTGAGACGCGCCATGCGTGGGTGGCGGTCGATTTTGGGTCTACGGTGTGGGTGGATGTGCCGCGTTTTACGGTGTATCAGCGTGGGGTGGAGCAGGTGACGTGTGAGGTGAGTGCGGGCGCGTGTGAGTTCCAGGCGAGATAGGCCGGCGCTGGGGTTCAGGCGGTGAGCAGATAGGCCCCACTGTGCCCAACCTGGCCGTGCAGGGTGGTATTGTCGATGTTGCGGGACTTGTAGATCGCACCCATGGCCCCGGCGACGGCGGCGGCGGCGATGGCGGTATCGCAGACGGCGAGCAGGGTTGGCCCGGCTCCACTAATAACGAGGCCGTAGGCTCCGGCGGCGTGGGCGGCGGCACGGACGGCGTGGAAGTGAGGCATGAGGTGTTGACGGGCGGGTTCGATAACGGAATCACTTTCCATGGCGGCCCCAAGTGCTTCGATGTCCTGGCGGTAGAGCGCGTCGATCAGGCGGGCGACGGCTCCGGTCTGTTTGATCATGGCGCTGAGGGGGATAGTTTGTGGGAGAACGGCGCGGGCGTCGGCAGTTTTAACGATAACCTCGGGGGTGACGAGGGCGAGGTGCAGATTAGCGGGAACGGGGATACGGATGAGGGCATCGGGGCGGGGGGCGGTAAAGAGGGTGATGCCACCGAATAGGGCGGGGCCGACATTATCGGGGTGGTAGCCACTGGCGACGGCTTCGCCGTCGAGGGCGGGGGCGAGGAGTTGCTCGCGGGATAGCATGTTGCCAAAAACGGCATTGGTCGCCATGGCCCCGGCAACGGCGCTGGCGGCGCTGCTGCCGAGGCCGCTACCAAGTGGGAGTTGTTTGTCGATGGTGAGGGTGACGCCCTGATCGGTGCCGATGGCGTTGAGGACGCTCTGGGCGGCGACGCTGGCGGTATTTTCGGTGGGGTTGAGGGGGAGCTGGCCGCCGTCACCGTAGATAGTGGTGATTTCGACGCCGGGCTGTGATCGGCGTTCGGCGCGGACAATATCGCCGGGGGCGGTGAGGGCGAGGCCGAGAATATCGAACCCGACACCGAGGTTAGCGACGGTTGCCGGGGCGAAGGCTTCTGCTATGGTATTTGACATGGGGAAAAGCTATCCTTGGGTAGCGTGTACGTGTAACTGAGTAACGGATGAGGACGACCATGCCGAGCATCTTACAATGTGTGGAATGTGGACAGCAATACCCGATTAATAAGTTGATCTATACGTGTGAAAGTTGTGGCGGGTTGCTTGATGTGCAGCACGACTTAGACGCGCTGCGTAAGACGGTGACACGAGAGACATTCGATGCGCGGTTGGGGTTGGGGCCGTTGGATGCACCGTACAATAGCGGGGTGTGGCGCTTCAAAGAGTTGGTATACCCGGATGTGGATGAGGCGATGATCGTCAGCCGTCCGGAGGGGAACACGAACTTGTACCCGGTGCCGAAGTTGGCGGCGTGGGCGGGGCTAAAAACGCTGTATCTGAAGCACGAGGGGGAGAATCCGACCGGGTCTTTTAAGGACCGGGGGATGACGGGGGGCGTGACCCATGCGCAGGTATTGGGGATGGAACGGGTGGCGTGTGCGAGTACGGGGAACACGTCGGCGGCGCTGGCATCTTATGCGGCACAGGCGGGGATAGAGGGGATCGTTTTCTTCCAAAATAAGAATGTGGCGGCCGGGAAGCTGGCGCAGGCGATTGCGTATAATGCAACGGGGATTCGGATCAATGCGGATTTCGACCGGAACCTGGAGTTGGTGCGGGAGGCGGCGGAGCGTGTCGGGATTTATGTTTTGAACTCGATTAATCCGTTCCGGTTGGAGGGGCAAAAGACGATCATGTTTGAGGTGATCCAGCAGTTGAAGTGGCAAGTGCCGGATTGGATTGTGGTGCCGGGGGGGAACCTGGGCAATTCGTCAGCGTTTGGGAAGGGGTTATTTGAGTTGTACGAATTGGGGTTGATCGACCGACTGCCCCGGCTGGCGATTGTGCAAGCGGAGGGGGCAAGCCCGTTGTATTGGGCGTACAAAAATGGGTTTAAGTCGTTCGAGGCGATGAAGGCGCAGACGGTGGCGACGGCGATCAAGATTGGGAACCCGGTTAATTATGCCAAGGCGTGCCGCACGCTGGAATGGACGCAGGGTGTGGTGGAGATGGTAACGGACCAGGAAATTATGGATGCCAAGGCGCTGATCGATGCGAGTGGGATCGGCTGTGAGCCGGCGTCGGCGTGTTCGTTGGCGGGGGCGCGGAAGTTGGCAGCGGCGGGCGTCATCGGGCCGGATGAGTTGGTGGTGGGGGTCTTGACGGGGCATGTGTTGAAAGACCCGGACGCGGTGGTGAATTATCACACGGATAACCTGGCGGATATTGTGCCGGCGTATCCGAACCAGTTGCATGAAGCGGAGGGGGATATTGACGAGATCGTAGCGATTCTGATGCGGGAGCAGCGAGAAGCGGAGCAAGTGTGATGACGGGCTAGGGCAATCGCGTCAAAATATCATACCGTCCATGAAGGGTTCCCAAAAGCTGTTTTGTAGGGGAGTACCACTGTGTACTCCCGCTGGTGCGCGTATCGGGAGGGCACGGCAACCCTCCCCTACGTCAGATTTGCGGTTTTGGCATATGGCCCCGCATTTGATGCGCTTACTCTGCTAGCGGGTAGCAATTGCTTGATTTATCCGGTGGATGCGGTATGCTTGCAACTTATGACGAAATTTACGCACGATACCCGACGCCAGAGCCGCTATAGAACCCATTCGCGTTAGCGCGTTCGGTCGGTTTGGTGTTGTTTTGTGACGTTTCGCCCGAACTCGGTTCGGGTTTTTTAATTTAGGCCGTGAAGGAGTATAGAAAAGATGGCGAAGAAAGATAAGCCGAAGGTGAAAAAAGTGGTACTGGCGTATAGTGGCGGGTTGGATACGTCGGTGATTGTGCCGTGGTTGAAGAACAATTATGAGGACTGCGAGGTTATCTGCTTTACGGCGGACTTGGGCCAGAAGGATGAATTGGAGGGGCTGGAGGAGAAGGCGATTCAGTCTGGGGCGAGTAAGTTGTATATCCGCGATTTACGGGCGGAGTTCTTGACGGAGTTTGTTTACCCGACGATGCGGGCGGGGGCGGTGTATGAGCGTGAGTATTTGCTGGGGACCTCGTTTGCGCGTCCGTTGATTGCGAAGCACCTGGTGGAGATCGCGGAGAAGGAAGGGGCGGATGCTATCGCGCATGGGGCAACGGGGAAGGGTAACGATCAGGTCCGGTTTGAGGTAACGGCGATGGCGATGAACCCGAAACTGGCGGTGATCGCGCCGTGGCGGGATTGGGATATTCGCAGCCGTGAGGATGCGCTGGATTATGCGGCGGAGTTTAACGTACCGGTGGAGGCGACGGAGCAGTCGATTTATAGCCGCGATCGCAACATCTACCATATGAGCCATGAGGGGGGCTTGTTGGAGAACCCGTGGAATGAGCCGGAAGAGTCGATGTTTGTTTTGACGAAAAGCCCGGAAGATGCACCGGATACGCCGGAGTATGTGGAGATTGGGTTTGAGCAGGGTTTCCCGGTGAGTTTGAACGGGGAGCATTTGCCAACGGTGGAGCTATTTATGCGGTTAAACCAGGTGGGGGCGAAGCACGCAATTGGGCGGGTGGATATTGTGGAGAATCGGTTGGTGGGGATGAAGTCCAGGGGGGTATATGAAACGCCGGGCGGGACGCTGTTGTTAAAGGCGCATCAGGCGTTGGAGAGTATCTGCCTGGATAAGTTTACGTTGCAATATAAGGATGTGATCGCGCTGAAGTATGCCGAGATCACGTATAACGGGTTATGGTATACCCGGCTGCGAGAAGCATTGGATGCGTTTGTGAATAAGACGCAGCAGTCGGTGACGGGGGTTGTGCGGGTGAAGCTGTATAAGGGGAATGTGATCATTGTGGGTCGTAAGAGCCAGTATAGCTTATACCGTGAGGATTACGCTTCGTTTGGTGAGGAGGATGTGTATAACCAAGCGGACGCAGAAGGGTTTATCAACCTGTTTGGGCTGCCGTTGAAGGTGCAAGCATTGTTGAATATCGAGGGTGGGTTGGAAGGCCAGCATGATGAGCCGGATTACAGTCGGTTCAAGCGAGATTAGGGCGGTTTCCGGTAGGTCGCGGGGGTCATGGTGTGATGTGTCCCCCGTGTAGCTGCCAGGTATCGGCATAAGGTGAGCAGAAATAAGGAGAGGGTATTATGACATTATGGGGCGGGCGGTTCCAGGAGCCGACGGACGACGATCTACGCAAGTTAAACGATAGCTTGCCGTATGATCGGCGGTTGGCGTTACAAGATATTGCGGGGAGTGTGGGGTATGCGCGGGCGATCCAGATGGCGGGGGTGATCACCCCACTGGAAGCTGAAAAGCTGGTAGATGGGCTGTATCGGGTACGGGGGGAGATTGAAAGCGGTGTGTTTGAGTACAAGCCGGGAGATGAGGATATTCACACGGCGGTTGAGCGCCGTCTGACGGAAATTGTAGGCCCGGTGGGGGGGAAGCTGCACACGGGGCGCTCTCGCAACGATCAGGTGGCGACGGATTTTCGGTTGTGGGTGATGGGGGCGGTAGATGAGTTGGTCGGGGCGTTGCGGGGCGTGCAGGCGGCATTGATGGAGCAGGCGGCGGCGGAGGTGGAAACGATCATGCCGGGGTATACGCATTTACAGCCGGCCCAGCCGATCACGGTCGGGCATTGGTTGATGAGCTTTTTTTGGATGATTGAACGGGATATTGGGCGGTTGGGGGATGCACGGGGCCGGGCGGCGGTGTTGCCGTTGGGGTCGGGCGCGTTGGCAGGGAATCCGTTTGAGATTGACCGGGCGGCGCTGGCGGAACGGTTAGGATTTGAGGCGATCAGCAAGAACAGCCTGGATGCGGTTAGCGACCGAGATTTTGTGGCGGAGGTGTTGTTCGGCCTGGGGTTGTGTGGGGTGCATCTGAGCCGGTTAGCGGAGGATGTGATCTTGTACAGCAACCCGGCGTTCGGGTTTGTGGTGTTGGATGATCGGTATAGTACGGGGTCTAGTTTGATGCCGCAGAAGCGTAATGCTGACCCGATGGAACTGGCGCGGGGAAAGGCGGGGCGGTTGATCGGCAATTTGACGGGGTTTTTAGCGACGTTGAAGGGCTTGCCGAGTGGCTATAATAAGGATTTACAGGAAGATAAGGAAGCATTGTTCGATGCAACAGATACGTTATTGGCGTTGCTGCCAGTGATAACGGCGGTGGTGCGGACGTTGCGCTTTGACCCGGAGAAGATGCGGGCGGCACTGGACCCGGCGATGCTGGCCACGGATTTGGCGGATTATCTGGTGCGGCGGGGGATGCCGTTCCGTGAGGCGCATCATGTGGCGGGGGAAGCAGTCAGGTTAGCGGAAACGCGCGGGGTGGGGCTGTCGGCGCTTACACTGGCGGATTTGCGGGAGATTTCCGGGTTATTTGAGGTGGATGTGGCGGCGGTGTTCGATTTTGAGGCGTCGGTGGCGAACCGTCGGGCGGCGGGGGGGACTGCGCCGGATGCGGTGCGCGAGCAGATTGAGCAAGCCCAGGCGATCTTGGCGGGTGAGGTATAAGATCGGGTTTGTGTGGTATGCACAACGGATAGCGGTCAATATATATGAAGTTTTGATAAAGCGATTTTTTCGGGAGTGAATGGGTTGACAGCCTGCGCATGGGGCGGTAATCTTTTGTAGTGTAAGTGAAGTAATTGAAACCAGATGAAAGTGTGTTTTTGCCGTGAACGCAAAAATTCGTAGCCTGAGCGTCGTTATTAGTATTATTGTTGTACTTGTACTCGTACTTATTATAGGCGGGTTCTAAGGTGCTTGGGTGGCTTTTTTTCTAAGGCAAAGCAAAGATAATCAGAAGCCTCCCAAGCCAGGGAGGTTTTTTAATTTTGAGGATAGGAACCAGAAACGTGGGAAGATTACAGGCTGGTCAAGCAATACCGTACCAACAAGCGGCATCTGCGATATGTGATGCGTGCCGGCCTGCGTTATGTATACAGGACGCGCCGACTGCCCTACCGCGTATCGGAGAGGGGCAACGGCGCGTTTTTTATTTTACGATTGAGCAAAGAGGGTAACACCGATGGCGACAGCGGAATGGGTCTGGATGAATGGCGAGTTCGTGAAATACGAGGATGCAACCGTGCATGTGACGGCGCACGCGCTGCATTACGGGTCGAGCGTATTTGAGGGAATACGGGCCTATGCGACAGATAAGGGGGCGGCGGTGTTCCGGTTAGCGGAACACACAACGCGGATGATGAATTCTGCCAAGATTGCGCGGATCGAGCTGGATTATACGGCGGAGGAGATCAACGCGGCGATCTTGGAGACGGTGCGGCGTAACGGGCATGAGTCCTGTTATATTCGTCCGGTGGTGTACCGGGGGGCACATCCGAACGGGCTGCAAGGGTTGGAGGGGCGCACAACGCCGACGGATATATCGATTATCACGATGGAGTGGGGGCGCTACCTGGGGCAAGAGGCGATTGAGCAGGGGGTTGATGTGGCGGTGAGTTCGTGGCGGCGGATGTCGCCGGGGGCGCTCACGCCGATGGGCAAGATTGGCGGGCAGTACATCAACAGCCAGTACATCAGTATGGAAGCGAAGGATAACGGGTTTACGGAGGGGATCGCGCTGGATATGAACGGGTTGGTCAGTGAGGGGGCGGGGGAAAATCTGTTTGTGGTGGCGGATGGGGTGGTGTATACGCCGGGGGCGGCATCGTCTATTTTGATGGGGATCACGCGGGATAGTGCGCTGCAAATCCTGGCAGAATTGGGGTATGAGGTGCAGTTCCAGGCGTTACCGCGTGAGATGTTGTATGTGGCGGACGAGATTTTCTTTACGGGGACGGCGGCGGAGATCACGCCGATTCGCTCTGTTGATCGGATTCGGATCGGTGGTGGGGCGCGAGGGGCGGTCACGAAGGCGGTGCAGGATCGGTTTTTCGGGATTACGTCGGGTAAACAGCCGGACACATTCAACTGGTTGACGCATGTCAACGGGTAATAGGCCATCATTAGGAGTTGGAGAGGAGAAACGTGAGATGTCGCAGATGACAGGTTCGGATATTATCATCAAGTCGTTGATAAAGGAGGGGGTCGAGGTGGTTTTCGGCTACCCCGGCGGGGCGATCTTGCCGACGTATGATGCGCTGCACAAGTTCCGCAACGAGATTCATCATGTGTTGGTACGTCATGAGCAGGGCGCGAGCCATATGGCAGATGGTTATGCGCGGGCTTCGGGTAAGGTGGGGGTATGTATAGCGACGAGTGGGCCGGGGGCAACAAACCTGGTGACCGGGTTGGCGACGGCGATGATGGATTCGGTGCCGGTGGTAGCCATTACCGGGCAGGTAGCAACCGGGGCGATTGGCAGCGATGCGTTCCAGGAGACGGACGTAACCGGGGTGACGCTGCCGGTGACGAAGCACAATTACCTGGTGACGGATGTTGAAGAACTGGCGTATGTGATGCGCGAGGCGTTCCATATTGCGCGGACGGGCCGCCCAGGGCCGGTGCTGGTTGATGTGCCGAAGGATGTTCAGAAGCAGCTGGCGGAGTTTGATTACCCGGAGGATGAGATTATTTTGCCGGGGTATCAGCCGCCGAGTTTGGCATCCGACGATGAGGTAGACGCGGCGCTGGCGTTGATTCATGCGGCGCAGCGCCCGATCATCCTTGGGGGGCACGGTATTTTGATGTCTGGGGCGACAGCGGAGTTACGCGAGTTTGCGGAACGGGCGAATATCCCGATTGCGTTGACGTTGCTGGGTAAGGGGGCCATCCCGCCGGAGCATCCGATGGCGGTCGGTTGGATGGGGATGCACGGGGACGCGGCGGTCAACCATGCGATCCAAGAGGCGGACCTGTTGATCGCGCTGGGGATGCGGTTTGATGACCGGGTGACGGGCAACTTAAAAACGTATGCCCCGCACGCGAAGAAGATTCATGTGGATATTGACCCGTCGGAGTTGCATAAGAATGTGACGGTGGATGTGGGGATCGCGGGGGATGTGCGGACGGTGTTGTCGCAGTGGCTCCCCCGGCTGGCAACGGGTGACCGCAGCCCGTGGTTGAACCGCATCCGCGATTGGCACGAGGACGCCGACGAGCGTGACATTTTGAAGCATGATGTGGGGGATAAGTTGATCGGGCCGCAGGTGATTAACGATTTGTGGAAGTATACCGACGGCGAAGCGGTCACGGTTACGGATGTGGGGCAGCATCAGATGTTGGAGGCGCAGTATTACCCGCACCGCCGCCCGAATACGATGTTAACGAGTGGCGGCCTGGGGACGATGGGTTTTGGCTTCCCGGCGGCGATTGGGGCGAAGTTCGCAAAGCCGGAGGAGGAAGTTTGGGCGATAGTGGGGGATGGTGGCTTTCAGATGACGTTGTGCGAGATGGCAACGGCAGCCCAGGAGAACATCAACGTAAATATTGCCATTCTCAACAATGGGTTTTTGGGGATGGTGCGGCAGTGGCAGGAGATTTTCTACGATGAACGGTATCAGTCTACGCCGATGTGGAACCCGGATTTTTGCAAGTTGGCGGAGGCTTACGGTATCCCAAGTATGCGGGTCACGTCGCGGGCGGAGATCGAGCAGTCGGTTGAGTTTGCGCGTAGTGTGGATGGCCCGGTGTTGATCGAGTATATGATCGAGAAGGATGATATGGTGTATCCGATGGTGCCAGCCGGGGCCGATTTACACGATATGATCCGTCGTCCGAAACCAAACGAAAAGGCATAGGTGACACTCATGACAGAGGAAATGAAGCAAGGTCATAAGATCACGGTGGTAGCCCTGGTGGAGAATAAGCCGGGTGTGCTTAACCGGGTGGCGAGCATGTTCCGGCGGCGCAGTTTTAATGTGGACAGCTTGACGGTGGGCCGCACGCATCGCCCGCACGTTTCGCGGATGACGATTGTTGTCGATACGCAGCGGTCGAATGCGCGGTTGATCTCGGAGAACCTAAAGAAGATGGTGAACGTGATTGATGTGCGGATTCTGCGAGATCAGCCGTATGTGTCGCGGGACCTGGCGCTGATCAAGGTGCGGACGAACGACACAGATTCGTATAATTCGGTGGCGGAAATCTGCGAGCGTTACCCGGCGCGGATTGTGGACATCGGGACGGACGTTGCGATTATCGAGATTACGGCGACGGAGGAACGGGTCGCGGCATGTATTGATGAGTTGCGCCCAATTGGGATCATCGAGATGGTACGGACGGGGATTGTGGCGATGGCACGCGGGACGCGCATCATTGACACCGCTTATGAGCCGCCGGAGGTCCGTAAGAAACAGATGATGAACGGGGACGGCGTACACAACCACGTTTAGGGCGTGTAAACTGGCAGGATATGGGGTAGGCATGTGCCTGCCCACTAGACTTTATTGACAAGGATTTTCAAGAAGGGTATGACGACATGGCAACGCTTTACTACGACAAAGACGCAGATCGCAGCTTATTAGAGGGCAAGACCATTGCCGTTATCGGGTTTGGGAGCCAGGGCCACGCCCACGCGCTGAACGCGAAGGATAACGGGATGCAGGTGGTTGTGGGGCTACGTGAGGGTAGCAGCAGCCGTCCGAAGGCCGAGGCGGAAGGGCTGACGGTGATGACGGTGCCGGAGGCGGTTTCGGTGGGGGATGTGGTGATGATCCTGCTACCGGACACGGTGCAGCCGAGCGTATACGAGGCGGAGATCGCGCCGAATTTGAAGGCGGGCGCGATGTTGATGTTTGCGCATGGGTTTAACATCCACTTTGAGACGATCGTCCCGCCGGAGACGGTGGACGTGACGATGGTTGCGCCGAAGGCTCCCGGCCACCGGGTACGCGAGGTGTTCACGGAGGGGGCCGGGGTGCCGGGGCTGGTGGCGGTTTATCAGGATGCGTCTGGGCAGGCGATGCCGAAGGCGCTGGCTTATGCAAACGCGATTGGTTGCACGCGGGCAGGTGTGATCGAAACGACATTCAAGGAAGAGACGGAGACGGACTTGTTCGGAGAGCAGAGCATCCTGTGTGGTGGGGTGACGGCCTTGGTCCGGGCGGGGTTCGAGACGTTGGTGAAGGCTGGGTATCAGCCGGAGGTGGCCTATTTTGAGTGTATGCACGAGTTAAAGCTGATCGTCGATCTGATGTATGAGGGCGGCCTGAGCTATATGTGGTATAGCGTGAGCAATACAGCCGAACAGGGCGGCTATGAGGTGGGCGACAAGATCGAGGGGATGATCAAAGAGGAGTTCGACGGGGTGTTGCATCGCATCCAGAACGGGGATTTTGCGAACCGGTGGATCGAGGAAAATGAGCAGGGCCGCCCGAACTTCAATGCGCGGCGCAACAAAGAGCATGATCTGATGATCGAGGAAGTCGGGGAACAGTTGCGCGATATGATGCCGTTCTTGGATGCGAAGAAAATCAAGCAGCAAGATTAGGTCAAAGACGGGAGGGCGCGGTAGCCCTCCCCGATCACAGCATAACGGTGTGAGAAGGTGCGCGAGTCATAGTTTGATGAGGCTAAGCCAAATGGATGATAACCCGGCTGACGTATCGAAAGGGGGTGGTTTCTGTGTCGGAAAGTGACCTTGTGCCGGATACTAACGAAACACCTTTTTTGATGAGTCTGAGAACTGGAAAGGAACTCCCCCAATGGTAAGGACATATGATAGCGAAACGGTGATCATCTTTGATACGACGTTGCGCGACGGCGAGCAAAGCCCTGGCGCGACGCTTTCTAGTGCGGAGAAGCTAGAGATTGCGCGGCAGTTGGATCGGTTGGGTGTGGATGTGATCGAGGCCGGGTTCCCGGCGGCGTCGCCGGATGATATGGCGGCGGTACAGCGAATTGCGCGGGAGGTCGGCACGGAGACAGGGCCAACGATCTGCGGGTTGGCGCGGGCGGTAGAAGGAGACATCCTGAAGTGTTGGGAGGGGGTGAAAGCGGCGGCAAAACCGCGTATTCATACATTCCTGGGCACGTCGGATATTCATTTGAAGTATCAGACCGGGCTGACTCGTGAGCAGGGAGTAGAGAAGATACGGATGGCGGTCACGTTGGCCAAAAGCCTGTGCGATGATGTGGAATTTAGCCCGATGGACGCGGGCCGAACGGATATGGCGTATCTGATCGAGGTGTTGACGGTGGCGGTCGAGTGTGGCGCAACGACGCTGAATATCCCGGATACGGTGGGGTATGTCACGCCGGATGAGTGGGGCAAAACGATTACCGGGCTAATTGCGGAAACGCCGGGGGCTGGCCCGGGTAGCGGGGTGATCTGGTCGGTGCATTGTCATAACGACCTGGGGTTAGCAACGGCGAACACGCTGGCGGGGGTGGAGAATGGGGCGCGGCAGGTGGAGGTGACGGTAAACGGCATCGGGGAGCGTGCCGGGAATACCAGCCTGGAGGAAGTGGTAATGGCGATCCATACACGCCCGGATTTTTACAATTTACGGACGAATACGATCACATCGGAGATCACAAAAACCAGCCGGATGGTTAGCAATTATACCGGGATGTATGTCCAGCCGAATAAGGCGATTGTGGGGGCCAATGCGTTTGCGCACGAGGCCGGGATTCATCAGGACGGGATGTTAAAGCACGCGAGTACCTACGAGATCATGACGCCGGAGACGGTCGGATTAACGCAGTCGCGGTTGGTGCTGGGCAAGCATAGCGGGCGTCATGCGTTGCGGGTGCGGTTAGGTGAACTGGGCTACGATCTGGATGATGAGACGCTGAAGGATGTGTTCCGGCGGTTTAAGGACCTGGCGGACGAGAAAAAGACCGTCACGGATGCGGATTTGCAGGCGTTGATGGCGAATGAGGTAGGCGAATTACAGGAGTTTTATTCGCTGCTGGATATTCAGGTGACGTGCGGTACGATGGGGATGCCGACGGCAACGGCCCGTCTGAATACGATGGAAGGGGAGGAAATCATCCAGGCGGCGGTGGGGGTGGGTCCGGTGGATGCGGCTTACCGGGCGTTGGATGCGGTGATCGGTGCGGAGAACACGCTGGTAGAGTATCATGTTCACAGTGTGACGGAGGGAATCGAGGCGCACGGAGAGGTAACGGTGCGCATTTCTACACTGGATGGAAAGCAGACGTTCGGGGGGTATGGTGCCAACCCGGATGTGATCGTGGCGAGTGTGCAGGCGTACTTAGCCGCGCTCAACCGGATGCTGGCGTTTACCGGGCATGGGTATCATCGGCCAGAGGGGGAAGCGGCGACGGTCGGTGTGGCCCGTAAAGAGGTGTGATTGATACGGGAGGGCACAGAGGCCCTCGCTTGCACCTATTTATGGATGGTGGGTATCAATGGATGCCTCCGACGACAAACACGATACACGTAACACGAAAGTAATTAAGGGATAACGAGAAATGAGACAACCCAAGACGCTGTTCGAGAAAGTATGGAATAAGCACCTGGTGCGCCCACAAACGGAGGATGCCCCGGCGGTGTTGTATATTGACCTGCACCTGGTCCATGAGGTGACATCGCCGCAGGCGTTCGCGCAATTGCGGGAGCGCGGGCTAAGCGTGCGGCGTCCGGATCAGACGTTGGCGACGATGGACCACAGCACGCCGACTACCCCACGTAATGCGGATGGGATCATCCCGGTGCAGGATGCGCTGGCACAGAAGCAACTGGAGACGTTGGTCAAAAACTGTGCGGATTTCGATGTGCCGTTATTTGAATTGGGCGGCGAGAAACAGGGGATTGTGCATGTAATCGGGCCAGAGCAGGGGTTAACACAGCCGGGGATGACGATTGTGTGTGGGGACAGCCACACGAGTACACACGGGGCGTTCGGGGCGTTGGGCTTCGGGATTGGGACGAGTGAGGTTGCGCACGTCCTCGCCACGCAGACACTATTACAGAATCGGCCTCAGACGATGGCGATCAAAGTGGAGGGCGACCTGGGCGAAGGGGTTGTGGCAAAAGATATTATCCTGGCGATCATCGCCAAGATCGGGGTTGGGGGCGGTACGGGTTATGTGCTGGAATACATGGGGAGCGCGATCCGTAAGTTGAGCATGGAAGGCCGGATGACGATCTGCAATATGAGTATCGAAGGCGGGGCGCGGGCCGGGATGGTGGCACCGGATGAAACGACCTTCGATTATATCTATGGGCGTCCGGCAGCACCGACCGGCACAGACTGGGAAGCGGCAGTTAATGAGTGGCGCAAGCTACCGAGCGACCCGGACGCGCAGTTCGACGCGGTGATTGAACTCAATGCGGATGACCTGGTGCCGATGATCACTTACGGGACAAACCCCGGCATGGGGATGCGGATCACGGATGCGGTGCCCGACCCGGACGCGATGAAGGATGTGGGCGAGCGCCAGGCGTTAGATAAGGCGCTAACGTATATGGGGTTGCAGCCGGGGCAATCGCTGCTTGGCAAACCGGTTGATGTAGTGTTTTTGGGGAGTTGCACCAATTCGCGCATCAGTGACTTGCGCTTAGCGGCCAAGATGATGCGTGGGCGCAAGGTAGCCGATAACGTGCGGATGATGGTTGTCCCTGGCAGCCAACAGGTGAAGAAGCAGGCGGAACGCGAAGGCCTGGATGAAGTGTTCCGAGCGGCAGGCGCAGAGTGGCGCGAGGCGGGCTGTTCGATGTGTATTGCGATGAACGGCGATCAACTTGCGCCGGGGCAATATGCGGTTAGCACCAGCAACCGTAACTTTGAGGGCCGCCAGGGGAAAGGCGGGCGAACGTTTTTGGCAAGCCCGTTAACGGCGGCGGCCACCGCAATCAACGGGACGATCACCGACCCACGAGTAACGCTTGGTGAGGCGGACGCGGTGCTGGCGTAACGGTAAAAATATCAGAAAGATGAGGGAGAAAACAAGCAATGGAACCTATTAAGAAGTTCAAGGCGACGATGGCACCGTTACCGATCAATGATATTGATACAGATCAGATTATCCCGGCCCGATTTTTGAAGGTGACGGATAAGAACGGCCTTGGGGCGAACGCCTTCGCGGACTGGCGCTATGAGGCGGACGGCACGCCCAAGCCGGATTTTGTGCTAAACCAGCCGGAGTATGACGGGGCGCAGGTGTTGATCGGCGGGCATAACTTCGGCTGCGGGAGTTCCCGCGAACATGCGCCGTGGGCGTTGAAGGCTGCCGGGCTGAAGGCGATCATCAGCACGTACTTTGCGGACATCTTCCGCAACAATTCGTTAAAGAACGGTCTGCTGCCGGTGGTGGTAGACGAGGAAACGCACCGGCAGTTGGTGAGCTTGGCGCAGGAAGACCCGGAAGCCGCGATAGAGATCGACCTGGAATCGCAGACGCTCACGCTCCCGGATGGGCGGCGGGTGACGTTCCCAATTGATGCGTTTAGCAAGCATTGTCTGTTAAATGGGGTGGATCAGATGGGGTATTTGTTGGGGATGGATGATGCGACATCGACCTATGAAACAAGCAACAAAAAACGTATTAATACCGATGTGGTAAGGGGTTAACCAACCATGACAGAATATGTCGCCATCTACGACACGACATTACGGGATGGCACCCAACGGGAGGGGATCGCGTTATCATTAGCGGACAAGCTGAAGATCACGCAGATGTTGGATGAGTTGGGGGTCGCTTACATTGAGGGCGGGTGGCCTGGGTCGAACCCGAAAGATGCGGGGTACTTCGAGGCGGTGCGCGAGATGGACCTGAAGCACGCTAAGATCACGGCGTTTGGGTCTACGTGCCGGAAGGGGTCATCGCCGGCGGAGGATGCCAATATCCGGGCGCTGTTGGATGCTCAAACGCCGGTGGTGACCCTGGTGGGGAAAACGTCGATGTTGCACGTTACGGATGTGTTGCGGACGACGCCGGACGAAAACCTGCGCATGATCCGGGAGAGTGTGGCGTATTTGAAGGGTGTGGGCAAAGAGGTGATCTACGATGCGGAACACTTCTTTGATGGGGCCAAGTTGGATTTCGAGTACGCTTTCGACACGATCAAGGCGGCGATAGACGGGGGCGCGGATTGTGTGGTGTTGTGTGATACGAACGGCGGCTCGTTGCCGTGGGACGTGACGCACTATGTGGAGACGGTCCGCGAGACGTTCCCTGGTGTGCAGTTGGGGATTCACACGCACAACGACAGCGAGCTAGCCGTCGCCAATACGCTGACGGCGGTCCAGGCGGGGGCGCGGCAGGTACAGGGGACAATCAACGGGTATGGGGAGCGTTGCGGGAATGCAAACTTGTGCAGCATCATACCAGATTTACAACTCAAGATGGGGTATGTCTGTGTGCCGCCGGAGAATCTGAAGCATCTGACGTATGTGGCGCGGTCGGTAGCGGAGACAGCGAACCTTGCGCCGGATGGTCATCTGGCGTATGTGGGTAAGAGTGCGTTTGCGCATAAAGGCGGGATTCACGTTGCAGCCATCCGCCGGAATGTGGATAGTTACCAGCATATCGACCCGTCGCTGGTGGGAAATGAGATGCGCGTGCTGGTGTCGGATTTATCCGGGCGGGGGAATGTGTTGAGTAAGGCGGAAGAACTGGGCCTGGATGTGAACAAGGATGAAGCGCGGCGGGTGCTGGATGAGATCAAAATGTTGGAAAATGAGGGGTATGTGTTTGAGGGGGCGGAGGCGTCGGTGGCGATTCGGTTATTACGTGCGCAGCCGGATTATGAGCCGATTTTCAAGCTGATCGACTTTACGACAATTGTTGAGGATCGGCGGGGGCGTGGCCCGTTGGCGGAGGCGACGGTAAAGATCGACGTGGACGGGGACATTATGCACACGGCGGCAGAGGGTAACGGGCCGGTCAATGCGTTAGACATGGCGTTACGCAAAGCATTGATCCCACGGTACCCGCACCTGCGCGATTTCCAACTGGTAGATTATAAGGTGCGTATTTTGAACAGTGACCAGGGGACAGCCGCAACGACGCGGGTGTTGATCGATACGCAGATGGGACACCGGCGCTGGAGTTCCGTTGGGGCGGGGTCGAACATTATCCGGGCCAGTTGGTTGGCGCTGGTGGATAGCGTTGAGTATGGGCTGCGGGTGGCGGTCCCGGAGCAGGAAGCAGAACGGCAGCGTACCATTGCGGCAGATTAGTATCGGGGTGATGGTGCTGGCCTGGGTGCTGGCGGGATGTGGGGCGCAACCAACCGCAACACCGCCGACGATCACGCCGCGCCCGACATTGGAGCCGCGCACCCCACCCACGGCGATCCCGACAGCGGTTGCGGCGGGGGCGCTTACAGCGGACGAGACGAAAACGGTAGCATTACCGGGCGGGGCGTATGTGGTATTGACCTATAGCGCATCGGAAGCGCAGCAGGTGCGGATCACGGCAAGGGCGTTATCGGATGATGGGGCGGGGAATCCGTTAGATGTGGTGGTGGATGTGTTGGATGCGGAAGGGGTGCAGCTTGCGTATGGCGATGACCGGCAGACGGCAAGCGATGAAGAACTGGCCCCGACAGATGCGGAAATCCCGGTGTTGCAGTTGGAGCGAGGGACGTATCGAGTGCGGGTCAATGCGTTTAACGGTTTCCAGGCGGGGCGCGTGGGGGTGAGCGTAGCGGTATTAGACGGTTCACAGTGATCGATTTTTGGATAGATTGATAGTCATAGAAGGGGTTAGATTTTTATGGATGCGAAGATAGCAGTTTTGCCGGGGGACGGCATCGGGCCGGAGGTGACGGCGAAGGCGGTTGAGGTCTTGCGGGCGGTTGCGGCGAAGTTCGGGCATACGTTCACATTTGAGGAAGGGTTAATCGGGGGGATTGCGATTGATCGGACGGGGGACCCGTTGCCGGCGGCGACAATTGCGCTGTGTGAGGGGGCGGATGCTGTGTTATTGGGGGCGGTGGGGGGACCGCAATGGAGCGACCCGACTGCCCCGGTCCGGCCAGAACAGGGGTTACTGAAAATTCGGCAGCACTTCGGGTTGTTTGCGAATTTGCGCCCGGTGAAAGCGTACCCGGCGCTAGCGGAACATGCGCCGTTACGCCCGGACCTGTTGGCGAATGTGGATATGCTGTTTGTACGGGAACTGACCGGCGGGATTTATTTTGGGGAACGGCAGGAACAGGGGGACGGGGATCATGCGTATGACACGATGTATTATTCGCGGGGGGAGGTCGAACGGGTGGCGAATATCGCGTTCCGGGCGGCACAGGGGCGGCGTGGCAAGTTAACGTCGGTGGATAAGGCGAATGTGCTGGCGGCGATGCGGTTATGGCGGCGGTCCGTGGTGGAGGTGCATGAGGATTACGCCGATGTGGAGTTGGAGCATTTGCTGGTGGATGCGGCGACAATGCACATGCTCACACGTCCCGGCGATTTTGATGTGGTGTTGGCGGGGAATATGTTTGGGGACATCCTGAGCGATGAGGCGAGCGTGTTGGCGGGGTCTTTGGGGATGTTGCCGTCGGCGTCGATTGGGACGGGGACGTTTGGGTTATACGAGCCGATTCATGGGTCTGCGCCGGATATTGCGGGGGCGGGCAAGGCGAACCCGACCGCGATGATCTTGAGTGCGGCGATGCTGTTACGCTACAGTTTGCAGCTAGAGCAGGCAGCGGCGGCGGTCGAGGCGGCGGTGGATCGGGTATTGGCTGATGGCCTGCGGACGGCGGATATTGCGCCGAAGGGCGGGGCGTATGTGAGTACGGACGAATTCGCATCGGCGGTGTTGGCGGCGCTATAGGCTGAAGATCGCGGGCGGCGGCCCCCGTTAGCCGCCGTAGGCGTTGCGCGTGTCGGAGATACCGGCGGGGATGAAGGGAGTTTGGGCTTCGATGATGTCGAGGGCGTCGTCCTCGTCCATTTCAGTTTGGCCTTTGTGGTAGAGGACGTTGTTAAAGCCATCGTATTTATAGCGACGGTTGACCCATCCGTAGAGATGGTGTTGGAATAGCACGTTGAACATGATCGAGCTATCTTCTGGGATCAGTTCTTCGTTGATGATCCATACGGGCGCATATTGTTTGAGATGGGGTTCTACTTTTTCCAGGCGTTTTACACGGATTTTGCGATCAAATTCTTCTATTTGAGACATATACTACCCCAAAAGCTATTGGTCTGTTGGTGCGAGTATTCTATATCCGTGGGGGGTGTTTGACAAGCACAAGCGGTTGGTATGGGCGAACGGACCTTGTTTTCATGAGGGGATCGCCTATGATATGCTGGCTTAGTAAAAGGTGGTGAATGGGAGATGTGAGCTTTGGGCGAAACGTTTCAATTGGCTAGAGAACGATTGCAGACGATCACGTTGATTGTTGGTGAAGCGGTCGGTAGTTTGTTAGCTGTCGTCTTTTATTTCACATTTTTGGTGCCATTTGCGCTGATTTCTACTTTTGCGACTGACCCGCTACAGCGTCGGGCGAGAGATGAGCCATCGTGGTTAACACGCGAACCGGTATCTACGGAAATTGACCGTGCGCGGCGTCAGGGGTAATTGAATATGTATATCCTGGGTATTTCTTGTTTTTATCACGATTCGGCGGCGGCGTTGCTCAAAGATGGGGTGCTGGTGGCGGCGTCTATGGAAGAACGGTTTTCGCGGAAAAAGCACGATAATTCGTTCCCGCAGCAGGCAATAGCGTTTTGTTTGGCACAGGCGGGTATCCGCAAGCAGGATGTGGATTATGTGGTGTTTTACGAGAAGCCGCTGGTGAAGTTCGAGCGTATTTTGTTAACGACGTTGAATACGTTCCCGCAGTCGGTGAATGTGTGGCGTGGTGCGTTGGTGGCGTGGTTAAACGAGAAGTTGTGGGTCAAGACGATCATCCAGAAGCAGACGGATATACCGTATGATCGGGTGTTGTTCTGCGATCATCATATGAGCCATGCGGCGAGTGCCTTTTTTGCCAGCCCGTTCAAAGAAGCGGCGGTGTTGACGGTGGATGGTGTGGGCGAGTGGACGACCACGACATTAGGGACGGCGAGCAGCTATTGGGAGGGGGATATAAACGGCGAGAACAAGATCGAGTTGTTTGAGGAGCAGCGTTTCCCGCACAGTATCGGGTTGTTGTACTCAACATTTACGGCGTGGTTGGGCTTTCGGGTCAATAACGGTGAGTATAAGGTGATGGGAATGACGCCTTACGGCGAGCCGCGCTATGTTGATAAGGTGCGGCAGGTGTTCCGGCGTGGGGCGGGTGGGAGTTATCAGCTAGACTTGGATTATTTCGCGTTCCAGCATAGCAGCACGCGCAGTTATAGCCAGAAGTTCGTTGAGTTATTCGGAGAGAACCGCCCGCCGGACCTGGAGTTCTTCACGATGAAAACCAACCCGGAACGGTCCGGGGAGAAGGCGCTGATGGAGCGCAATCAGTATTACGCGGATGTCGCGGCAAGCATCCAGCAGGTGACGGAAGATGCACTGATCGACATATTGAATCACCTGCACGCCAAGACGGGCCAGGCCAAGGTAGTGATGGCGGGCGGGGTGGCGCTTAATACGAAGGCGAATTGGCGGCTGTTGAATGAAACGCCTTTCGAGGAGATTTACATCCAGCCGGCGGCAGGGGACGATGGCGGGGCGCTGGGGGCGGCGTTGTGGGCGTATCATATGGTGTTGGGGAAACCGCGAAACTGGGTGATGCCCCATGCGTATTGGGGGGCGGCTTATAGTGACGCGGCCTGTCGGGATTTTTTGGATGGGGTTGGGGCCAAGTATGAGCGTTACGACGATAATATTGATAAGATGTTGGATGTACTGGCGCAGGATATGACTCAGCAGCAGATTGTTGGGTTTTTCCAGGGGCGGTTTGAGTGGGGGCCGCGTGCGTTGGGGAATCGGAGTATTTTAGCGGACCCGCGCAGCGCGGAAATGAAGGATGTGGTCAACACAAAGATCAAGTATCGCGAGCCGTTCCGACCGTTTGCGCCGGTGGTGTTGCGAGATCGGGCCTTGGAGTATTTCGACTACCCCAAGGTGCAGGAACATGAGGCCCCGCGTTATATGTTGATGGTGGCCCCGATCCGTGAGGAGAAGCGGGGGGAGATCGAGGCGGTAGATCATGAAGGGACGGGCCGGTTACAAGCAATTGAACGGGAGACGAATCTCAGATATTATGGTGTGATAGAACGCTTTGCAGCAGAAACAGGCGTTCCGGTTGTTTTGAATACGTCGTTCAATTTGCGGGGCGAGCCAATTGTGAATACGCCGCGTGATGCGTGGAACACATTTCAGAACAGCGATATAGATATACTCGCGCTGGGGTCTTTCTTGGTGCGTAAAGATAAATAAAGGAGCTAATGCTAGCATGAATGAGTTTTTCGCAAGGCTTGGGATAGTAGGCGAACTGCTCCAGTTTTTATGGGAGCGTAAGCTATATTGGTTGATACCGATGATTCTGGTATTGACTGTTTTTGGAGCTGCGATTTTGTTCGGCTCTAGTCCAACGACCGCACCATTTATCTACACGTTGTTTTAACGATGATAATAACAATTGTGATCGGTGTGGTATTTGGGCTGGTAGCGGGTTTTTTTGTCGAGCGTAGTTCGCATCGCCGGGACCCGGTTTACGGCGGTAGTGTAGCGCGGGTATTGCATTACATGAGTGCGAGTGCGGTCGCGGCGCTGCCGGTGACGGTGACCGCGGTAGTGATCACGTCGCCCGAGGCGGGCTGGATGCGCTTGGGCTACGGGCTGCTGACGGCGTTAGGGTTATCGGCGGTGATGTATGGTAGCGCGTTTTTGTTCGCTCGGATTGAGCGCCCGGCACGCGATGCGGCCTTAGCTCGGAAAGCCCAGGCCGGGTGGACCGAGGAGGATGCGCGGTCGTCTGGCTTGTAAATTGTTGGGATGGCTCAGAAGATGCCCTCTGCCGATGACCATCAGGAGATGGCACGGGCGACCCGGCTAACGACGGACAGTATCCGCAACTTATTAGCACAACAGGATGACACCACAGATCCAGCGGTGTCTATGCTATCGGTTGCGGAGCGTAATGAGTTGATCGATGAGATCGCGCAAGTGATCCCGGCGGGGAACGTGGTCAACTTTGTGTTTAGCGGGTTGTTGAGTGCGCGTAAGGGGGATAAGACGGCGACAGGGCGTTCGCATGTGAACGCGCTGTTTAAGGGGCTGTCTTTGATGCGCAACAATATGTTGTATCATATGGCGTTTACTGGCCCGGCAACTGTATTGGCGGGCTATAATATGCTGTTAGAGCTAGCCGGCAACGATCCGGCGGACTATCTGCCGGAAGGGGCCTGGCAGTTTTACGTTGAGTTCGGTTTACGAGAGGATGCGGCCCATCATCAGACGGAAACGGTGGGGTTCCAACGGGTGTGGGGCAAAGTGGCGGGGGGAGATGATCCGGTTTTACAACTGGCGGCATGGGTGATGGCGTGCGCGGCGATGCTGCGTGATTATCATCGCTTATTGGAACTAAGATGGGCCGAGAGCGTCCGGTTACGGGTGATCGAGGAGACGACAGGGTTAACCGGGCTTTATCAGGAATGGCAACGGATACAGCCATTTGCCGCGCCAGATGTCAAAACGGGGTTGGTGGTGGCACGTGAGGCGGTATTCGACCAATTTTGTGATTACTATTTATCGCAGGTATCTAAACCGCAGTGGGAAGCGTTCGCGGGGGTGTGGTATGACCCGGAAAACCAGGAGGCACGAGGACGGCGGCAGCGGGCGTATGTGCGGCAGATGTCGATTCATCGACAGCTAGAACCAGGGGAATATGGGGATGAACGTTATCCGTTGGAGGCGGATGAGCTACAGATCGGCATAATTTACCGGGGGGCGTATTACCTGCTAGCAGTGCCGGCGCTGGGGTCGGTGGAGGCGGTGCGCAGATTGATCGGGCAGGTGCGGGGAATATTAGAGGGGGGGCGCGTGCTGGGAGCCGGGGCGACAGAGATACTGACGACAGCGCCGCGCAGTGCGCAACTGCGTTTGCGGGCGACCTTGGATAAGCAACAGCGGCACGATTTAGAGAGGCTGCGTAAGGCCCCGATTCTGATCAACTGGGATGAGCGCCCGGCGGATGTGCCGTTGCCGGTGATCCGGCAGGGGCAACGTGGGATCGGTGATCACGCGCTGACGATTTTGCGCACGGGTGAAAGTACGGTGTTTGACTTTTCGCACATTTTCTTTGATGGTCCGTGGAGTTTGGCCGTGGCGGAGATGCTCACCAACGAGGCGAGCAAGTATCTGCATATTGTGTGTGGCATGGCTGGCCCACAACCGGAGGCGACCCCAACAGCCCCGTTGAGGCTGGCGGCGTCGGATAGGCTACGGGCGACGGCGGCACGCTATGAGGTGGCTAGGCCGGGTGTGAGTGCGGAAACCCGGGGGGAGATCGAGCCGATACAGCGTTTGCGAACAACGCTCAAGGCGCGGACGGGGTTACGGTTGACGGTCAATGACTTGTTGGTGTTGTACCGGACGATCTTCAATGCGGGGTATACGCCCGGAAATGCGGTCCGAGATCGGTTCGTGGCATTAGCGGGGCATCCGGGTGGCGCGGAGTTGGTGAAAGACCTGGAAGGGATGTTCCGGGCGCAACGGGAGCAAAACCCATCACTGCTGATTCCGATTGATGCGACACGCTACGATCCGAAAGAACGGGTCTTTCCAAGTACCTTTCGTAGCCCGCTGCCGGATTTCCGGGGAGAGCATGAGAAGCTGGTGGCGCTCCGCGAGTTGGCGCGTCAACCGAAAGCAAACGGTGCGCCGGATCGCGAGGTGATCCGGGCATTTTTGGATGAGCGCGAGGCGTATTTAGGTTATTTGCAGGCGTTTGGGGCGTTGATGGAACGGTATCGGGAGATCGCCACGCGGGGGGAAAGTATGGGGACGACGGCGATTCGGTTAATTGCGGGGCTACCAAAAGCGATGCAACAGGTTATGGATAGTATTCCGGGGCAGTTGACGGTGGTCAATGAGGCGATTAAGGGGGAGGAGGTATTTAGCAACGTAGGGCGGGTGGTAACAGGGTCATCGGTGCGGCGGTTTTCGAGCGCGAAGGATGATAACGACAAAAAAATTCTGGTGTGGGGCATAATGACGGATGATCGGGATCAGATGGTGATTACGGTGCGGGATTTCCGGGAGCCGGTGTTGGCGTTGGTAGAGGCGGGGCATGTGGCGTTGGCGCGGTTGGTGGTGACGGATTATCTACAAGCGTATATGGATGGGTTGTATCAGTTTGTGGCGGAAATAGAAGTGATTGTGACGACATCGGTACGGCGCGGGCCTTGAGACCGTCTATTTCGATTTGATGGAGCAGCACCCATGACATTTCACGAGCATCTGATGAACATCCCGCCAGCAAACGCGCGTCGGTTGGCGCTGCACGTCAAGCCGGCAGCGGAACGCGCCCTGAAAGCGGGCCATCCGTGGTTGTTTGAGGATGCGATCACGGATGCGAATTATACGGGGGCGGCGGCGGGGACGTTGGCGGTTGTTTTCGATTATCGTGATCGGTTTTTGGGGGTGGGGTTATATGATCCGCATTCACCGATCCGGGTGCGGGTGCTACAACATCACACGCCAGCGCAGATCAACCGCGATTGGTTTGCGGGGGTATTACAAGCGGCGGCAGCGCGTCGGGCGGGGTTAGGGGCGGCGCTGACAACGGGGTACCGGTTGGTGTATGGGGCTAATGATGGGTTGCCCGCTTTGATTGTGGATCGGTATGCCGGCACATTGGTGATGAAGCTGTATAGTGCGGCGTGGTTGCCGCATCTGGGCGACCTGCTACCGGTGTTGGTAGATACGGTTGGGGCGGAACGGCTGGTCCTACGGTTAAGCCGTCAGGTGGCGGAGGGAGAAACGTTCGGGCTGTGGGATGGCCAGACGTTGTACGGGCCGCCGCCGGAGGGACCGATCCGGTTCCGGGAAAACGGGCTGTGGTTTGCTGCCGATGTACTTGATGGGCATAAGACCGGGTTTTTCTTCGACCAGCGCGAGAACCGTTCACGGGTAGGCGAGCTTGCCGCTGGTAAAGCGGAGGTGCTGGACGTGTTCGCGTATACGGGCGGATTTTCGGTGTATGCGGCGGCAGGGGGTGCGGCCCATGTCACCAGCCTGGATATATCGGGGCCGGCGTTGGCGGCGGCGCGGCACAATATGGCGTTAAATGCGGATCATCCGAACGTAACGGCAGCAACCCATGACATGCTCGCGGCGGATGCGTTCGAGGCGATGGCGGGGATGGCCGGAGAGGGACGGCGGTTTGATATGGTGATCGTGGACCCGCCCGCGTTTGCCAAGCAAGCATCAGAAGCGGATGGTGCGTTGCGTGCGTATCGTCGGTTAGCGGGGTTAGCAACGGAGCTTTTGCGCCCTGGTGGGCAGCTTGTGATGGCGTCGTGCAGCAGCCGGGTAACGGCGGATGATTTTTTCCGAACCGTGCAACAGGCGAGCGCCTATCCACTGCGTGAGATTGAACGGACGGGGCACGCGCTGGATCATCCGGTAACGTTTGCGGAAGGGGTGTATCTGAAGTGTTTGTTTGCCGTGACTGCGCCCTGATTCAGCCGGTCAGCAGCGAGCGCACGCCGTCGAGTTTGTGATCGGGGTCTAGTGTTTTAAGCAGGTTCAAGTTGAGTTCGATCACGCCGGCGGTGGCGCACATGGCGAGGGCCGCGCCGTAATCCTCAACGGCGGGGATGAGATCATCCGCCCGCAGCAGGGCCAGCCCTGCTAACGCGAGCGCGTGGGCGTAACGGGCATGGTATAGGCCGGATGTAAACCGCAGAATACTATCGGCATAGCGCAGGGCGTCTTCAAACGCCTGAATCGCTTCGTCGGTGCGGTTGAGGCGTGCGAGGGCGATCCCGTGGACGGCGGCGACAAAGTGACGGTTGGCGGGGACATCGTATTGAACGGCGGTGCGGGCGGCGGCTTCGGCCTGGTCGAATTGACCATCCAGCAACAAGACGACGGCCAGATAGCCGCCTTTGTAGCTTTTTTCGTTGATCGCGTTGGTGACCTCGGCAATCGAGAGCGATTCGCGCAGGTTGCGGATAGCCTGGGTGTAGTGGCCTTGTGCGGCGCGGATCATGCCAGAATCACCGATATTTACGCCGATACGGTGAAGCTGATCGCCGATCTCGCCAAAGATGAGAAACGACTGTTGGAGGTAGTGGAGCGCCTCATCGTAAGCGCCCATCAGGTAGGATACCCAGCCCATGCCGCTGAGCAAGTCCCCCATGCGGTAGTGATCGCCGATTTGTTGGAATACGTCGAGGGCCTGCTTCCAGTAGTCGATGGAGCGCGGGAACTGCCCGGTATCGTAGTAGGCCCAACCGAGGCTACGTTGGGCGTCAGCCTGGCTGTGACGGTCGTTGGCGGCGGCGGCGTTGTGGTTGACCTGCTCGAAGGCGTGGATGGCGTCGTGTAGTTTGCCGATACGCCGGAGGGCTTCGCCGTAGCGTAGCGTGGCGTCGCGTTGTAGGCGTGGGTCGTGGATGTGGGGGGCGACCTGGGCGTAGTTGTCGGCAAGTTCGGCGTGGTTGCCCCATATGGATAGATATTCGCGGTCAAGTTCTAATAGTAGGGTGGCGGCCTGGTCGTACTTAGCGGCGAGTACGCGGTGTTGAAAGGCGGCTAGCGGGACGCTGAGATCGGCAATGTTGGTCACGCGCCCGTCATCGACAAAGGTAGCGGCGTATAGGTCCGCAATTTGGTTGTGATACTGGCGGCGATCATCGGTGGGGATGCGACCATAACAATAGGCGCGGTCTAGCGGGTGCATAGAAACGCGCTCGTCGGATGGGCTGTAGGTGAGGAAGTAGGCCCGAACGAGACGGTTCAGAACGGGTTTGAGTGTGCCGGGTTGCAGGTGGGGGGCGGTGAAGGCTTCTAGCAGCGGGAGGGGCACAGCGCGGCGGAACATCGAGACAAGTTCCATCACCCGGACGGCATCGGCGGGGAGTGTGTCGATTACGCCCTGGATGAACATTTCGCCGATCTCATCGGCAAGTAGGGCGGTGTCGTTGAGCAGATCGGCGGGGGACATCAACGGGGATTCTAGCAGGATGCCGACGATGGCTTCTAGCGCACGCGGCAGGCCGTGTGTGCGGGCGACAAGCTGCGAGAGAATTTCGGCGGGGGCGTTGGCGAGGCCGGCGTGCCCGTCTGGGTCGGACTGGCGCAGAAGTGCGATCCCATCGGTGAGGTGCAGCCCTTGTTCGAGCGAAACGACACGCTCCCACATTTTGACGCTGCGCGGCAGGTTAAGGGGGTAGCGGCTGGTGGCGAGGATGCGCAGCCCGCCGCCTTGTTCTAATACCACCTTAAAGAAGATTTCCATATCTTTGTCGGTCAGGTCGTTGGTGAGGGGGTTTTGCAGGTGTTCGAGGTTGTCTAGCAGCAGCAGGTAGCGCCCGTTTTGCAGCCGATCTAACAGGTGAGTGATGCGGTAAACAGCCTGTTGATGGTCCGGGAGGGGCGCGTCGTCGAGCAGGCGGTTAAAGTCGCTGAGGATGCGGCCCAGGGTGATGCCGGTGCTGGTGGCGCTGAGAAAGACCATACCGTCGAAGTGATCGGTGGTTTGTAGGTCAGTGATGACACGACAGGCGAGCGCGGTCTTGCCGACGCCGGCCCGCCCGTACAGGCTGACCATGCGTGCGCCGTCGGTGAGCAGGTCGCGGACGTATTCGCGTTGGGTTTGTCGCCCGACGTAGCGTTCACCGACGAGTTGCGGCAGGGGATTGATATAGCGCGGCGGGGTGGCGGGTTGGGCGGTTTCGGTGGTGGGGGCCGGTTGGGGGTTCGGGGCGATGGTATGGCCGTTAAAGCGATAGCCGATCCCGGCTTCGGTGAGGATGTACATCGGGTTGGAGGGGTCCGGCTCTAGTTTGCGGCGTAGGCGGCTGACGTAGGTATGCACGTAGTCGAGTTCGGTTTCGTATTCTTCGCCCCATACACGTTTGAGTAGGGTACGGTGGGTAAGGACCTGGTTGGGATGTTGGGTTAACTCGCGTAGCAGGGACCATTCGGTCGGGGTGAGGCGGATCGGTTGGCCGTCACGGAGTAAGCGATAGCTGGCGAAGTTGATGGTCAGATCATCTAGGTAGATGAGATCGGGATTGGGCATGGTGGCTTGTCATTCGGTTGATGGTCAGTCGTCGGTTTGTAGCCGGGTACGGTCGGCTTTGGTCATGCTGGCGACGACGAGATCGTAGGATTCGCTGATCCAGTCGCGCAGTTCGTCGTCCGGCACCTGGGTAAAAGTGACTGTGTTCCAGTGTTTTTTATTCATATGATACCCCGGCTGGACGTGATCGGGGTAGGCGTTGCGCAGGATGAGGGCGTGATCGGGTTCGCATTTGAGGTTAACCGTTTCGACGGTGGGGTCGGTGCTGAGTGCGGCGAACATCTTATTGAGAACTTTGATGACGAGTGTGTCGGGTCCGAAGGGGGTATCGGTGTAGGCCCCGCGCTTAGCTAGACAATAGGCGATCACATCGTCGCGTGTCATGGGTTGATGGCCTCGCGTGCTTTGAACATTCGTTCGGATAAGTCTAGCAGATAGTCGCGGTTTTCGCAACGTGCCCGCCAGGGTTCGGGGATAGCGTGTAGGCCGAGGCGGGCGGCGCTGATGCCGCCGGCAATACAGGCGACGCTATCGCTATCCCCGTTGGAGTTCGCGCCCCGGCGCACAGCAGCGACGTAATCATCCGGGAAGCGGATCACACACCAGAGGGCCAGCCCGACGGCTTCTTCCCCGACCCACCCTTGCCCGATATGCTTGAGGCATTGTTCGTCTGAGGCGAAATGCGCTTGGCCGACACGATACATGGCGGCGTCGAACTCCTCGCTGATGCCGTCGGTGATTGCCAGGATGCGGCGTAGGTAGTCGTCGGGGTGGATGCCATCCAGGGCGAGCTTAACGGCGTAGGCGGCGGCAACGGAGGCGGCTACGGCTGCCGGGTGGCCATGGGTGATAATCCCGCTAGCTTTCGCCACTTCGACCAGGCGGTCCGGTGTGTGTTGGTAAAGATAGCCGATAGTCGCAACGCGCATGGCGCTACCGCATCCCTTAGAGTGAGCGACGCCGGATTCGGCCCAGGGGGTGCCGTTTTCAAAGCGTGTGACCCCGGTGAGGCAGGTATTGCCAGGGGCGCGGGAGGGGGCGGTATGCTTCCATCGGACAAAGTGACGCCCAACGGCTTGCATCTGGTCATCTAGCGGGGCGTTGAGGCCGGTTTCTAGCAGGCCCTCGGTCAGAGCGAGCGTCATCTGGGTATCGTCGGTGTAGAGGGCGGGGTCCGGTGGTTGTTGGATACCATCGGGGCCGTAGGTGGCTTTGATGTCCGGTAGGGTTTTGAATTCGGTGGGCCAACCGAGCGCATCACCGAGGGCGAGGCCAAAGAGCAGAGCTTGGGCTTGGTGTTGGGTCATGTGGGTCACTCCGTTAGGGGATGGGCGAGGATACTTTTGGGCTTCTAACATGCCATGCACATTTTACCAAAGCAAATGCGCTAGAGTATGTATAATAGTATAAGTTCAAGTACATAAGTGGAGTATATCCCATGTCGAAACAGCCAAGATCGACAATCGGTATGTGGAAAAAGCTATGGAAGCACTCACAGGGGATGCGGACGGTCGCCCTGATTGTAGTGGTATTCTCAACCGGGTTTTTGTTCGGGAGCCAGTCTGGGCTGGCAGCCGCACAGATCAACTTGAGTGAGGAGGAACAACAGGAGTTCGACGCCTTCTGGCAGGCGTATGGGATGATTCGTTCGCAATATCTGGAACCGGTGGATACGCATCTGGTGGTTGAGGGGGCCATCAGCGGGATGTTGGATTCGCTGGGCGATCAGTACACGGGTTATATGGCGAGTGACGTTTACAGCCTGATGAACGAGGATATTTCCGGTGAGATTCAAGGGATCGGTGTGGTGATCCGCACGATTCAGGAGACGGGCGAGATCGAAGTGGTAAACGTGCTGAAGGATACGCCGGCGGAGAAATCCGAGGTGATGGTGGGGGATATTTTCGTGGAGGTGGACGGCGAGGACGTGATCGGTTACAGCCAGTTAGAGCTAGCCGGGATTGTGCGGGGCCCGCGTGGGTCTACGGTGGATATTACGTTCCGGCGCGGGGATGAGTTGCTCGACAAGACGATAGAGCGTGATCGGATTCCGATTCCGACGGCAGAGCATGTGCTGTTAGAGGGGGATATTGGGCTGGTGCGGTTGTTCGAGTTCAATTCGCAGAGCCGCCCGCAACTAGAAGCGGCGATTGATGAGATGCGCGGCGAGGCGACACTGAACGGGTTGATCCTGGATTTACGGGGGAACCCCGGCGGCACGCTGAATAGCTCGCTTGAGGTGAGCAGCGCGTTTCTGGATGATAAGGTGATCGTGCGGGAGGAGTTCGCCAATCGTAACGAGGAACTGCGTACTGATGACAGCTACATGGGGTACGATTTCCCGGTGGTGGTGCTGGTAGATGAGACGAGCGCGAGTGCGTCGGAGTTGGTATCCGGGGCGTTACAGGATCACGGTGCGGCAACGATTATCGGAGAAACGACGTTCGGTAAGGGGACGGTGCAAAGCTGGCGCGGCCTGAGCAATGGCGGCGGTATGCGGATCACGATTGCGCGTTGGCTGACCCCGAATGGATCGTGGATTCATGAGCAGGGCATCGAGCCGGATATTGTGATCGAGTGGAACCCGGAGGAACCGTATATCCTGGATATTGCGGATGCGCAATCACTGGCGGGCGACCCGCAACTTCAAAGCGCGTTGGCGTTTTTGAACGGGGCGGATATGCCCGTCATCACGGAATTAATACCCCCAGATGATGAGGCTCAAGCCGAGTTACTAACGGAGTAGGCATGGAACAGTTTATTATTCGCGGCGGTGTTCCCCTAAACGGGACGGTTAGGCCGGGGGGGAACAAGAACGCTGCCACTAAGATGATCCCGGCTTGTTTGCTAACGGACCAGCCGGTCACGCTACATAACGTGCCAGATATTGTGGATGTGCGGGTGTTGTGTGATGTGATCGGGCATTTGGGCGCGTCGGTGTCGTGGGTCGATTCGCAGACGGTGCGGATCGAGGCGGCGACGTTACACACGAGCGAGGTTCACCCGGATATGTCCCGAACGCGGGCCGGGATTGTGTTAAGTGGCGCGTTATTGGGCCGGCGGGGGCGGGCAGCGTTGCCGCTGCCGGGTGGCGATGTGATCGGGGAGCGTCGGCTGGATACGTTGATCAATGCGCTGGTGGCGTTGGGGGCGCAAGTGCATCACGATGGTGAGTATCTGCGGTTTGAGGCGGCTGATGGCCTGACCGGAACGGACATCTTGTTGCAAGAGGCCAGCGTGACGGCGACTGAAAACACGATCTTGGCGGCGACGTTGGCGCAGGGGACGACAGTCATTCGCAACGCGGCGGGTGAACCGCATGTACAGGACTTATGCCATATGTTGAATACGCTCGGCGCACAGATTGAGGGGATCGGGTCTAATCAGTTGGTGATCAGTGGCGTATCGGCTTTGGGGGGTGGCGAGGCACGGGTCGGGGCGGATTTTATGGAGGTCGGTAGTTTTATCGGGGCGGCGGCGGTGACGGGGGGTGCGGTGACGATCCAACAGGCGGACCCGCATCACCTGGATATGATCGCGCTGACGTTCCGGCGATTGGGGGTGGAGTGGGAAACCCAGGGGGAGGACGTGTTCGTCCCGGCGGGGCAAGCGTTGACGATTCAGCCGGATTTTGGCGGCAAGATGCCGGTGATCAAGGCGCAGCCGTGGCCGGCGTTCCCGCCGGATTTGATGAGTATTGCGCTGGTGGTGGCGACACAAAGCGCGGGGGTGGCGTTGTTCCATGATTGGATGTATGAGAGCCGCTTTTTCTTTACGGATAAGCTGCGGCAGATGGGGGCACGCATCACGTTGTGCGATCCGCACCGGGTGTTGGTGCAGGGGCCGACAGCGTTACGGGCGGGGGGATTGTTGCCTAGCCCGGATATTCGGGCGGGGATGGCGTTGTTATTGGCGGCGTTGGTGGCAGATGGTGAGACGCGCATCTCGAACGTGCAGCAGATCGACCGGGGGTATGCGCACGTCGAGGCAAAGCTGAAGGGGTTGGGGGCGCAGATCGAACGGGTGACGATCTCGGCGTAGGGGAAGGCACAGCCCCCCCTGGTTGGTTAAGCGGGGTCGGGGTCGGTGGGGTCGTCATCGGCGGTGAGGGTATCGGCTCCGTTGGTGGGGGGTGTTTCTGGAAGGTGGACGGCGGGGACGGTGCCGGTAGTGGTAGCGCGGATGTTTTCTTGGGTGTCGAATTGCATTAACAGGGCTTGATAGCGTTCGCGGTACATTTCGGCGCGGGCGCGTTCGAGTTCCCATAGGCGGCTGATGCTTTCGCGTAGGGGTGGGATGCTGGCGGCTATTGAATCGACACGGTTGAGGTGTCGCTCAAATTCTTTGTCGTGGTTGCGCCACACATCATCATTGGCCAGGGTAAATTGCTTGAACCGTTTTTGGTCGTCGGTGCGCCAGTCGTTCCACTCTTGGCGGAAGCGTTCTTCGCTGAGGCGTTGCATTTCTGCGACTTCGTTGATACGCCGTTCCAGGCGGTCACCGATACGCTCAAAGTCCTCAATGATCCGTTTCATTTCGCGGTGTGTTTCGGACCAGCCTTCAAAACGTTCCAGGTTGCGTTGCATGGCGCTGTCTTGTTCGCCGAAACGGTCGAGTAGGGCCTGGACCTGCTGGTCGCGTTGTTGGAGCATGAGGGTTTGTTGGTCTACAAACTGCTGCATTTGGTCGCGGCGGGAAGATTCCGCAGTTTGTGTTTCGTTGATTTTGCGTTCGTTGCGCAGGGCAAGTTCTTCTATCAGGCCGACCTTGGGGCGCACGGCGTCGATCTGTTTTTGCATTTCGGGGAGTTCGGATTGGATTTCGGCAAGGCGGCGGTTGTCTTGGCGGCGTTGTTCTTCGAGGAAGGTCAGGCGGCGGTCGGGTTCATCGAAGCGTTTCTTGATGTCCTCAATTTGTTGTTGGACAGAGGCGACGGCTTCGCCGGTGCGGGCGCGTTCGAGTTGGAAGCCTGGTAAATCTTGGAGTTGGGCTTCGATGTTGGCGAGGCGTTCGGTTAAGTCTCGGACGGGGCGCATGAGTCCTTCGCGGGCGAGTTCGTGACGTTTTTCGACTTCGCGTTCGGCGGTCAGGCGTTTGGCTTCTTGTTGTTCGAGCAGGTTGCGCATTTCTTGGCGGACGGTTTCTAACAGGTTGTCGCCGGGTCCGCCGGTGCGGTTGTGTTCTAGTTTGGTCTGGAACACCGTATTTTCGGATTCGACGCTATTGAGGCGGCGGTTGAGTTGGTCGATAGTTTCTTGTTGCCCGCTGAGTTGTTCTTCTAGTTGGTTGATCTGGCTTTTGTTGCGACGGCGTTCTTCGTCTAGCCATTCGATCATCTTCATGGCCTGGTTGATGTCCATAGTGGCCCCTTTTCACGTTGGTTTCACGTTGTTGTATTGGCGCGATTATATCACATCGTTGTGAGGTGTGAAGAAGTGACGGGTTTGGGCCGCGCCCAGTTATCAGCCCTGTAACTTTGCAAAAGCCCTGGCTGGCGTACAATAGAGTTAACAGATCGGGTCGTGAGAATAGGAGACTTAGTGTGTACGCAGATCGCCACCGTCAGGAAACTATCGAAGCGGAGATGCTCGCGCCGTATGCTATGCGCAGCCAGAATAGCCGGGGCCGCGTTCATCACGAGCCGGAACCACAATATCGGACGGCGTTCCAGCGTGATCGGGATCGCATTACCCATGCGGCGGCGTTTCGTCGGCTGGAGTATAAAACGCAGGTGTTCGTGAACGATTTGGGCGATTATTACCGAACCCGGTTGACGCATACGTTAGAGGTGGCGCAGATCGGGCGGACGATTGCCCGTGCGCTGGGGGCGAATGAAACGCTGGTAGAGACGATCTGCCTAGCGCACGATTTGGGACATCCTCCGTTTGGGCACGCCGGGGAGGATATTCTGGATGAGTTGATGGCGGCCTATGGCGGGTTTAACCACAATCACCAGAGTTACCGGGTGGTCACGGAGTTGGAACAGCGTTACGAGCGTTGGGCGGGCCTCAACCTGACGTTCGAGACATTAGAAGGGATTGCCAAGCACGAAACTGAGTTCGATATGGCGGGGGTGACGGCGTTCGATGCGGCAATACGCGGCAGCATCGAAGCGCAGATTGCGGATGTGGCGGACGAACTGGCCTATAACGCTCATGATCTGGACGACGGGTTGAAAGCGGGGTTGATCACGCCGGGGCAATTGCGCGTGCTGGAAATCTGGCGGCGGGTCACGGAAAGTTCGCGCTGGGACGGCGGCGAGTTATCCGATTTATCGCGGCATCACATTATCCGGGAGTTGGTTGGTATATTGGTGGATGATGTGCTAAGCACGACGAACGCCAACCTGGAGGCGTTGCAGCCGACTACCCCGGCGGACATCCAGCAGCATACGCAGAATGTGGTTCAGTATAGCGCGAGTATGCAAACGATGAACCGGGCGCTAAAAGATTTCTTGTTCGATAAAATGTATCGGCATTATCGGGTAGTGCGGATGGCGCAGCGGGCCGAGCATTTCATCACGCAGATATTTAACAGCTACGTGAGCGAGCCGTTACAACTGCCGGATGGGTATCGCCAATTGATCCCGGAGGAGGGCGAACACCGGGTGGTAGCGGATTATATCGCGAGCCTGACGGACCGCAGCGCACAGCTTGAATACCGTCGGTTGTTCGACCCAGCGATGAAACCATAGGTGTTTTTTTGGGGGAGGGGTCGTTAGAATGACAAACAGTTTAGGCACGCAAAGGTGAGAGGGCGTCATGAGCGAAACGATGTTAAATGGGCGCTATCGGCTGGTAGCCCAACAGGGGTCTGGCGGGATGGCTGTCATCTACAAAGCGGTCGATCAGGAGCTTGGGCGTACCGTGGCGGTGAAGATTTTACGCCCTAGCCTGACGAACGACCCGGAATTTCTGAAGCGGTTCAAAAATGAGGCACGCAACGTAGCAAATTTGAGCCACCCGAACATTGTGACGGTGTATGATGTGGGCAGCGACGGCAACACGCATTACATTGTGATGGAGTTTATCGACGGGTCCGATTTGAAGAAGTTAATCCGCAAAGAGACAAAAGTTCCGGTCGATGTGGCGGTGGACCTGGGGATTCAGATTTGCGCGGGGATCGGCCTAGCGCATCGGGCCGGGTTGGTCCATGCGGACGTGAAGCCGCAGAACGTGCTGCTCACGTCTAGCCGGCAGGTGAAAGTGACGGATTTTGGCATCGCGCAGGCGTTTTCTAAAGCGGATGTGACCGCCGAACGCGAGGCGGTGGTGTGGGGTAGCCCGCACTATTTCGCGCCAGAGCAAGCACGCGGCGAGAAGCCAACGCCATCGTCGGATGTATATTCGATTGGCATTGTGATGTTTGAGATGTTGACGGGGCAACTGCCATATACTGGTAATAATCAACAGGAGTTGGCGATTGCACACATTCGCGACGACATCCCGCGTGTGTCGGATATTAACCCGCAAGTACCGGACGAGCTATCGCGCATTATCTACAAGGTGATGGGTAAGGAACCGGCGGGGCGGTATCGTATGGCGGACCAGCTTGGGCAGATTTTGGTGAAGTACCGTGATAAGGCGCAACAGCACACCGCACCGAACCCGCGTGTATTTGGCAAGCAAACATCACCGGAGCCGGACGCGCCGCAGCCGGGGGCGTCTATCCCCGCGCCGGATGCACGCTTCCAACGTCCGGGGGCCAACCCGCCACAACAGGGGCGGCCTTTATACCGCGAGCCGGAGCAACCACCAGCAGACCCGACGCAACGGTATAACGTTGTGCCGGATGCGCCGTCGCCCGTGGGCCGGGCGAGTGTGCCGGCGGCGACATCAGCCGCGCAGATGCCCAATGCTAGCGCAACTGGGGGGATGGTCCCGCCGCCGGATGTGCGCCGACAACGGGCCGCTAATGCTACTGAAGGCATTGATGCGGGCGGCGGGTTAGATGCTGTTACTATTGTATTAGCTTTTTTGGCATTTGTGGCAGTGGCTTGTTTGATCCCGCTTTATATTGCGGTGTTTATGGCGTATACGAACTAGCTGCCGGTCATGGAGGAGGTGTTATCGTCTTCCTCATCCACAAGGATAACTTCGTAGGAATCGACTAGGACCTCGGCGATGGCGTTTTCTCGGTTGGGGTTGGCCATGTATACGCCGACACCGCCTTCGGTGATGCTATCGTCGGTGAGTTCAACCAGCTTCTCACCGTTGACAAACCCGGCCAGGGTTGCGTCTCGAATATCTAGGCGGATGCTGTTCGGCTTGCCGCGTTGGTTGACGACGGCGTTTCGGGTCCAGTCTTCATCGGGTAGGTTACGCAGTTCACGCCATTGGCCGGCCTCTAAAAACCAGATGCTATAGCGGCCTTCGCCGTCTACAGCAAAGACACCGTAGTTTTGTTCGTCTTGGTAGTGGAATACCAGGCCATAGCCGCTGTTGTTTTCGCTTTCGGTGGTGAGTGACATTTCGGCGCGGATGGAAATCGGTTTTTTGTAGTAAAAATCGCTTATGATACTGTTGGCGGCGAGGTTGCGGATCGTGTTGGTGATGATGTAGACGCCCTGATCGCTTAGTTCGCGGGTGACTTCGCCTTCACGCGAGCCGATGACGGTGGTTTGAAGGGGCCAATATGCCCGGGCGATGTCGTCATTTGGGGAGAAATCTGTCATGAAGCCCATATCATCGGCGGAGGTCATGCTGTTGACATCGGAGGCGTTTTCTTCATCCTGCGTCATGCTGTCGATGCCGCCGAGGTTGCGGAAAGCGGATGGGTCTAGGGTGGGGGTGGCGGTTGGGATGGCAGGTTGTTCGAGGGTGGGGGCGACCACGACGCGCACATTTTGTTGGTTGAGGAAAAAAGCTGTGCCTAGCAATAGGATGACCGCCAACAGCCCGGCGATCAAGATGGTGAGGGGGGTGTTGTTGCGCTGCGGGGTTGTGGGTTGATCAACGGTGGCAAACGGGGCGGTGATGCGAGTGGTATTGGGGCCTTCGATGGGTGTGGGTGCTTGGGGGGCGTTGGTTAGTGCCTGGGGCGGCTGGCCAGCGATGGCTTGTTCGAGATCGGTAGCGATTTCGCCGGCGGACTGATAACGGTCGGTCGGATTTTTGGCGAGGGCCTTCATTACAATGGCGTCGAGGTACTCGTTGTCGATGTGTTCAAGTTCGGTTAGGGGGGGGACGGGTTCATTGAGGTGTTTGATCAGTACGGAGATGCTGCCGTCGTCGCCAAAGGGGGGTTGCCCGGCAAGCAGTTCGTAGAGGATGACCCCGAAAGCGTAAATATCGGTGCGGGCGTCTACTTTCTCCCCGGCGGCTTGTTCGGGTGCCATGTAAGCGGGGGTGCCAACGGCGACATTTTCCTGGGTGAGCTTGCTACTTTCTGCTAGCCGAGCAATACCGAAGTCGGTGAGAATAGCTTGACCGCGTTCATCGAATAGGATGTTGGCGGGTTTGATGTCGCGGTGGACCATACCTTGGCGGTGGGCGTAGTCGAGGGCGGCGGTAATATCTTGTGTGATGCGCAATATCTGGTCGCTGGGCATAACGCGCTCGGATTCCATATTTTCATCCATAATATCCTTGAGCGACTGCCCCGGCAGGTAGGTCATGACCATGTAGCATAGATAATTGTCGTTACGCTCCAGGGTGGCGTAGTCAAAGATTTGGATCACGTTGGGGTGGTTTAGCTTGGCAATGAATTTTGCTTCGCGCTCGAAGCGTGCGCGGAAGTTTTCATCGTCGGCGAGGTGTTCGTGCAACACTTTCACTGCCACGTCCCGGTCGAGGGTATTATCGCTCGCTCGGTAAACCCGCGCCATCCCCCCGGTACCGATGCGCTCTTGCACCGTATATCGGTCGAGTTGTTGTAACAGGTTGTCGCCGGATTCTGTCATGGGGTTATACTTTCGCTTTCCAGTACGATCCAGGTATGGTCAAATACACTGTACTATATTGTGGCATACCCCACAAAGTAAACTGTATAGTTGCTCACAATTTGCTAGGATCGGTGTTTTGGTGTTGTGGGCATAGCCGACATAACCGACCTTGGTTGCTAGTTCGTTGTTGAGGGTGCTACGCTCAAACTGCCGCGAGGGGAATAACCCTATATTGTCACGTTTGAATTTCACATAGAACGTATGATATAAGCGAATATCATTATTCCGAACAAGTGGAGGATACAGGATGGGTTCACAGTTGATCTCATTGGCGGCGGCGGCGGCGTTGGTCAAGCCGGGTTGTACGCTGGCACTCGGGGGGATGGCGCTTTATCGGCGTCCGGTGGGGTTTGTGCGGGCGCTGTTACAACGGACGCCCACGGCAACCGACCTAACGTTGTTGGCGTTCACGGGTGGGTATGCAGCAGATTTGTTGATCGGGGCGGGGTGTGTAGCGGCGATCCGTAGTGTGTACGTGGGGTTAGAATCGTTCGGGCTGGCACCGATGTTCACGCAACGGGCCAACAACGGGACGTTGCATATTATCGAAGAGACGGAAACAAGCCTGGTGATGGGGTTACGCGCTCGTGTTGCTGGGGTGGGGCATTTACCGTCGCGGGCGTGGCAGGGAACCGACTTGCTGCGCCTGCGCGATGACGTGACGACGATCACGGACCCGTACACGAATGAGGCGCTGACGGCCTTCCCTGCTATTGGGGTTGATGTGGCGGTTTTGCACGCGCTAGAGATGGATCGAGCGGGGAATGTCGCCATTAACAATAATCTAGGGATCGATCAGTTGCTTGTTTACGCGGCGGATACGGTGATTGTGACGGCAGAAACACAGGTAGAGCGCATCACGCCGGCACCGCATAAAACGTTTATCCCGGCGGCGGGGGTTGATTACGTCTGTCATGTGCCGCGTGGGGCCAGGCCGACCAGTTGTTATCCGCTTTACCGGCTACAGGGGCGGGTGTTCGCTAATTATGTTGAGGCGTGCGCGGCTGGTGAGTTTGACGCTTATCTAGCGAATTTCATCGAAGCATAGTGTGAGCGTCCAAGGCTTTTCCCCTGAGCAGTTAAGAAAAACTGTCACGACTCAGATAGCGATACAATATCGGTAACTACTCAGGTAGAGATTAGGATATTGTGGGGTTTCACCTCACAGACATCAGGCGTTAGAGCTTAGTTGGTACGGACGACAAGCACATCTAATGCCAGCAATTCTGTACCAGGGCGGGCGATCACGTCGTAGCGTCCCCCGGTTGCCAGTTCGACGGCGTAGGCCGAGCCTAACAGCCGGTCGGTAGCGGGGTCGTAGAGGTGAATATCGTAAGCGCCGGCTTCGGTCGAGTAGAAGCGGGTGGCGTCCCCGATGCGGGCGGCGGCTCCGTTGCGGATGCGCGGCACGGAATCCGGCAGGATCATGACATCGGTTGAGGCATTGATAACGGTACTCAGGCGGCGATCTGGGGTGACGGCGGCCATGTATGCCATGCTGACGGGGCGTGTTGCCTGGTCACTGATGTTGATCAGGCGAAGTTGGGCGCTGCCGATAATATCGGAGGTGTCGGTTTCTAATGCGAAAGCGGAGAGGCTGCCATCGTAGATGAGTGCCTGGGTGCGCCCGGCCTCGGTAAAGACGGTTTCTGTGAGCAGCGGATCGAGTGTATCGGCATTGAGTAGCGTGATGGTGTGGTTACCGGGGGGTAATGACTGGGGGGCGGTGGTGGCGGCCTGTGGGAGTGCGCCGGCGACGATCACGCCGTCGATCACGACCTGAATCGGTTGTGACGTGCTATTAACGATGTAGATCTGCCCGATGTTGCTGGGGGCGGTTTCAGTGGTGGTACCGCGTGTGCGTGCGATGATCAATGGGTCGTCGCCAGGTTGCCCGGTGATGAGGACCAGGTAGCTGCGCCCGGCCTGGAAATCACGGGGGGGGATGGCTTCGACGCGCTGGCGTGCCTGGTCGGTGGCTGGTGTGAAAAAGCCAAACTCTAACGATTGGGCGGTATAGGTGCGGGTGATGGGTTGTGCGTATAACAGCCGGATCGGTTGTTCGGTGCTGGCGGTTTCTTCGATGGTGGGTAGGTTGGGAAGGGTGTTTATCAGGGTAAGGCGGGTGTCGTTGGCGGCGGTGGGCTGAAAGGGATCGACGTGGGTTACTAGCGTCAGATCGGCGGCTGGGCCGAGCAGGATCAGAAAGGTTTCGCCGTCGGGGGCGAGGGTGACGGTGGCCTGGTGTAGTGGCTCGATCCGGTCGGGGTCTGCTCCGGCGCTGTAGACGGTAATAGTTTGTGTGCCGGCGGTTGGGGCTGCTGGGCTGTTATGGCTGCTAGGCGTGACGGTGGTGACGAGGGGTGCGCCGTCGAGATAGACATCGACCGGGCCGACCTGAGGCGAGGCGTTAACAAAGGTGAGATCGGCTTTGGCGGGAACGGGGGTATCTGCCACGATGAGATCAGGCGCGGCGGGGTCCCCCGTGATGACGAGCGTATAACTACGGCGCGGTTCCAGGGTAAGGGGATAAGCGGTTAGCAGGCGTTCGAGCGTGAGGCGGGTTTCCCCGGCGGGGAGGGTAACAGGGTCGGATTGTTGGCGGAAGTCTACGCGGGGGAAGGCGGGATCGCCGTTATCGTCTGCGAGAGTGGTTGGTGGGCCGCCTGGGAGGGCGTGGATCAGGGTGAGGCGAGCTTGGCCAGGCCCAAGTGGGGCGAGCGATAGCGGGTGGGTGAGGATGGCATCGCCTAGCAGGGTGACGGTTAGCGCGTCGTCGGGGTTAAGGGTGAGGGGAACAGAAAACAGCGGATCAGCGTCTGGGCGACCCCCGGCGGGGCGTAGGGCGAGGGTCGTAGCGGCGGCATCAACGGCGACGACCCCACCCGCGCGTAAGTAGCGCAGCCCAAAAGCGACCGCCTGATCTCCGACGTAAGCATCGACACGATCCAGTGTGGGGCCGGCGTGGATCACGCGGACGTATGCGATGTCACGGTCGGGGGATGGGGCGTTTTCTGGTGAGTTGGCGGTGGGTAGCGGGGCCCGTGTGGGGATGGTGGTAGCGGTTGGGGCGGGGGTTGGTGTGATAGTCGGCGGCGGAGTGACGGTGGGTGGTAGGGTGGCCTGGGGGCTACAGGCGACCAACACGGCCCCAGCTATCAGGATGATTAGCGCGTGTCGGATGCGTTGGATGTGTAACATATGGGGTCCTTTGGTTGTGAAAAAGCCCACAACGTGTTAACGCTGCGGGCCTTTGATGTTGACTGTAAATGGTGGGCGATGTGACGCTTATTCGCCTTCGATCAACAGTTCGTCGATGTCCAACAGTTCGCCGTTGAATGTTAGGCGGACGAAGTTGGAACCAACCCAACCGGTTTGGCCTTCAAATTCCACTTGGAGCCACTCGCCGGAAGCATCACGGGCATTGACGAATAGTTGTGTACCGGTGGGGATCAGGCCAAGGGATTCGGCGGTGGTAGACGGGTCGCGGCGGAATTGCAGGTTCGCGCCGGGGTCTAAAACGACCGTGGCAATGGCCTGGTCTTTTAGCGGGTCTACGGTTGGGGCTGGGGGCGGGGTTGCGCCGGTACCGAGTTCGCCGCGTGTGGTGGGGTCCTCGAATAACAGCAGGGTACGGGCGACCATCTCTTCTATGTCGATCCGTTCGCCGCGCCAGTAGAGTTGAACGTATTGGGAGGACACCCAGCCGGTGATCTCGCCGCCTTCGGGTGGGCTGTAGCGGACAAAGACCCATTCTGCGTTACGGGCGGCCTCTTCGCCGGGGATTTCGTCGTCGGTGATCTCAAAGCCGAGATACTCTAAGACGGTACCGTTTGGTAGCAACGCCAGGGATTCTCCGAAGCGGCTAGCGGTGCGGCGCAATTGCAGGTTAACGCCGGGGTTGAGGTTGAACACCTGTGCGCTAACGACATCATCGGGCACCGGGGGCGGGGTGACTTCGGTCCCGGCAGCTTGTCCGGCGTCGTTATTGGGGACAAGCGGTAGGTCTGCCAGGCGGCGGACGGGGCCGGTATCCGGTAACGGGATGTCTAGGAACTGGGAGAGGACCCAGGCTTCGATCTGGCCGCCATCCGGGGGGGTGTAATTCACCTGAAGCCAGGTATCGACGGGGGAGAGGTCTTCCTCGCGGGGGAGGTCCTCGGCGGGGTCAACAAAGGCGTCGATCTCGTCTTGTACTTCCTGGCTAAACAAGCCTTCGATTTGGGCGGGGGGGCCTTCGCGCCCCAGGATATCCAGGGTGGCACCGGCGGGGGCCAACCCAAGCGAGAGCGCCGATGAATCTGGGTATTGGCGCAGTTGTAGGTTTGCGCCGGGGTCCAGGTTAACGCGCCCGGTGAGCAGGGCATCGGGGTTGGTGCTGCCAGCCGAGACAGGCGTTGCTTGTGCGGGGGGTTGTGTCGATTGTGCGGCGACGACTTCCGCCGAAGTGGGGGCGGGGGCGGCTGTCACAACTTCACTGGCGCTGCTAGCGGCCTGGGTGGGTTGAGGATCGGTGACAGCCGTTGTGATGTCCGGCTCGCCAAGTTCGGCGGAGACAACGACGGTCTCGCCATCGAGGGCGATGCTGGCGGCGGTGATGGTCCCTTCGTTGACCAGCACATCGTTACCGCCCAGGATATTCACGGTGTCGGCTTCTGTGATTTGCAGGTTATAGGTATCTGCCGGGACGGGGAAGGCGACGGTGCTAAGTCCGCTGGTAAGGCCGGGGGCAACCAGGCGGTCGTTGGCGTAAACATCGACGGCGGGGCCATCTTCGATGTCGTGTGTGATTTGTAGAAAGCCGCTACCGGGGTTGGGGCGCACGGCGGTATCTAGCAAGAGGACTTCGGGAGCATCGACAGCGCCATAGACGACAGCCATATAGGATGTACCGGTACTGAGGGGGGCGCTGAATGGCTCTGGGAAGAGCGCGTTTGTCAACCCTTCACCTGCTGGGATGACGTTCAGGCTGTAGTTAAATACCGGAACGTCGAGCGTACCGTAGGGGGTATCGTAGGCTAACCCGGCAATCACCGGACGCCCATCGGTAAGGACGACATCGACATCTGGGCCGCCGTCGATGGCGTGGACGGCTGTTAGCCGGGCCTGGCCGATGTTAAGCGGGTCGATGTTATCGGTGTAGGCAGTGAAACCGTCGGCACTGCTAACGATGAGGGTGACGGGTTCGGCCCCGGTGGTGACGGTCTGCTCAAAAAGGGCGTCACTTTGGCCGGTGGCGGTGACGGTCAGGTTGAGGTCGCCGGTGGGGGCGTCGATGTAGTCGGAGGCTTGTCCGTAGGGGACATCCTGTGCGACAAGTTCGCCATTGAGGGCGATATCGACGTTGGGCGCACCGGGCAGAGCGTGTACGAATCGGACTTGTACATCGCTTTGGGCATAGGCGGTGGCACTAAAGATCAGGGCCATCACCCACGCTAGCGGTAGTATGCGGTTAATGTAGTGCATCGCTAGCCTTTCTTGTGATTGCTTTGAGTTCGTGATGTTGGGAGAAGCGGGCGGTTTACGTGCCCTCTTCCCACTGGTTGAGATAGCGGACTTGTTCGTCGGTTAGTGTGTCGATAGAGATACCCATCGCTTCGAGCTTGAGGCGGGCGATCTCTTTATCGACATCTTCCGGGATGGTGTAGACGTTTGGCTCTAGGGAGGCCGCGTTCTTGACCATATATTCTGCGCCGAGGGCCTGGTTTGCAAAACTCATGTCCATGACGCTGGCGGGGTGGCCTTCGGCGGCGGCCAAGTTGATCAGGCGACCTTCACCGAGGATATAGACCGGCTTCCCTTTGATGCTGTAGGCTTCGACAAACGGGCGCACGCGCTGCGGTTCGCTGTTGTCGGCAATTTCTTTGAGGCCGTTGAGATTGATTTCGACGTTGAAGTGCCCGGAATTGGCGACCATGGCCCCAGGTTTCATGGCTTGAAAGTGATGTGTGTCGATCACGTTGATGTCGCCGGTGGCAGTAACGAAGATGTCGCCAATGGGGGCGGCTTCGATCATGGGCATGACGCGGAACCCGTCCATAACGGCTTCTAGGGCACGCATGGGGTCAATTTCGGTAACGATGACGTTCGCGCCCAGGCCCTCGGCACGCATGGCGATGCCACGGCTACACCAGCCGTACCCGGCGACAACGATAGTCCGGCCTGCGATAAGAATGTTGGTGGCGCGGATGATGCCATCCATGGTGCTTTGACCGGTGCCGTAGCGGTTGTCGAATAGGTGCTTGGTGTCGCTGTCGTTGACGGCGATCACGGGGAAGCGTAGCGCCCCATCGTTAGACATAGCCCGCAGGCGGATAACGCCGGTGGTGGTCTCTTCGGTGCCGCCGATGATGTCGTCAATGAGTTCGGTGCGGCTCTTGTGGATGGTGCTTACCAGGTCCGCGCCGTCGTCCATGGTGATCTGCGGTTTGATGTCCAGGGCGGCCTTGAGGTGGTCGTAGTAGGTGCTATCGTCTTCGCCTTTGATGGCGTAAACGGGGATTTCGTAGTTTGCGACCAGTGAGGCGGCCACGTCATCCTGTGTTGATAGCGGGTTGGATGCACACAGGACAATTTCTGCGCCGCCGACCTGCAAGGTGTGCATGAGGTTGGCGGTTTCGGTTGTCACATGCAGGCAAGCGGCAATCCGTAACCCCTGGAGTGGTTTTTCTTTTTCAAAACGCTGCCGGATGCTGCGTAGCACAGGCATTTCTTGTTCCGCCCATTCGATGCGGAAACGTCCGCCTGTTGCCAGGCTTAAATCCTTTACGTCGTGTTCTACTGCCATTTATGTTCTCCTATATGATTCGATACAATATTACAAAACGGGCACAGTTTAACATAGGCCCATGTGGATGTCGCTACGTTTTTTAAGCGAGCAGTTCGTCTAATTTGCCGCCGTCATCGTATTGAGTGCGGAAGCGTTCAACAAATTCACGGATGGTATAGGCGTGATTTTGCGTGCCGACCTGTTCTAAGGTGTAGGCGGCGCAAAGCGAGCCGACCTGACAAGACAGGTCTAAATCCCAGCCGGAGGCGACGCCCCGGATAAGGCCAGCGCGGAAGGCGTCGCCGACGCCGGTGGGGTCGAGGATGTGGTCGGTATCGAAGATGCCAATCTGGGTTACATCGCCGTTCTGGTAGATTTCTGCGCCGTTTTTGCCACGGGTGACGATCAAGTTATCGACTTGATCGCGGAGTTGCTGCTTGCTGAGGCCGGTTTTATTGCTGATGATCTCGGCCTCGTAACCGTTGACGACGAGCAGGTAAGCGCCTTTGATCATGGTGGCGAGTTCATCGCCAGATAAGCGCGGCACCTGTTGGGAGGGGTCCGCCATGAAACGGATACCGCGTTGGCGGCACTCGTTGGTCAGGTTGACCATGGCGGTGGGATCGTTGGGAGAGACGACAACTAAGTCGGGTTCACCCTGGTAGACATCAGCTAGTGTATAATCTTTAGCAAAGGCCATGGCCCCGGCGTAGAAGGAGGCGATCTGGTTGTTGTCCTGGTCGGTATTGGCGAAGAAGGACGCGGTAAACACGTCGTTTAGCTCGCGGACGGTGGAGCAATCGACGCCGACAGCTTGGAGGTGGTCGCGGTAGTCGCCAAAATCGCGCCCGACGGTGCCAAAGAGTTTCGGGTTTAAGCCGAGCATCCCCAGGCTATAGGCGATGTTGGCAGCGACACCGCCCCAGTGTTTGGTCATTTCGTCTACCAGGAAGCTAACGCTAACCTGATGCAGTTGGTCCGGTAGCAGATGTTCGCTAAACCGTCCCGGAAATCTCATGAGGTAGTCGTAGGCAATGGAGCCAGTGACTATAATATCCATATATTGTTTTTCTCTCTGATCTTATATTTTCGCTCATAACCGACGGGCAAGTATATCGAATGTCGGTAATATTTCTACGTTTAGGTTAACAAAAAACTGAGAAAGTGACATATACATGACCGTATTTGATCAAAAACGGATGACGCAAGTCAATTATGGCTTTGATATGGAGGGTGTCCGGCGTGGGACATACGCGGATAAATATTTTGTGAACGTGCGCGATATTTTACAGCGGGTCGCGGCGGATGGTAAGACTTTCGGTGAGTTGGGCGGCCAAAGCCCGCGTGACCTCCCACACGACCCGGCGAAGCTGATCCCCGGCGAGTTGGTGGTGGAGTCGCAGATTTTCAACCGACGCAAGCCGCGTGCGTTGATCGCCGGGATCGATGCGGCGCTGTGGATGTTGCGACACGGCACCGGGTATTACAACCAGGCCGGCGAGTGGGTACCAACGTGGGATCAGCTTGATGTGCGGGCGGTATATGATGGGGTGTTTACGGCATATGAAGGCAACCCACGCAACGTTCAGACGGTGTTAGAAATACAGGGGCGCTATCGAGATTTTGCGGTGCTGGAAACAACGTTGCTAGGGGTGTTCTCGCGTGCGAGCCGGATCGCGACCAATGTTTATAATTTGCTGGAGGTGATCAACGGTAAGCGGCTGTTGTTCTTCCCGGCACGGTTTGATATGCCACAGGTGCAAGCGATTGATGGGTACGCCTATTGGTTGGCGGTGCAGCGCCACAATGAGGATTTTAAGGCGAATATCCCGCCGTTGGTTAGCACCGACGCGCAGGCGGCCTGGTGGGGGAGCAGGGGTGTTGGGACGATCCCCCATGCGATTATCGCCAATTTTCTGGCGGATACGACCGCCGCGATGTTGGCCTTTGCCGAGTATATGCCGCCGGATGTGCCGCGTGTGGTGCTGGCGGATTTTAACAACGACACGGTGAGCGCGACGCTAGCGACGATGGGCATGATGTGGGGCCGTTATGCGGCGGCGTTGGCTCGTGGGGATGCAGACGATCAGAAGCGTTGGACGCTTAGCGGGGTGCGGTTGGATACGGGTGGGGGGTTGGTGGATCGGTCGTTGCAGCCGGACGGCCCAACGGGGGTTAATGAGCAGTTGGTGCGTGTGGTGCGAGAGGCTATCGACCAGGCGTATCACAAGTGGGATGTGCCGCCGAGCCTGGCATCTGCGGCGCAGGATTACTGCAAAAATGTTGGGATTACCGTTTCTGGGGGGTTCACACGAGAGAAAATCGAACGGTTTGAGCAGAACGGGATGCCGGTCGCGGCGTATGGCGTGGGGTCCAGTTTATTTTCTAACGAGAGCAGCCTGGGCACCAACACGGATTTCACAATGGACCTGGTGCGCGTTCGGATTGATGGGGAATGGGTGGACATCGCAAAAACGGGCCGTCAGCCGTGTGACAATGAGGATTTGCAGCCGGTCGATTTGAGTGCGTTCTCGTAGTCTATCGTAACGTCTCCGGGGTTTACGCTCCCAAACCTAGACAAGCCATTGCAAGAGCTTGTCCAAAACTTTAGCTGTGAAAATCTTCGATTTTCACAAAAAAGGACCTGATATCATGCCGCCAAGACAACAGGAGGTTTTATGCCGATACTTGATAAAATGAACCAGAATCATCCACCAGAGGATAACAACGGTCATCAACCCGGCGACGATGAGCCATTGTTCGACTACCCCAAGCCGGAACCCGTCCAGCGCCGCCGCCCGCAGCCAGAGTTTTTAGATGCGCGGCTGGGACGGGCGGCGATCACCGTCTCGGCGTTGGTAGAGCGTATTGTGGACGCCGTCACTGCCGAACACACGCCGGATGATTCGGCTATCCGTGCGGCAAAAACCCGTGCCGATCGTTTGAAGTTGTTGCGCCCGGTGGTAGATTACGTGTTGTCGGTCGAATCGGTGGAGGCGAATAACGATCAAACGGCGGAGCTGATGCGCCTGGCGTATAGCGATCTGTTTGGCTTGGGGCCATTGGACGCGCTCATTGACGACCCGGCGATCACGACGATCTCGTTGGAGGGGGCCAATAAGGTATCGGTGCGGCGGGGTCATGGCGAGATGATGCCGCTTGATATTCTCTTTGAGGACATCAGCCATTTTAAGGATGTGGTTGGGCGCTTGCTGCAACGGGCCGACGCCACGCTAACCGATGAGAACCCGCTGATTGAGGTCGGGTTTCAGGCGGAGAACGGGCGGTTTATATCGGTGAATTTGGCGGCACCGCCGGTTACGGTGGCATTGAGTTTGGATATTCGGCTGCATCCGGTGGAAGGGCCGACACTTGAAGGGTTGGTCGCACGCGAGACGCTTGATGCGCGGGGGGCGCGGGTGTTGCGGGCGTTGATGGCGTCTGATTACGGGTTTGTGCTGGCCGGACAGCCAGAAGCGGGTAAGACGATGACGTTATCCGGGTTGCTGACGGCCCTACCGGACCCCGCCCGTGCCGCTGCGCTGGAGCGAACCGGAGAGCTGCATCTACCGGAGGGGATGACGCGCATCCTGCCGGATTGGTCTGGTATGCCGGGGGTGACGTTTGGCGAACAGGTCGCTGCACATCATGACGGGGGGTATCGAACGCTGGTTCTGGATGAAGTGCGGGCCGATGAGCCGCATACCATCGCGCCATTGTTGACGGCAGCGGACCCACCGCGCATGATCTGGTCGATGCGGGGTTCACCGGCGGCTAAGCGGCTGCGGGCGGCACTGGATATGCTGGCGCGACGGGCGGATATGGCCAATGGCGATCAGTTATCGGATCGATTGTTTGAACGGATGCCGTTTGTGGTGTCGGTCCGGCGGCTGGATGGGGTGATCCAACTGCGGGAGGTTGGCGAGTGGGTGCGGGGTGAGGGGGGATACTGGGGGTATCAGCCGTTGATGCAACAGACGATGGGCGAAATGTTGCTGATGGAGACGGTACCGGAGCATCGGCTGGCGGGGATTGAGGATGATTTCTGGACGGAGTAGGACCGTTTTTTTAATCAAAATGGACGCTTTTTGTCCACTTTTTCTGGGAAAATGGGCAGGTGTGGGATTTGAAACCACACCCACGACGTTTTGCATTTTGAATTTCACATAGCGCGTTACTGGTTAGCGGCGTTGACAGTGGAAGCGATCACCTGATAGGACGGGCCGCTGCGGATGTACTGCTCGCTGATGGGCTGTAGCGGGCCATCTGCCAGGCGAATGCGAACGGCGGGTGTGCCGGTCACGCCGCTGCGTTGGCCAAGTTGAGCGTCGATTTGCCATTGGTTGGCATCGGAGATGCAGTTAAGCAGTTCGCCATAGTTTAGGCCCAGGCGGTTGGCGAACTCTTGCGAGGATGTTTGGCCCCAGCCGGCTTTGGTCAGGTCGAACAAGACATCGTGTGCCGGGTAGAAGATGGCTTCATCCTGCTGTGTCGAACACTCTAATAACCGAAAGGTGATGGCGGTGCGATCGGTGGTGGGGAACATGCGAAACTCAAACTTGGCGTTGCCTGTCAGGACGTGTTCTTCTATGACTCGGTCGATGGTGTCGGTGTAATCTTGGCAGTGTGGGCACATGAAATCGGCAAATTCTACAATGGTGATCGGGGCGGCTGGGTCGCCCAGCACATAGGCCCCGTCGTCGGTAACAGTTTGTGGGATGCTGTCGTAGTCGAAGCGTGCGCCCTGGCCGGCCCCGCTGCGGGTGGTGAGCAAAATCGCAACACCAGCGACGATCACGACCAGGCCGATGATACCACCCAGGATGGCGGCTCGGTTATTATTATTCATTATTTTCACCTTAGCTTGTCTATTTGACATTTCAATAGCACTTTAGAGGAAAAAAGGCCAGATCACAATCTAATCTCACCGTCATTTCACAAAAGGGAGCATCCAGGGGACTTGTTGCTGATAGGTTTTGTAGGGTTTTCCGAAAAGTTTAACCATGGTGCGTTCTTCAAACCAGGATCCGATCAGAAAATAAGCGGTGGCAGCGATAACAAACACCAAACCGGTACTTGTCATGTTGGGGGTAAACCATAACACCAGCAACGAGAAGAAATAGAGGGGATGGCGCACGAGCGCGTAAACGCCGTCGATTTTAAGCGGCTCTGGTGGGAGTGGCAACGGATCGCCGTCGAAGTAGGCGCGAAGTTGTGCTAGCCCAGCGAAACGTCCTAGCTCGATCTGCATGAGTGAGACGCTCAGGCCGAGGATGCCGATCAGTTGCAGCACGCGCAGGGCCAGCGCCCACCCCCCCGCCACCGACCAGATCACGGTGCCTGGGTAAAAGAACAGCACAGCAACCACCGGCAAAAATGTGATAACCGATACAATCAT
>DAOTUA010000178.1:0-9243 GCA_034437355.1 Anaerolineae bacterium | reverse complement strand
GCCCACCCCCGCCCCGACGATCTACACTGTCCAACCCGGCGATAACCTCTATCGGATTGCCCTACGCTTCAGCGTCTCCCTTGCCGACCTCATCCGTATCAACGCCATCGCAGACGCTAACCGAATCTTTGTCGGGCAAACCCTCCAACTCCCACAATGACCGACCCTAACGTCCGTATCCTCAAAAACACCACCACCGGGGAAGTCATCCTTCCCCGGGCGCGGCTCTGTCAATCCTACTGGTGCCACTTTGTCGGGCTGCAATTTCGCCGCAACCTCCCGCCCGATCACGGCCTCTTGTTCGTCACCCAGTTTGAAAGCACCATCGGAACCACCATTCACATGCTCAATATGTTCTTTTCTATCGGTGTCATCTGGCTAGACCATACCCAAACCGTGGTCGATACCACCCTCGCCAAACCCTGGCGTTTAGCCTATGCCCCCGCCAAACCCGCTAAATACTACATCGAAGCATCCCCCCACATCCTAGATCGTGTTACTATTGGGGACCAACTGCAATTTGATGAGGTCTACACGGGATGAAACACCTCCCCGGCATTGTGCTTGCCGCCTGTCTCTTACTTGCAACCCTCAACAGCAATGCCCAATCCGACGATTACACCATCCATGTTGTCCAACGCGGCGAAAACCTCTTTCGTATCGCCCTCAACTACAACCTAACCGCCGATCAACTCGCCCTGATCAACGGCATCGAAAATAGCGCCAACATCCAGGTTGGGCAACGCCTTCTCGTCCCCAATACCGCCGCCGATGTCGCCCCCAACACCACCGAACATATCACCCAACCCGGCGATACCCTCGCCACCATCGCCAACGCCTACAACACCACACCCGACGCCATCCGAGCCGCTAACGCCCTCCCACCCGATGCCACGCTCACCGTTGGCGTATCTCTCACCATCCCTCCCAGCGACAACCCACCCGCAAGCGCCCCCGCCACCACCACCGATACCGCCTTTCTTCACACCGTCCAACCCGGCGAAACCCTATTCCGCATCGCCCAACAATACGACCTGACCGTCAACGACCTGACCACCGCCAACACGCTCACCGACCCCACACGCATCTACAGCGGGCAACAACTCGTTATCCCCGGCTTTAGCCCGCCACAACTCACCAGCGCCCTACCAGCCCCGTTAAACGCCCTCCACCTGAACCCCCAGGTTCTCACCGAGGGCAAAACCGGCTACCTACAAATCGAAACCGCCCAACCCCTCACACTACAAGCTACCTTTCTGGACCAACAACTAACCGCCGTCCCCATTACCGACACCCTCTATCGTATCTTTATCGGTATTCCCGTCTTTACCGAACCCGGCATCTACCCGCTAACCCTCACCACCACACCCCAAACCAACCCCATCACCGCCAACGTTCAGATTATCCCCGGTCCATACGGGAGCGAGCGTATCAACCTGATCGAAGGCCGCGATAACCTGCTCAATACCAACGTCGAAACCGCCGAATCCGACCTGCTCACCAACGTTATGACGCGCTTTACTCCCCAACCCTACTTAAACGGCAAAATGAGCCTCCCTGCTGCTGCCGCCATCACCTCCGGCTTTGGCACCCGGCGCTCCTACAACGGCGGCGCGTTCGACCGCTTCCACAGTGGCACCGACTTTGCCGGCGTCCCCGGAACCCCCATCTTCGCCCCGGCCCCCGGTATCGTCGTCCTAGCAGATACCCTCAACGTGCGCGGCAACGCCACCGTCATCGACCACGGCTGGGGCATCTATACCGGCTACTGGCACCAGACCGACATTTACGTTAGCCTCGGTGATACCGTCGAAATCGGCCAGATCATCGGCACCATCGGCTCAACCGGGCGCGTTACCGGTGCCCACCTCCACTGGGAACTATGGGTTAACGGTGTCCCCGTAGACCCCATGCAGTGGGTCCAACACCCATTTGTCACCATCAACTAGGAACCGACATGCCAGACAACCACAACGACCACACCCCACAACATCAAGAACTCAACTTCCTCGAACAACTCGAAAACGGTGCCTATGCCGATGACATCCGCGCCTATACCACCTATTACAACGCTAACCGCATCCATCCACCCGACGAAACCACCCTCGCCCGCAACTGGACCCACCCCGGCAACGTCCAAAACGTACAAGCCGACACCTTCGGCCTCACCCTCACCACTGACAACCACAATCTACGCCTCAGCTGGTACGCCCACAATTGCCTGCGCATCGACTATACCCCCGCCAATCCCGCCCTCCATATCGTCCAACAAGACCCCGTAAAAACCGACTACACCTTCACCGACCAGCCCGACCGCCTTACCCTCCGCACCACCGAACTCACCTGTATCATCCACAAAAAACCATTCCGGCTATCCCTCACCACCCCCAACGGCGACCCCATCTACCAAGACACCCTCGGACCCCAACACCACTCAACCGGAGCCGTCCGCCTATCCAGCACCCTCCACCTTGATGAGGACAGCTACGGCCTAGGCCAACGTGCCGCACCGATCAACCGCCGGGGCAGTCGCTTCACCCTTTGGAACACCGATGCCCCCCAATCCGACCCCGGCACCGACCCGCTTTACTACAACATCCCCTTTTACCTCGGCCTCCACGCTCACGGACCCTACGGTCTTTATGTCGATAACCCCTACCGTGGCACCGTCGATCTCGGTCACACCCAACCCGACCAACTCACGTTCCAATTTGAAGGCGGTGGCCTCACCTACTACCTCATGACAGGCCCCGATGTCCTCGCCATCCTCAAACGCTACACCGCCCTCACCGGCACACCGCCGCTACCCCCACTCTGGTACTTCGGCTACCACCAATCCCGCTTTTCCTACCAATCCCAAGCCGACGTGCTAGCCGTTGCCGACCAACTCCGTACCCATCGCATCCCGTGTGATGTCATCCATCTCGACATCGACTACATGGACCAGCGCAAGGTTTTCACCTGGGACCCGCAAAAATTCCCCTCACCCCGCCGCATGACCGACACGCTCCACCAACAAGGCTTCAAACTGATCACCATCCTGGACCCCGGCATTAAAGCCGAACCCAACCACGGCCCCTTTGAACGCGGCACCGAACAAAACGTGTTCATCACCACTCCCCAAGGCGACCCCATCCCCTGTGTGATCTGGTCCGGGCAATCTCATATGCCCGACTTCACCCGCCAACAAACCCGCGATTGGTGGGCCAACGAAGCCCAAAAGCTATTAGCCGATGGCGTCGATGGCTTCTGGAACGACATGAACGAACCCGCCGTATTTGCCACTAGTGGGGCCGTCACCCTCCCGGAAAACGCCATCCACCACCCAGACAACAGCCCCCCCGTACCCCATCTCGCCGCCCATAACCTATACGCCAACGGCATGAGCGCCGCCACCCAACAAGCCCAACGCCAATTCAACCCGGACCGCCGCCCGGTCAACATCACCCGCGCCGGCTTTGCCGGGACACAACAATATGCCACCTCCTGGACCGGCGACATCACCTCGAACTGGGAACACCTCCGCCTCTCCATCCCCATGATCATCAACATGGGGCTTTCCGGCGTCCCCTTCACCGGGCCAGATGTCGGCGGCTTCCGTGGCGACACTACCCCCGAACTGCTCACCCGCTGGACCCAAGCCGCCGCCCTCATGCCGTTCTTCCGCAATCACAGCGCCACCGACACCATCCGGCAGGAACCCTGGCAATTTGGCGACCCCTACCTATCCCACATCCGGCAAGCCATCGAACTACGCTACCAACTCATGCCCTATCTCTATAGCGTCGCCGCCCAAGCCGCCGAGTACGGCTACCCCATGCTCCGCCCCGTCTTTCTCCAAGACCCCACCAACCCCGAACTGCGCGACATCGACGATATATATATGGTGGGGGATTCGCTCCTCGTCGCCCCCGTCCTACACCCCAACACCACCCAACGCGAACTCTTCCTCCCGCCCGGCGCATGGTATAACTACTGGACCAACACCCGCACGCTCGGTAACCGCACCATCACCACCGAAGCCCCCCTGGGCCGCTTGCCGCTGTTCGTCCGTGCCGGGGCCGCCCTCCCCACCTGGAAAATCCAACAAAACCTGGCCGACGGCCCACCCAATCACCTGAACCTGCGCGTTTACCCCGGCGAACACGAAACCACCCTCTACGAAGATGCCGGCGAAGGCCACCCCCACACCACCGGCGCTTACCGCTGGCTCTACTACACCGCCTCCTGGTATAACAACCGCTTCCGGCTCAAACGCCGCGTCACCGGCCAATACGAGCCGCCCTACCCACACATGAATATCCAAGTCATCGGCTTCGACCAAGAACCTACCGCCGTCAAAGTCGATCATCAGGGTGCGCCCGTCTGGTACTACGAAGATAACATCATCGAACTAACCCTAACCGACTTCACCCTACTAGAAATCACCCGCCATATCGGGCACACCGACGAAACCATCATCAACCGCCCTTGGCAATGATCGCACTCACACCACATCGACCACCGCCGCCCGCCCTTCGATGCGCTTCAACACGTAAAACCCGATGCTCACCATCACCACCATCACCACCAATGCCACCAACTTGAACAACCGACTCGTCATCACCAACGTCAACACCCCAAAAAACGAACAGAATAGATAATATCCCAACACAATCCACCGCTGGCTATACCCCATATCCACCAACCGAAAATGCAAATGCCCCCGATCCCCGTGCATCGGATTTTTCCCCTGTGCCAAACGATTCACCACCTGCCAACCCACATCCAACAACGGCAGCCCCATCACCATTAAGATCGTCGCCATCTTCGCCCCCCCAATAATACTCAGCGCCCCCAACGCATACCCCAACACATACGATCCACTACTCCCCATAAACACCCGCGCCGGGCTGAAGTTATACACCAAAAATCCCAGGCTCGCCCCCACCAACGCCAACGGTAATAAACTCACACTTGTCTGCGCCGGGTCCAACCGAAACGCACTATGCACAAACAACATCACCCCCGCAATCAAACTGACCCCACTCGCCAACCCATCCAACCCATCCAAAAAATTGACCGTATTCATCATCAACCCCAACCACAACACCGTCACCGTCACCGTAAACCACCGCCCCCACCCAACCGGATCACCCGTTAACGGATTATTGACACGCTCAATAAAAATCAGAAACACAATCGCAATCGCCGCCGCACCAACCTGAGCCAAAAACTGCGGGATCGGCCCAAACTCATACAGATCATCCAGCAACCCCATCACAAAAATAAACGTGACTCCCAACAACAACCCCGTCAACCGGATAACCTCATTCGGATCAAAACGCGGTACCGGTAACGCCTGCGCCACCACGCACGCCACCACAAACCCCGCAAATATACCGACCCCACCCAACCGCGACACCGCCCCAAAGTGCGCCCGGCGTCCGCCTGGCTCATCCACCGCCCCCAACCGATACCCCCACCACATCGCCAACGGCGTCACCACCACCGAAACCACAAACGCCAACACCAACGTTAACACAAATGCCGGGATATACGTCATCGCCACCCCCGGCTAAGTCCCAAACATACGATCACCCGCATCGCCCAACCCCGGCACAATAAATCCATTCTCATTCAAATGATCATCAATCACCCCAACATGAATCGACACGTCCGGGTGCGCCTCGGATAATCGCGCTATCCCTTCCGGGGCCGCCAATAACCCCATAAACTTGATCCGCTTCACCCCCCACCGCTTTAGAATATCCACCGTCGCCACCGCCGATCCCCCCGTCGCCAGCATCGGGTCCAGCACCACGCACATATCCACCGTCGGGTCATTCGGCAGCTTGTTGTAATACTCCACCGGGCGCAACGTTTCCTCATCCCGATATAAACCAATATGCCACACCTGCACACTCGGGATCATCTCCATCACCCCTTCCGCCATCCCGATCCCCGCCCGCATAATCGGCACCAACCCAATTTCCCGCGCCTTCTTGCCGCTGGCCTTACCCATCGGCGTTGTCACCGTCTTATCCTGCAACCGAATATCCTGTGTCGCCTCATAGATCAACAACATAGATAATTCCCGCACCAAATCCCGGAAATCCCGATGCGACGTATTCACATCCCGCAGCGCCGTTAACTTGTGCAACACCAACGGATGTTGAGAAGCATAAACCTGTGTCACCGTACCCGCTTCCTTTCAATTTTCCCTAAATGAAGGTTTAGGCGATTTTGCCCGAAATTAACATCCCCCAACGTTTCCTCTGTTTCTCTCCAATGCGATTGTAGCAGCGCCGCGTGCTGTGTCAAAGCCACTTCCGTATTATACCCAGGTTGCATATACTTAACTCGCACACACCAACCAAACGGAGCCGACTATGAGCGAAGATGGGCGAATGGTGGGCGGCGATAAACGCCCAGACGACCGCGAGAATATCGCGCTGCGCCCCCGATGGCTAAGCGACATCATCGGGCAAGATAAAATCAAAGACAACTTAGAAATCATCATCGCCGCCGCCAAACAACGCAGCGAGCCAATCGACCATATCCTATTCTATGGCCCACCCGGACTCGGCAAAACCTCACTCGCCTTTGTCATCGCTAACGAAATGGGTACAAAAATCCATGTGACCGCCGGCCCCACCATCGAACGCGCCGGCGACCTCGCCGCCATCCTCACCAACGTCAAAAAAGGCGATGTCCTCTTCATCGACGAAATTCACCGCCTCAGCCGCGCCGTCGAAGAAGTGCTATACCCCGCCATGGAAGACTTCGCCCTCGACATCATGATCGGCAAAGGCCCCGCCGCCAAAAACGTTCGCATCAACCTACCCCGCTTTACCGTCATCGGCGCGACAACCCGCCTCGCCCTACTCGCCGGCCCCCTCCGAGATCGCTTCGGCGCACGCTTCCGGCTCGATTTCTACGACCAAAAATCCATGGAATATATCCTCAACCGCGCCGCTAAAATGCTCGATGTCGAACTCACACCCGAAGGGGCCAGCGCCATCGGACGCCGCGCCCGTGGCACCCCCCGCGTTGGCCTACGGCTGCTGCGCCGCACCCGTGACTTCGCCCAAATCCGCGCCGATGGCGTCATCACCGGCCCCGTCGCCGGCGATGCCCTCAACCTCATGGACATCGATCACCTCGGCCTGGACGACATCGACCGTCGCCTACTCCAAACCATCATCGAAAAATTCGACGGTGGCCCCGTCGGGCTAGATACCATCGCCGCCGCCATGAGCGAAGATAGCAACACCATCATGGATGTCAACGAACCCTACCTATTACAACTCGGCTTCCTAGAGCGCACCCCACGCGGGCGAGTCGCCCGCGCCCGCGCCTACGAACACCTCGGTATTCCCTATCAGCCGGATGACCTCCCCGGCCAACAACCCCTATTCTAAACCCATCACGTTTTAGGAAACACCAACCCCATGCAACTCACCGACTTCGACTACCACCTGCCCCAACATTTTATCGCCCAAACCCCCGCCGACCCCCGCGACTCGTCCAAACTCATGACCCTCGACCAACACACCGGGGCAGTCGGCCATCACATCTTCCGCGACCTGCCCCAACACCTACAGCCAGGCGATGTCCTCGTTCTCAACGATACCCGCGTCATCCCCGCCCGCATCCCCGCCCAAAAAACCAACACCGGCGGCAAAGCCGAAATCCTGCTCTTACACCAGGTCGATGACACCCACTGGCGCTGTCTCGTCGGGGGCAAAAACATCGACCAAACAACCCCCCTCACCATTCCCGGTACCGCCATCACCGCTCACATCGAAGCCAACTACCAACACAGCGAACGACTCGTGCGCTTTAGCCAACCCATCAACACCATTCTACCCAATATCGGTAACCTACCCCTGCCACCCTACATCCACCAACAAGTCAAAGACGAAGAACGCTACCAAACCATCTACAGCCGCCGCGAAGGGTCCGCCGCCGCCCCCACCGCCGGACTGCACTTCACCGCCGACGTGTTCGAGGCCGTCAAAGCCAAAGGCGTCAAACTCGCCTACTGCACCCTGCATATCGGGCTGGATACCTTCCAACCCGTCAAAGTCGATAACATCAAAAACCACCACATCCATAGCGAATACGCCACCCTCTCCGCCACCGACGCCCAGATCATCAACCAAGCCAAACTTGCTGGCGGACGAATCATAGCCGTCGGAACCACCAGCGCCCGCACTCTAGAAACCGCCGGCATCCTCAGCGCAGGCGGCGACCCCGCCCACCCCCAACAAACCGACGGAATGTGCGCCTGGCGTCCCGTCATCGCCTTCGAGGACGAAACCCGCCTGTTCATCTATCCCGGCTACCAGTGGCGCGTTCTGGACGGGCTGATCACCAACTTCCACCTGCCAAAATCCACCCTCTTAATGATGATCAGTGCGCTTGCCGGGCGCGAAAACGTTCTCGCCGCCTACGAACAAGCCAAAACCAATAACTACCGCTTCTTTTCCTTTGGCGATGCCATGTTCATCCGCTAACACCACTCACACTATCTTATCGCTACCGGACTCGTTACGAAAAAAATCGTAACTGCTCAGGGGTTTCACCCCCGAACCCCACAAGCTTTTGCAATTAGCCATGTGACTTTGCAAAAGCCCTGAATCAAAACCGGTTTAGCGTTGACATCCGCCCCACACATCACTACCATATAACCCTACACAAACGCCCCGCACAAAGGGGTGTTTTCTGTGTCCATTTGACAACAATAAACTCGTGAGCCAATTTTCCCCGTCAGAGGTGCCAAACGGTAACGTCGGCGGCGGCAAGCGAAGATTGGAGAAAACCCGATGTATGCTATTATCCGTACTGGCGGTCGCCAGTATCGCGTCCAAGAAGGGCGCTACCTGGATGTTGAAAAACTCCCCTACGACGAAGGCGAGGAAATCAGCATCGACGACGTGCTACTCATCGGTAACGGCGACGATACCGTCGTCGGGCAGCCGACCGTCGCTGGTGCCAGCGTCAAAGCCACCGTGATGAAGCAATGGCGCGATAGAAAGCAGGTGGTCTACAAATACCGCCAGCGCACCAACTATCGCCGTATGAAAGGCCATCGCCATCACTACACACGCTTGATGATCAATTCGATCTCCGTCTAGGTCAAATCAAAACAAAGGAGTAAAACCCAATGGCTCATAAAAAAGGTGGTGGCTCGACTAGCAACGGTCGCGATAGCCACTCAAAACGATTAGGCGTTAAAGCATTCGGCGGCGAATACGT
>DAOTUA010000177.1:0-26280 GCA_034437355.1 Anaerolineae bacterium | reverse complement strand
GTGCGCGTATCGGGAGGGCACGGCGACCCTCCCCTACGATGTCGGTGATGACAAAATGTTCGTAGCCCCCCGACAGGTTGTTCGTACACCTCACTTACCCAATTATTTTATCAAACGTCAACAAAAGATTGGCAGGGTTTGGGATGCAATCCCAATCTATGCCATTAGGTTGTGTTGACATTTACGCAGAAAAATGGTGATTGTAGGGGGTCAGCGTGCTGAACCTAGGGCATAGCTTGACAGCTTGTGCGGCCTGTCGGTATCTTTGAACGTGCCAAGCCACGACTTACAGGATAACCGATGCGCCACCCAGACACATTCAGCCGTCATCTGTTGCAATGGTATGATCACCATCGCGCCGACCTCCCCTGGCGGGAGACACCCCCCAATCCGTACCATGTCTGGCTTTCCGAGATTATGCTGCAACAGACACAGATCGAAACGGTAAAAGGCTACTATAACGCCTTCTTAGAGGCTTACCCAACCATCACCGACCTTGCCGCCGCATCGTTAGATGATGTGTTGAAGCTATGGGAGGGTTTGGGGTATTACTCACGGGCACGGAACTTGTACAAGGCCGCGCAGGTGGTGGCGGGGGAATACGGCGGTGTGTTCCCAACAACAGCTAAGGCACTGCGGAAGTTGCCAGGGGTTGGGCCGTATACTGCCGGGGCGGTGGCCTCCATTGCATTTGATGAGCCGGCCCCCGTCTTGGATGGTAACGTGATCCGCGTCTTTTCACGGTTAGATGATCTATCGGATGATGTGACGCAAACGGCGACAAAAAATCATTTGTGGGAACTGACCGCCGAGCGTGTCCCGATGGAGCGCCCCGGCGATTACAACCAGGCCCTTATGGAACTGGGGCAAGTCGTCTGCCGCCCGAAAACCCCAAATTGCCCCGCTTGCCCTGTCCGGCAACACTGCGATGCCTACGCCGCCGGGACACAAGCCGAGCGTCCGGTTAAGAAGAAACGCCGCCCGATACCGCATTATCATGTCGCGGCGGGTGTGGTCTGGAATGGGGCCGGGCAAGTGCTGATCGCCCAGCGTCCGTTAGATGGCTTGCTCGGTGGGCTGTGGGAGTTCCCCGGCGGTAAACAAGAATCGGGCGAAACCTTGCCCGCTTGCCTGATGCGTGAACTGCGTGAGGAAGTCGGGATTGAAGTAGAGGTCGGTGAGTTGTTCTGTGTGGTGAAGCACGCTTTCACGCACTTCAAGATCACACTACATGCTTTTACGTGCCAGCTTGCCCCCGGCAGCCCCGCCCCCCATCCCATCGAAGCGCGGGCGGTGAAGTGGGCCACCCTGGATGATCTGACGGGGTACAGCTTTGGCAAAGCCGACCGTCAGGTGATAGACGAGTTACACCGCCGTCAGCAGATGTTGTTTTAGGCAAAACGGAAGACTTGGGATACAATGAACGGCGTTCGCTAATAAAAACGGGAGCTTATGATGCCGAAGTTTGAATATCTTGTTGTTTACATTACCGATACCGACCTGACCGAAGATGCTGAGATGGATATGCACCTAGACGCAGATCATTTTGGAGAACGGCTGAACAAGTATGGTCAAGCCGGGTGGGAATTGGTCAGCTTTAACTGGGATAGCCCAGATGGGGCCAAGGCTGCCTTCAAACGGGAAGTTAAATCTTAGCCGTAAAACCCCAGGCTAATTATATATCGGCGGGGACGGTTGGTTCGGGGAGGGCTTCATCGGGGATGCTCGGAACCGGGTTGGCGGGGTTGGTATCGAAGGCGGAACATTCGCGGATGGAGTTTTGCAGGGCGCTGATGAGTTCGTCGTTTTCTTGCGCCAGGGCTAATTCATAACCGGGGCGAAGGTGTTCGAGTGCGGCGGTGCAGTTGCCGAGGTAAATCTGAGCTTCGCCGGCCCAATAATGGAAGCGCGGATTGGGCGTTGGGGTCTGGGTGGTGAGGTTAACCGCCCGTGATAGGCGCTGTGCGGCGTCGTTGTACTGTTCGAGCGCGATCAGCACTCGCCCGTAGTAGTAAAAGCAAGCGGCGTTCTGTTCATCCACATTCACACACCGCGAGAGTTCATCGGCGGCTTGGTTGGGGTCTCCCAACCCGGCAAAATACATAAACCCGAGCGCATAAAGGATGCTGGTGTTATCTGGGTTGGTGTCTTTGAGCGTGTTGAGCGTGTTAATGGCTGTGTCAAAGTCGTTTAGGGCGGCATCTAACCAGGCCGTTTCGATGGCGGCATCTATGCGATAAGGTGCAAGCTCGTAGGCGGTCTGGTAATCTTCACGAGCGGCCACCCGGTCAAAATCTACCAATTGGCGCACCAACCCCCGCGCAAAATAGGCTTCGGGGCTGTCCGGTGACAATTCGAGGGCACGGGTGGCACTTTCTTCCGCCCGTGCGAATAATTCCAGGTCTAAATAAACTTCGGTTAAAAACGCATGGGCACGGGGATTATCCGGGTTGAGTTGTAATGCCTGCAACCCGCTAGCCAGGGCCGCGCCCGCATCCCCATTGCGGGTGAGTGATAAGGCGCGGATCGCCCACGCATCGGATGAAAACGGATCGGCGGTGACGGTTCGCTCTGCCGATTCGATGGCCTCGGCGTAACGGCCTTCTACAATATAGGCCATCGTCAGGTTATAGTGAGATATCACATCATTCGGGAGCGCATCCATCACCAACTGGTATTCGTCAATCGCTTCTTCAACACGCCCAGATACCCAACTGCTATTGGCACGGTTTAGGCGATTCGCCGGGTTTTCGGTTGGGGCGGGGGTTGGGGCGCTCATGGTCGCGATCATATATTGCCCCTGTGCGACCATTTCGCCAAGCTGTTGATTAACCATCGGCTCGATGGTTTCTTGATTTTGATAGACCCACCACCCGCCCCCGATACCAGCCAGTGCGATAACCCAGAATAGTATCCGCCAGATTGGAAAGCGACGGCGATTATTGCCGGTGTACTTTTGGGGCGTCTTTAAATACATCTTGGGTAGGCTCCGGGTTCTCTAAAAGCCACCGATGGGGGTTGGTGGTAGCGGTGTGGGTGGTACAGCCGTTGGGACGGATCGCCCGCTGTAACTGGCACAAGAAACGGTCGTCAGGCGTAACCCCTCGCGGATGGACAACACCACCGGGTCGTCGCTGGGGCGGTTGTTTGCCATCGCTAGCGAGTCCTCTAATGTTTGCCAGGCAGCGTCACAGTCGTTGAGATAGTAATGAGCCAACCCACGCAGATACCAGCATTGGATTTCTTCTCCGTCGGCATCGACACAAGACTCAAATGCTTCGATGGCCCCCTCATAATTACGGCGGTTATACTTAACCATGCCAAGCTGCCGCCAAGCCTGCGGATACGCCGGGTTAATCTCTAGCGCGTCTTCACAGTAGCCCTGCGCCTGCCCATTCTGCCCGATCTTAAAGTAGGCTTCGCACAAGCGTAGGTAAGCACGTTCGTTGCGCGGTTCCATACTCAGGATGCGCTCATAAGTGGCAATAGCCATACTATCGCGGTCCATTGCCAGGTAGTTCAAGGCGAGTTCAAAGTAGGGCGGTGTAAAGTTCGGGTTGATAGAGATGGCCTGCTCTAGCTGTTCGATAGCCCGTTCACGTTCGCCCACCCAGATGAGCGAATAGGCAAAGGATCGATGCGCGTCGGGGTTCATTGGGTCAATATCAACGGCGCGTTGTCCATCAACAATTGCCTGTTGCCAGCGCCCGATGTTGGTATAGGCTCGTGCCCGTGCCGCGTAGAGTGGCGCGTAATTCGAGTCGATCTCTAGCCCGGTAACCGCAATCGGGATGGCGGCGGCGCTGTCACCCTCCCATACTAACCCCCGCGCCTTGAGTGCATAGCCGCGTGGGTCGGTGCCGTTGGCTAATTCGATCATCCTGTCGGCAACGGCTATCGCTTCATCGGCACGATCCATTTCGATTAACATTCGCCCGTATTCATATAGGTAGCCCTGGTTATTGGGTTGTAATTGCACAGATGTTTCGTAATAAGCCAGGGCTTGCGACAAATCCCCCGCCAGATAAGCCTCAAAGCCCATGGTGGCGTATTCGCTGGCGAAGGGGGTTGCAGTTGGTGCTATCCCGACCGCATCTAAGACGGCTAATTGCAATTGATCGCGCTGTAACCACATCACCATCACCAACGTAACCAAGAACAGCACATAAGACAGCAACAAGCGGCCCATCCCGCTACGTTTTTTCTTGCCAAATAAGTTACGAGAGTAGTCTCTACGAAATTCCATCTGCGCCTCATGTTGATTGATTGCCGACGGGGGAATGAGCGTTGCGAAAAGAGGATACGACCAAAGCGTGAATTTTTCCGATCTTATGCTAAAAATGGGAGGTCGTGAAGGGCCTTCACCCAAATGCTAACGAAAAATTTTCGTAACTGCTCAGGGGCTTCACCTCCGAACCCCTACAAGCTTTTGCAAAAGCTTGACCAAAACTTTAGCTGTGAAAATCGTTTAAACCTTCATTTCGGATGACAAAATGGACGCTTTTTGTCCACTTTTTCTGGAAAAAGGGGTGAGGTGTGGGGTTTCACCCCACGACATCCTGTCTATATGGGTCCTTACCTTTTTTCAAAAAGTAACGGGGTTGGGCAGCGCCCAATGATCAGCCGTTTAATATTGCAAAAGCCGTGGGCCAAAAACGATCATTTATTGACAGGTGTCTATTTAATATACATAATGGGCTTTTGCTCGCATGATAAAGATTTGTCCACTGATGAAGAATCCAAAGCAAAAAATAGATCGGCGGGTACGGCGTACCCGTCGCATGTTCCGTGAGGCGATTCTATCGCTGATCATGGAAAAAGAATTTGATTCGCTAACGATCACAGAGATCACCGAACGGGCCGGCTTACGTCGGGCGACTTTTTATCTGCACTATGAGACCAAAGAAGATTTACTTATGAGTGCGCTTGAGGACACCTTCGATGAACTGGTGGAACAGTCGCAAAATATGAACCAGGGCGATTATATCGCGGGTAAGTCACGCCCGGATGCCTATCAGGTTACGTTCGACCATGTGGCGGAAAACGCGGCCTTGTACCAGCGTCTATTAATAGGGCGTGGTGATGCGCTCGTTACCCAAAGGATTCGGGCATACCTGGCACGCTTGGTCATGGACAGTCTGGATAATCTGATTAAGCCGGACCTGACGATGCCCAAAGACGTGATCGCCTATTTTATCGCAGGTTCGGAATTGTCGTTGATTATCTGGTGGCTAGAGGCTGATATGCCCTACAGTACGGATCGGATGGCGCAGATGGCTCATCAACTGGTGCTGCAAGGCGTGTATGGGGTATTGGGAGATGCGGTCTTTAATGAAACTCAACAGTAGGTTTATAAATAATTCTGATGGGTGTTTGTTATTCGCTTTTTAACCGTTTCACACTTGGTACTAAAGTGATCCACGTACTATATTTGTGAAGTCAGGAACAAACGAGTTTCTGATCAGTGACAAACAAAAACTTATGAGGAGTCTGATTGAAATGCCTGAGCTAAGTACATTCCAGTACAGCCTGGTGTATAACGTCTATTCGTTCACGTTCGCAGCAATGTTCGCGTCCTTTATCTTTTTCGTGCTAGCACGTGATGGTCTACCGAAAAAGTATCGCGGTGCGCTGGTTATGTCGGCGCTGGTCGTGGGCGTTGCCGGTTATCACTATTTCCGCATCTTCGAAAGTTGGGCCGGTGCTTTCACGTTGGTAGATGGTATGTATCAACCAAGCGGGGAACCGTTCAATGATGCGTATCGTTATGTCGATTGGTTGCTAACCGTCCCCTTGTTGGTTGCCGAATTGGTGGCTGTGTTGGCCTTACCACGCAAGCAAAGCGCAAGCCTGACGGCACGCCTCGCGATTGCCGCAGCACTCATGGTTTTACTCGGTTATCCCGGCGAGATTGCTGCCGACAATGGCACACGTGCTCTATGGGGTTTCCTCAGTACCTTACCGTTCGTGTATCTGCTCTACGTGCTGTTCACAGAGTTGGGTAACGTCATGGGCGAGCAACCAGAAGAAGCTCGTGTGCTGCTCCGCAACGCTCGCTTGCTGTTGCTAGCGACATGGGGTTTCTACCCGATTGTGTACATGCTGCCGTTCTTGGGCCTGGCTGGGGCTGGGACAATCGTCGCCATCCAAGTTGGGTATGCGATTGCAGATGTAGCTGCCAAATGTGGCTATGGGCTGATGATCTACTCGATTGCACGGGCGAAGGCCGCTGCTGAAGGCGAACTCCCGGCAGAAGGTATTGGCTCGGTTGCAACTGCAACTGGCGACTAGCCTAACTGTAATAACTTGAACGGGGGGTGGTCCGATGCGCTCTCACCTGCTACCGGGCTACCCCCTTACGGGATCGCAAAATGCGATCTGGTTTATACTAACATTATCTCGCTAAGCTCACCACTTGATTGTTCGCCTGATAGTGTATCGAAATCGGTTGGAAGCCCCTTCCCACCCCGGCACTAAAGCGCCATTCTTCCCTATTTACAACCTACAAAGGCTTTGCCCCCTTTGTACCCTTGTTTTCGTCGCAAAGTGTCCGAAAGGGTAACTGCTCAGGAGCTTCACCCCCGAACCCCACGATATTCTAATCGTTACCTGAGTAGTTACCCAAAATGATAAGTTTTTGCTCACTTTTTTCAAAAAGTGATGGGTTTGCGCAGCGCCCAACATTCAGCCATGTAACTTTACAAAAGCCCTATACCAAAAGCGATTGACCTCGATTTTAAGTTAAACATACATTATAATGAGAAGCAGGTAATTCTAATGCAGGCATAGTGCCAGGAGAACGAAATCAATGAATCCCATCCAAGTTATCGTTCCAGGTCTTGCACTCGCCCTTTGGGTCGTTGTGCTTATTTTCATCATGTTCCGGCAGGACGGGAAATTACCCGGTCCGTCGCGCAATGTCGATTTTCTGTTGCCGTTTGGGTTTGCGTGGACTGTGTTGATGTGGATGTTCGCACTGGTTGTATTTAGCAGCGCGGCCTAGCCACTCATACGCCACACCAGCAACTAAATCTCTGAAAAAGGCACCTGATGGTGTCTTTTTTTTGCATCGTACATTTTGTATGAAATTGTAACTACTCAGAGGCTTCACCCCCGAACCCCCACGAGCTTTTGCAAAAGCTCGACCAAAACGCTAGCTGTGAAAATCTCGGATTTTCACAAAAAATAGTTGTTACAACTCAGTTCCTTCGCTTGAACACACGCTGCACGGGAGCATCGCTCGCTTGACCCCGATAGTTTGCCCACAATTTAAAATGCACACCTATTATACCGCCATATTGCAATCCGCGTATACTTATGAGACGGTTTAGACAGGCTGATTTGTACACGGAGGCAACCAATTGAGCCAACAGGCGTTAAAGCAACTCGCTGGGCAAAGTGCGGCAGATGCCAGCGTCACATCCGGGATGGTGGTGGGCCTGGGCACCGGTTCGACCGCGATCTGGGCCGTCCGGCGGATAGCAGAGCGCATCACGACGGGAGATTTAACGAATGTGGTCGGGGTGCCGACATCACAGCGCACCGCCGATGAAGCCCGGCAGCTTGGTATCCCACTTACAACGTTGATGGATCATCCCCGTGTTGATGTGACGATTGACGGGGCGGATGAAGTCGATAACGATCTGAACTTGATCAAGGGGGGCGGAGGGGCATTGCTCCGAGAGAAAATCGTAGCGCAAGCCAGCGATCAGCTTGTGATCGTGGTCGATGCGAGCAAGCTCTCGCCACGTTTGGGAACCGGGTTCCGCTTGCCGGTAGAAGTGATCCCGTTTGGGGTGGAAGTTGTGCGGCGCTATGTGATGTCGTTGGGCGCACAGACGATGCTCCGACGGGCCGATGACGGCAACCCCTACACCACCGACAACGGGAATTATATTCTGGATTGTGATTTCTCGGCGGGGATCGCGGATGTTCACGCGCTAGCAAGCCAACTTGGGGATCGGGCTGGGGTTGTTGAACACGGCTTATTTATTCAACTTGCCACACAAGTTATCGTTGCAGATGCACAAGGCATACATACATTACACCAAAAAACCAAGTGAAGGATTGGTCTATTGGTGAATTTGACAGTATAATGAGTGAAAAATGAGATGAAAATCTCATGGGAAGCCAATTTAACTAAGACCAGTTTTCACTGGAGGAAGAACTTAAATGAAGCATCGTTCTATAACTTTAATGGTACTGTTTGCTCTGGTCGCGAGCCTATTTGTGGTTCCGGTTGTTGGGCAAGATGCCACGCTCACCATCTACGCCGACGAAACCCGTTCCGGCCTGTTGCAAGCCCTCGGCGAGCAATTTGAAGCCGATACCGGTATCGCGCTGGAGATCGTAGAGTTCCCCAACAACGAGATACGCGATCAGTTCACAACGGCAGCCCCGGCGGGTGAAGGCCCGGATATTGTTATCGGTGCCCACGACTGGCTCGGTGAAATGGTGGTAAACGGTTTGCTGACAGAAGTAAACCTGGGCGAGAAAAGCGATGAGTTCGTCCCGGCAGCCGTGAACGCCTTCAACTACGAAGGCACCATCTACGGGATGCCCTACGCCCTAGAAAACGTCGCTTTCTACTATAATAAGTCGCTGGTCCCAGAAGCACCGGCGACCTGGGATGAAGTCCGCGCTATTTCGGAAGAACTGGTCGAAAGCGGTGCGTCTGACTACGGTTGGGTTATCCAGGAAAACGACCCTTATCACTTCTTTGGCGTGCAGACCGCTTTTGGCGGGTACGTGTTCGGCTTCGATGAAGAAACCGGCTACAACCCAGAAGATGTCGGGATCGACAGTGAAGGCAGCATTGAAGCCTTTTCATTCGTAGAGTCCTACGCTGCCGACGGCCTGATGCCAGCGGGCCTCGATGCGGACGGGATGCGCATCCTATTTGAGGAAGGCCAGGCGGCCATGGTTATCTCTGGCCCCTGGGACCTGGAACGCTTCTCGGATGCGTTGGGCGATGACCTGGGGATTGCATCGATCCCAGGGCAAGGCGACATCGAGCAGGGTAGCCCGTTCTTGGGCGTGCAGGGCTTTATGATCAGCGCCTTCAGCGAACAACAGGAACTCGCCAACCTGTTCTTGGTCGAGTATGTCGCAACCGAAGCGATTATGACAGAACTGTTTGAAGTTGGCGGTCGTCCGTCTGCCTACTTAGCCGTAGCGGAAAACGTCGAAGATGACGCGCTGCTGGCCTTTGGCGAGGCTGGCTCGACCGGGTTAGCGATGCCGGCTATCCCGGAGATGAGCGCCGTTTGGAGTAACTGGGGCGGTGCCATGGAGCAGATCATCCAGGGCCGGGCTGAAGCTGAAGCAGCCCTAACGGATGCTGCCGCCAATATCCGAGACACCATCGCTGACGCAGGCTAACCCCTGACGTCCTTCGCCGGGTGGGTGGCACGAGTCGCTCACCCGGTTTTTATTCACTGTCAAAAAGGTTCGATTGAAGATGAGTGCAGAGCAAACCGCAGCCGGTCCACAAGCAGGGACGGCTGCTTTAGATTCGGGGAGTTCAAATGTGCTGGGTGTGCTGATCCGCCTGGTCGCCATCGGGTTGATCGATGCGTTTGCCATCTGGTTTCTGTTTCGCCTTATAGCGGATGGGAACTGGTTTTTGGGCCTGGTTATTTTTGCCGTGACGTTGATGATCAACATTTTTTATCTGCGCGATGACCTCTACCCGTACCGGTGGTTTTCACCGGGGCTAGCCCTAATGGGGATTATGGTCATCTACCCCACCGTTTTTACGCTGTATATCGCCTTCACCAATTACCAGGATGGCAACCTGCTAACCAGGCCCCAGGCGTTGCAAATTTTGATGCAACGTACCACTGTAGACCCAGACGCGCCTAGCTATTCTTGGACGGCCTACCGCAACGAAGACGGAGATCGGCTGTTATGGCTTGTCGGTAAAGATAGCGAAACCTTGATCGCCCGTCCAGACGAACCATTCACCTCGGCGGTACAAGCCGGGTTTGAAGGCACCGACCCCCCCAACGCCATTGACGGTTACGCGCGTCTGAATCAGTTCCAGGCGTTGGCGGATACCGAACTGACCGAGATCACGTTTGGCGAGGCCGACGAGGGGGTGCGTGTCACCTCATCGGATGCGCTCCAGTTGCGCCCGTTATACACCTACGATAATACCTCAGATACGCTCATCAACACACAAACGGGAACAGTCTATACCTCGGTACGCGGTACGTACACCTCACCGGACGGCGAACAGTTGCGCCCCGGCTACTACGTGCCGATTGGCTTCGACAACTTCCAACGCATGTTCCAGCAAGAGCTATTCGGTAGCGGGGTGATGGTCGAGGTGTTTACCTGGACGTTCTTACATGCTTTCATGGCAGTGTTTCTCACCTTCTGGCTAGGGTTGGCGCTGGCAGTGGTGTTAAATCATCCGTTGGTACCGGCTAAGAAGATTTTGCGCTCTTTCCTGCTGATCCCCTATGCGATCCCGGCGTTTATCAGCGTGTTGGTGTGGCGTGGCCTGCTAGACCCAAACCTGGGTGTGGTGAATCAGCTTACCGAGATGATGACGTTTGGCGCGTTCTCCCCAGATTGGCGCGGGAGTGCGGCCTGGGCACGAACAGCTATTTTGATGATCCAATTATGGTTGGGCTTCCCGTATATGCTGCTGATCATCACCGGGGCGTTACAGGGTATCCCGACCGATATGTACGAAGCGGCAGACGTAGACGGGGCCGGCCCGCTAACCAAATTCTGGAACTTAACGTTACCACTGTTGTTGGTCGCGGTTGGGCCGTTGTTGATCGCGTCGTTTGCGTTCAATTTCAATAACTTTACGGTGATTCAGTTGTATAACGACGGGCGACCTACGATCAATACCAATTCGGTTGCCGGGTACACAGATATTCTGATCACCTACACGTATGAGATCGCCTTCTCTAGTGGGCGCGGGCGTGATTACGGTTTCGCGACGGCGATTACGATTGTGATTTTTGTACTATTGACGATTGTAACGCTTATTAACTTCCAATTCACGAAGCGCCTGGAGGAGATTTCCGAAAATGTCTGATGTGCCGGTGAGTACCCAACAAAAGACGCGCTCCCCCAAACCGGGCATGAGCAAAGCCCGGCGTGACGCTATCGGGCGGGCGTGGCGGCTGGCCGTAATTTTTATTGCGATTGCGTATGCGCTATACCCGGTGATCTATATTCTGTCCGCATCGCTAGACCCGATAGGGCGACTGGGTGGTGGGATTATGGTAGATAACCCATCGCTGGCAAATTACCGCGAGTTATTCGAGCGCGATTACTGGCGCTGGATGTTCAACTCGGTTGTCGTTGCCACCATCACATCAGTGTTAAGCGTGCTGGTGAGCGCCATCAGCGCCTATGCGTTTTCACGGTTTCGTTTTGTGGGGCGGCGGAGTATGTTACTGGCGGTGTTTTTGGTGCAGGTTTTCCCGAATACGTTGTCGATGGTGGCGACTTACCTACTGATCCAGTTGATTGGGCAGTATATCCCCATGTTGGGGCTAAACACGCTCGGCGGTTTGATATTGGTGTATCTGGGCGGGGCGATGGGCATCAATACCTGGTTGATGAAGGGTTTTTTCGATACGGTACCGCGTGATCTGGACGAATCCGCGAAGATTGACGGGGCCACGGACTGGCAAATCTTCTGGCTGATTATCATGCCGTTGGTGCGCCCGGTGCTGGCGGTGGTGGCGATTCTGGCGTTTGTGACAACCTATGCCGATTACCTGCTGGCGTTGGTACTGGTCACCGATGAGCGTAATTACACGCTAGCGGTTGGCCTCTCGCGCTTTGTGGGGAACCAGTTCACGCAACGCTGGGGCGTGTTCGCGGCAGGGGCGCTGATTGGCGCAGTCCCGATCATTATCATCTACCTGGTACTACAAGACTTTATCGTCGGTGGGCTGACGGCGGGGTCTGTGAAGGGGTAGCCGGGCGGCTGCGGGTGGATAGATACGGTTGAAGCTATCCGGGTAACAGGGTAGCATCTAAGCCACCTGATGATGTAAACGAAAAGAGATCAGATGCGTATAGATGTATTCCATGATACGGTTTGCCCCTGGTGCCGTATCGGTAAAGCACATCTCAAGCAGGCGCTAGCCCAGTGGGACGCGGAGCCAGTCGAGATTCACTATCACACCTTTTTCTTAAACCCCAGCATCTTACCGGGAGGTTATAACTTCCGCGAGTACATGACGGCGAAAGGTGGCGGGCAGGTGCCAATGGAAGATTGGTTTGCCCGCCCGCGTGAGATAGGGGCACGGGCGGGGCTAACGTTCAACTTCGAGAAGATCGAACACGCGCCGAACTCGCTGTTGTCGCATCGGTTAATCTACATAACACCGGCTGAGCAAAAAGAGGCGATGATCGACGCGCTATATGCCGCCTACTTTGAACACGGGCAGAATATCGGGGATGTGGATGTACTGGTGAGCATCGCACAACAGCAGGGCCTAGCACCGCGAGCGACCCGCGATCAACTTATGGGCGATGTCGGCACACAGCAGGTCATGGACGACGACAGACAGGCGCGGGAACTTGGGATAATGGGTGTGCCCTTCTTTTTGTTCCCCAATAGATTAGGGTTCAGTGGAGCCGAGCCGCCGAATGTCATCTTGCGGGTACTGAAAGCAGTACATGAGCAGGATTAGGATGACTAACCCCCTGGTTACAACCGACTGGCTGCATACTCACCTGGCGGATGACGATTTACGGGTGATCGACATTCGCGGGTATGTCCGCCCTGCAACAGAGCCGCCCCCGCATTACTTCAATCAACGGGAAAACTACCTGCAAAGCCACATCCCCGGCGCAGTGTTCGTAGACTGGATCAAGGCGATTACCGACCCGACCAGCGCCCATCACGCGCAGGTAGCCCCGCCAGATCGCTTCGCGCAGGTGCTATCGCTAGCTGGCATTACGCCGCAAACAACGGTTGTGGCGTATGATACCGATAACGGCATGTTCGCGGCGCGGTTCTGGTGGATGCTGCGCTACTACGGGCACGAGGCGGTGCATGTGTTGGATGGCGGCTGGGAAAAGTGGACCCGTGAGCAGCGCCCCACCACTGACCAACTACCGGACGTTCCCACCCCGCCCGACTACCCCATCCACCCACGCCCCAACCTGATTCGCACCGCGTCACAAGTCCGGCAGGCGCTAGGAACCCGTACTAAGTTAATTGATGTGCGATCCCCGCAGGAATACAACGGCGAGGCCAGCCGCATCGACCGTAAAGGACGTATCCCTGGTGCGTTGAATCTATCGCGTAAGAGCTTACTCAACCCGGACGGCACACTGCGAGATCGCGATGAGATACGACAGGTGGCTCAGACGTTGGGCTTAGCCGAGGGAGATACGATTATCACGTATTGTAACGCGGGGGTATCCGCCAGTTATGTCATGCTGGCGTTAAATGTTGCCGGGTTCGAGCAGGTCGCGCTATACGATGGATCGTGGAAAGACTGGGGCGGCAACCCGCAAAATCCGGTTGAATAATCTCAGTCTTGGATAAGCAAAACACGATATCACCTTGATTGCTAGTTCGCTCTTAAGGGCGCTACCCGCAAACGCCCACAGGGGGGATAACCCCCAATATGCCAAAATGGACGCTTTTTGTCCACTTTTTCTGGAAAAAGTGGTGGGGTGTGGGGTGAAACCCCACGACATCCTAATCTCTACCTGAGTCGTTACGATTCCGGTTGAATAGGCTTGGCGTGGTCACGTCGTGCGCCTGGATGAGTGCCGGCTACATACTCCGTTAGCCGTGCGTCAATAAGCCCGGAAAATGCGAGATCGCCCGGTAGACTTGGTCTAAATGTTGGGCTGCTATAGAAAGACAATCTGCGATGACGACCTTCGACTACTTAAATATGCGGCGTGAGTTTAATGATCGTGCGGACTTAATCGACTATCTACGGACTGAGTTCCCGCGTGCCGCCGCACGGGATGCTCACATCCCCCAGACACGCGGCGGGCGGGCTGCCGCCGAAGCACGGCTAGACGCGATCCAGCCAGCGCAGTACGGCAAAACGCGCAACTTCATTGATGGTGATGTCACGTATTTATCGGCGTATCTGCGGCACGGCGTGTTATCGCTAGCGGAAGTGCGCGACCGGGCGTTGCAGATCACAAGTGCGGCCAAAGCCGAGAAGCTGATCAATGAGCTGTGCTGGCGGGACTACTGGCAGCGGGTATATACCGTGATTGGCGATGACGTATGGACCAGCATTGAGCCGTATAAAACTGGGTTCAATGCCGAGGAGTACGCCGAAACCCTCCCGGACGACATCCGGGCAGCGGAAACCGATTCGCCGTGCATCAACCGTATGATCCGCGACTTATACGAAACGGGCTATTTGCACAATCGGTTGCGCATGTACCTGGCGGCCTATGTCGTTCACTGGCGGCGGGTGCGTTGGCAAACCGGGGCAAGCTGGTTCTTAGAGCATCTGCTAGATGGCGACCCGGCCAGCAATAATTTATCCTGGCAGTGGGTGGCGTCTACGTTTGGGAGTAAACCGTATATCTTCAACCAGGCAAATATGGATAAGTATCTCGGTCGGTATACCGGCTGCGAGCAGCCACACCCGGCCTTCCAGGGCAGCTATGAGCAGATCGCGGCTAATCTGTTCCCCAACGGGCAGGGCAGCAGTGGGGCACCAAGCGATATTAAAAAGCGGCTGGCAAAGGTGACGTTTACACGTCATACGCCGCATCTTGAGATCAACAAGCCGATCATCTGGTTGCATGGGGACAACCTCAACCCGCATAATCCGGCGCTGGTTCAATACCCGGATGCCCCGGTGATCTGGGTGTGGGATGAGGCGTTGCTAGACGATTATGATATTGCGCTCAAGCGGATTTTGTTCATGTACGAATCGGTGTTAGAGACGCGGGCGGTCATCCGGCGCGGGAATGTCTACCCGGAACTTATTCAGTTTGTAGAAGAACACGGGGCCGATGGCATCATCACGATGGATAGCCCGTCTCCACGTTTTGACGGCATTGTACGCACTTTAGAGAAACGGATCGATGTGAAGATCATGACGGAAAGCCCGATTGTACCGCATGATGGACCGTATGACCTGCGGCGTTTTTCGCGGTATTGGCGCACAGCGCAGCAGCACGCTTTCGCCTAAGTTGGCGCTGCGCATACCGGAACAGAATTACAACGCGCCAAACACAGCAACACCACCGATCCACGCGAGCCACCCGGCGACAATCAGCAGGCCGAATTGCCCGTGCAGCTTGGCGGTTTGGCCCTGGGCCGGGTGGAGTTTGGCGGGGTCGGTTTCGGTATTGAATACGCCCACCAACCGCCGCGCCTCCGGGAAAGTGACCAGCGCGATCAAGACGGTCGGCGGCATTAGGCGCACCAGCACTAGCGCGATCAGGATCGCATAGGCCCCGTATACCAGCAATATATACTCTTTCTTTGCCCCCTCCCGGCCCAACCGAACCGCCAGCGTGCGCTTGTTAACAGCACGGTCGGCGTCGATGTCGCGGATGTTGTTGGCGTGTAAGATCGCGGCCACCGTGAACGAGATCGGCAGCGCCGCGATGATCGGCTCCCAGCTAAATTGGAGCGTCGTCACAAAATACGCGCCAAGGACCATCGCCGGGCCCATGAACACGGCAACGGCGGCTTCCCCTAGCCCGTTATAAGCCAACGGGAACGGCCCGGCGGTATAGGTGATCACCACTAGCACGCCCCCCAGCCCGATCCAGAACAGCAGCGGCCCGGTCTGAGTAAGTAGGTAGAGGCCGATGACCACACCAACCAGCACAGTGAAAATCGCCCCGCTAAGCACCTCCGGCGGAGATAGTATCTTGTTCTTAATCGTCATCCCCTGCCCGGCAACCTTGCCCTCGTCTGCGCCACGCCGGAAGTCGAAATACTCATTGATCAAATTAGCGGCAACCTGTAGAAACAGCGCACCGATGAACGCCAGCACATAGTGCAATACCTGGAATTGCCCGGTTTCTAACGCAAGCGCCGCCGCAATGCCTAGCGGGGCATAGGTGGCGGTCAGGGTGCGGGGGCGGGCGGCAGAATACCACGCGGCGAGTTTGCCGGGTTGGGGATTTGTCATGGTCAAGGTTATCCCTATTGTTTTTGGTTGCTATGGGTCATCTTAGCATGAATAGATGCTGATCGGTGAGATGTTATAGAAATTCTGAAGTGATGTTTTGCGCGGCTATGTATTCTGCGTATAATGTCATGTAACGCATTGTAATTAACAGGTGGCAATAAATGGCTTACGATATTCAGTGGATTGATGAGGGCAAACTCATTCATTTCAAGATGTACGGTGACACGCCGGAAGCGGAGTTCTTCGAGATGAATGAGGCAATGTTGGCATTGATAGGCGAAAATCCGTTGCAGGTGCATTATCTGGTAGACCTGAGCGAAACGAAAATGCAGCAAATTCGAGTGTTTGCGATTGCACGGGCATTTACGTTTCTCAACCATCCGTTGACCGGTTTTAGTGCGTTTTATGGCACAGATAACCCGCTTTTTCGTAATACGGCAAATATGATCGGCTTCCTGACCAAGCGCCCCCTAAAGTGGTTCGATACCTATGATACGGCGCTGGCCTTCTTGCGCACGCTGGATCATCTGCCGGCTAGTGAGCTTCGGCAACCAGAAGGCCATTAGCGCACACGAACTTTGCATTTCACGTAGGGCATATCAGGATTAGATTTTTAGCACAGATGGTTTATAAACTGGGGCCGCGCCCCGATCATCGACAAGATCGCTATCAGTGGCTAGGTCAGCTTAATCACTTGTTGCGTCTGCCCAGATTTGACCAGGGCTTGCGCCGCGATCAGTGCCTTTAATCCGTCCTCCCCACTAATTAACGGCGCGGTATTATCCCGCACCGCCCCCGCGAAGTAATCAAGTTCGGCTTTTAGTGGCTCATGCCGAGAGATGACCGGCTTGGTCACCGTCCCCTCGCTCACGCCGGAAAGCACGCTAAGCTGCTGCCAGTTGGAGCTAGCGACTGCGTTTTCGTAGAAGAATAATTCTTGCGTCAGGTAGTTGACAACGAACATCCCTTTTGTACCTGTCACAGCCAATTCACGGATTTTTGTTGGCGTCACCCAATTGATATTGAGCGTCCCAACGACGCCGTTTGTACAACGCAGGACACAATCCATAGTATCTTCGCGGTCGGTGGCGATGTTCTGAGCCGTCTCTGCATAGACGCGGGTGATGTCGGTATCCATGATATATCGCACAATGTCTAAGTCGTGGCTGGCTAGGTCAATTGTTACGCCCACATCGCGGATACGCGCCGGGAACGGCCCCATGCGGCGGGACTGCACCCGGAACACGTCGCCAATATCCCCGGCGTCGATGCGCTTTTTTAGCTCAATCACAGCAGGGTTAAACCGTTCGATATGCCCAACCGTTAGCTTGACTCCGGCATCAGCTGCCAGTTGGATCAGCTTACGTCCTTCTTCTTCCGTCGCGGTGATCGGCTTTTCGACCAGCACATGCACCCCGCGCTCGATGACGGCGGCAGCGACTTCAAAGTGATACATCGTCGGCACGCTGATAGATACCAAGTCCGGCTTATAGGTATCCAGCATATGCAGGTAGTTGGTTTCATGCGGGATATTGAGCCATTGCCCGACATTGGCGGCGGTTTCTTCGCTGGTATCGCAAACTGCGACCAGTTCAACGTCGGATAGTTCGTTGTATACGCGGGCGTGGTTGCGACCGATGGCCCCCACCCCGATGACGGCAGCTTTTGTCATGATGTTGCTTGTCCCTTCCCAATCACACGGATAAACGCGCCCTCGGCGGTGAAATCGTCGGCCAACACATGACGAGCGTCTATCAGTGTTGGCGTTTTTAACAGCTTCAGCTTGTCGGCCCAGTTCTGTTCTCGGTACAGATCGTGCGCGACTAAGATTACAACCGCATCGGACCCGGTTAGCGCGGCGTCCAGGTCGCCCTGATAAGCCGCCACAAATGGATCGTGAATCCGCAGGTCGTGGCAGCGCCCGTCTAGGGCCTGCACAAAAGCGGCGGTCGGGGTATGGCGAGTGTCGTCGGAGTTCTCCAGGTAGGCATAGCCCAACGCGGTGATGGTCGCATCTGCTAGCGCAACGCCCGCTTCGGCTAGCGCATCCTCGGTGAGTTGGGCCACATGCAACGGCATACTTTCGTTAACGTGCCGCGCCTGTTGGATTAGCCCGGCGTGGTAGCCTTCGCCCACATTGGCGATCAATAGCCAGGGGTCTTTGGGGATGCAGTGCCCCCCCACGCCCGCGCCGGGGTACAGCATATGGCGTCCGGGGCTTTTGTTGACCAACTCGCGCACCCGCCACACATCCCCGCCCAAGCTTTCGCAGATACGGGCAACCTCATTAGCAAATGCGATCTGTACATCGCGGTAGGCGTTCTCGGTCGTCTTGACCAGTTCCGCCGTGAGAATATCGGCAACGTCGATGGTCCCGCCCACGATGTTTTTATACAGCGCCAACATGATTTCGCCAACTGCGGGCAGGTCCGCCCCGGCAACACGATCGAGTGTGGTGATGTTGTGCAGCAGCTTACCCGGCATGACGCGCTCTGGGCAGTGCCCAACGTGGAACGCCTGCCCGACTTTGCCCCCGGTCGATTGCTCCAAAGCCGGGATAACCACCTGATGCACCGTCCCCGGTGCGACTGTCGATTCGATGATCACCAACGCACCCGGCGGCAGCACCGCCCCCAACGACGCCAACGCCGAGCGCAGATGCGCGTAACGCGGCAGGTGGTCGCTGGCCTCAACCGGAGTTTGCACGGCGATAATCACCACATCTACATCGGACAGCGCGTTATAGTCGGTGGTCGGGTGGAATTTGCCGGCTGTGATGACCTGCGCTACCAGTTCATCCAGCCCCGGCTCGATCCCCTCAATCGGGTTGTTGCCGCGCCGTAGTGTCTCGATGCGGGCGGTGTCCACGTCTACGCCAGTTGTCCGAAAGCCGTTTTTAGCGAACATGCACGCCACCGGTAGCCCGACGTATCCCAGTCCAATCTGGGCGATGTGGGCGGTTTTATCCGTAATTTTGGCTTTGAGGGCGCTCAGGTCGCTCACAGTGCGTTGACCTCTGCCACGACGCGCTCACGCTCCGCTTGTGTCAGGGCCGGGTGAACGGGCAGGCTAAACACGCGCAGCGATAGGGCTTTGCTGGTCGGTAGGTGGGGGCAGTTCAGGCCATGACCGCACAGGCAGGTATTGCCCGGCTCACGGGGTTCGTAGAATACCGGCTGACAGTGGATCGGCAGTGGATAGTACACCCGCGCCCCGATGCCGTTATCGTTAAGTTGCTTCACCATCGCGTCGCGGTCGGCCCCTTCTGGGGTAAGCACGGTGTATTGGTGGAACACATGGTTGAACCCGTCGCGGGTCATGGGTGTCTGTACGGTGGTAATGTGATCGTTGTAGTAGGCGGCGTTGGCTTGGCGGGCGGCGTTCCAAGCGGGCAGGTTCTTCAACTGCTCAACACCAATGGCGGCGACAATGTTTGTCATACGGAAGTTAAAGCCGACAGCCTCATGGTAGTATTGTTTGTTCATGCCGTGGTTACGTACCATGCGGGCACGGGCGGCGATGTCGTCGTCGTTGGTGGTGACGATCCCGCCTTCGCCGGTCGTCATGTTTTTGGTAGCATAGAAACTGAAGGCCGCCGCGCCCCATCCACCGACACCCGCATCGTTGATCTGGGTTCCGTGAGCTTGGGCGGCGTCCTCAATGATGGCGATCCCGTGTTTCTCGGCAATGGCGGCGATCTCCGGCATGTTGGCAGCGTGCCCGTACAGATGCACCGGCATGATCGCTTTAGTCTTGTCGGTGATGGCATCCTCGAGTTGGGCGGGGTCTAAGCAGAACGTCACTGGCTCAACATCGACAAAAACCGGGGTGGCGTTGGCGCTCAAGACGCTGGTTGCCGTTGCGATAAAGCTAAAACTCGGCATGATCACCTCATCGCCCGGCCCCACACCGGACGCCATCAGCGCGGTTGTCAGGGCGGTGGTTCCGTTGGAGGTGGCGACCGCGTGCTTCACACCCTGGAACGCGGCAAAGTTGGCTTCGAGTTCCTCAACTTTCGCACCTTGGACGATCTGCCCGGAATCTAGGACTTCCATAACGGCCTGTTTTTCGGCATCGCCGATCTGCGGCTTAGCGATGGAAATAGTAGATATATTCTTAGTTTTTGACATAGTGAGTCCTGTTGGTTTACGTTTCGTTCGGTGGCTGGTCGATACGGTTGCCTTCGGCATCCACATAGCCGATCAAGCGTGCCGGGTTCCCGACGACCAAGCCGTAATCGGGGATATCCTTTGTCACCACCGCCCCAGAGCCGATCATGGCCCACTTGCCAACCGTGATCCCGCAGACCAGCACCGCATTAGCCCCGATAGCGGCCCCGTAGCCAATGTGTGTTTTCTCGATCTGCCAATCGTCCCCAGCTTTTAACGTGCCGTCTGGGTTGATAGCGCGGGGGAGTTTATCATTGGTAAATACCACATGCGGACCGACAAACACGCCGTCCTCAATGGTCACACCATCATACACCGACACGTAATTCTGGATTTTAACGCGATTGCCGATCACAACGTGGCTGTCGATAAACGCGCCGCGCCCGATGATACATTCTGCCCCGATTTTAGCGTGTGGGCGAACCTGCACCAGATGCCAGATGCGCGTACCTTCTCCAATCTCCGCATCGTCTTCAACGCTGGCCGATGGGTGGATTTTCATGAGTTTATCGCCTTTATGCACTGTACTTTGAAACACCTTCATTCTAAACAGCTATTCATAAATTGTGGAGTGTCAGGTTGCTTTACTGAGCAGTTGACGCGGCAAACACATTAAGCACTGTTCCATGTCTCACTGACATTGGTGATATAGCCCTGGCATTTCGATATGTAGCCCACCGCAACCTGATAAACTAATCTTGGCTGAGGCTATTATCAATCGGCAACGGTATATTCCTCAAATGAAACAAGATTCAAGCCACAAAATTTACAAACTAGCGCCAGAAAGGTCAGAGATGCTTCCCCCCATCGCATTATTTGTTTACAACCGAACGGACACACTCCAACGCACCCTGGCGGGTTTACGGGACGATCACGTCCCACTGTTGTATATCTTCAGCGATGCCCCGAAAACCCCTACCCATGCGCCCAGTGTTGCCCAAGTGCGCCAGATGATAGAAGCGATTGACTGGGCACAGACACACATCACCTACCGTTCGACCAATATGGGGCTAGGGCGCTCGATTGTGGCGGGGGTATCGGCGGTATTGGCGGAACACGAAAGCGTGATTGTGTTTGAGGATGACCTAGTATGTGTGCCGGGCACATACCGTTATTTTTCCGATGCGCTCCAACATTATCAAACAACGGAACAGGTCATGAGCGTCACCGCTTGGACCAACCGCGAACTTATCCCACCGGGTACGACTACCCCCTACTTTGACGGACGCGCGGAATCTTTGGCATGGGCAACTTGGCGGCGTGCGTGGGTGGGCTTCCCGGATCAAGAGGCGTTGCCGCTAATACGCGCTTATCGAAACCAGGGCGGCGACATCCAACGGTATGGCGAAGATGTGCCGGTGATGGCGTTGATGGAACGTGAGCGTAATTTATGGCTGGTCCGTTGGATTGCTTGGCATATGGCCCAGGGCGGGCTGTGCTTACGTCCACCCTATACGATGGTGCAACATATCGGTTATAACGCGCAGGCATCCAACGCAGCTGAAAGCGAATGGTTACAAGATGACCATCCGCAATCGCAGATTATCCCGTTATCGGCCTACCCGCCGCCGATCGAACATCCGCAAGCCACGAGCCGATGGCGGCGTCATCGGCGTGATTATTGGCAACGGCTGCCCTTAGCAACTCAGCTACGCGCCGGTGCGGGGATTATACGGCGTATGTTCCGTGAGCGTTTCTTCTTCCTGCCAAGCAACTAGCACTAAAGCCCCGCATATATTTGAACGACTGCTGTTGGTTATTGCATGACGCTAGGTGATGTTGTCTCAGGTTTTGTCACACACAGGGAAATGCGTAAGTTTAAGAAGAAGTCTGCTGTTTGACATTAGGTATATTATACGTTCTATGTGAAATTCAAAATCTGTCAGGTTTGGTGGGGTTTCACCCCACACCCCACTACTTTTTCCAGAAAAAGTGGACAAAAAGCGTCCATTTTTATTGAAAATACCCCCTCATCGCTTTCTTTGCTTCTTTCTTTCTGGAAAGAAAGAAGAGAAAAGCATAAATCCACTATTTCACATCAGGCGTATTATATTACGTTAGCGACCATACCAGCCGTCAATGCCCTCAAAGCCGTATATTCCAGATGCGCCGCGCAAACACAATCAGCAAGAGCGCGTTAATTACAAATGTTAAACCGGTAGCGGTTGCTGCTCCATATAACCCGAATACCGGAATCAGCAGTATGTTAAGGGTAATATTCGATGTCACCATGATGACGATCATGACGGTGTGTGTGCCGGGGCGTCCGCCCTGCAACAATAACCCATGGAAGGCATAATAGCCGCTTGTGAGGGCGATTGCTGCGCTCAGAATCGCAAAGACGCCCCAGCTATCATAAAGGGTTGGGTCACCGATCAGAGCAAGTAATACGGGGTAGCCAGCGACGGCAATTAGCCCGATGGCGACCATACCGGGCACAAAATACCGCCGAACTCGTTGGGCTAGTTGGTCGATGGCGGTTGTTTTGTCGGTTGCAAAATGCTGACCAAGCAGCGGGTCCAGGTTATTACGGAGCGCAACAGGCAGCAAACTAAACCCTTCGGCAATGGTCGCGGCAAAGCTGTAAATGCCGACCAGCGAGTCTCCCAGAAAATACCCTAGCATAATCACATCGACGCGGGTGTTGGCCTCATTTAGCACCCCGCTTAACAGCCCACGGGTGCCAAAAGAGAAGTGTTGGCGCAAGTGATGGGCCAGGTGATCCCCACGGCGCAACGGGACTAACCGCGTAACCACGTAAATATAAAGTATCAACAGAATGAACAATATAAACTCGGTGAGGGTGAGAGCCAGCCCAAGCCAGGCATTGTTATAGCCAAGTAGGATGATCGCGACGATGAAACCCGGCAACAACAGGAACCGCACCGCCCGGAAAACCGCATAGGCTCGCATATTTCGCAGCCCGTTTAGCACGTTAATAAGGGCTTTATTGAGCGCGAAGAAAAATAGACCTGGTGTAGCGTAGCGCAAGCCTTGCCCAACGTCGGCGCTTTGTAGCAAGTTGCCCAATGCTGGCGCACTTAGCCAGACGATCAGCAATAAGGGCAGGCTAATTAAGCTGATGAGCAGCATAGCCGAAAAGGTGATCTCGCCGGCAAGTGGGCGGTTGTCCTGGGCGTATGAAATATGTTTTAGTGTCGAAAATTGGATTCCGCCAACGCCAAACTGTGACAGCACGATGAAAAATGCGAATATCTGGTTGAATACGCCGAGCGCGACTTCATCGCTTAGCGTAATCAGCAGGGTGTTCATGGCCACCCCGCCCAGTGCCAACACAATCAGGCTGCCGACATTCCAGATGAAATCGCGGCCAAATTTGCCGGATACAGCCCGGCTGAGTAGCTCTCTGATTTTTACCACGGGCGGTTTATGGATTGGGGCCGCTTGTGGTGAGTCATACCACACACAGTCCAGCGGACACGTCATTCTGGATTTTAACGCGCTTGGCGATCACAGCGTGACTGCCGATAAATGCCCCTCGCCCAATGATAGACGCTACCGTGTTCTTGGCTTGTGGGCGAACCTGTACCAGGTGCGATGTTTTGGTGTTTTCGCCAATTTCCGCGTTGCCCGCAACCGTGGGTGATGGATGGATGTCCATGGGGTTAAGAGTCTTTTCAGATCGTTTAATATATCAAAAATATGGTAACGACTCAGGTAATTCGACAGTTTAATTGACTGGTGTTGCTTTGTAGAGGGTCAACTGATAGCAGTTCAGAGTAGGTGGCGTCAACGAAATGGCAATTTCAACATATTTCGGCAATAGGTTTCACGGAGTAGCAGCGAAAGGTGATACCGTGCCAGCCATATCAGCCGCTTGCGTGTATGAAGCCGGTTCATCCAACGTCCGTTTGGGTTCTGGTCGTACATGACCAGCGGCAGGATACCGAACTGAAAAGCACGCTGTTTTTCGCCGCTGAGTGCGGTTTGACTCCAAGTTTATAGGCTATGCCACAGCAGGCGTCGCCACTTGAGTATATCCGCCTCTGAACGATACTGGGTAATCCGGTTGCTAGCGTGTACGCGGCGCATAGCGACCGGATTATCGAGGCGACCACCGGCTAGGCAGGATGTTGCTATCAGACGAAAGATAAACTCGGTATTTCACTACCGTACACTTTTTAGAAAAGGGGTTGAGAGGTCATCAGAATCCGCTACGTTTTCTGTGATCAAGCAAAAGACGGAGCAAGAAATGTCTGACAACCTCAAATGCTATCGTGCCATATGTAATGGACTCAAGCAATTCTTTCCTGATCAGCTCACACCTCGCCAATGGCAGCACTTTCGGGTGATGCAGCCATGATTAACGATATTGTCGGCAGTCACCACGTGCAACTGCCCAAAATGGCCGATAAGTTTCCGTGTGTATCAAACTTACGGTCCTAGCGGTCACCAACTTGTAGCAACCGGTAACGGTCGGTGAAAGGCAAGGAGACAACGGAGATGTCGATTTCTAACGGAAGTGCGCTCTCGACCAGCAGATAATCGAGATCGTGTTCGTCGAAATACACCGCGTCGATACGCTGTGGTATGGGGTATAACTGGGTAACAGGGTTTGTAAGCTGTGGGCCGTATAGATAGCCTAACGGAAATTTACCCTCGATCAGGAACCCTAAATGTGATCTGCCTTGGTCGAAGTTGGAATCGGAGAGATGCCTCAACACATCTTCATAGTACATAACGTAGCTTTGTTTATCAATTAAGTCGGTGTCTGCTTCGCGGATGTCGTTTTCGCCTATAAGTGGTCGGCTACCATTGAAAAGAAAGATCGGGGTCAGGATCACGATGGTCGCAGCGACCAACAGCGCACGCCAGGCATGATGTAATATCGGATTTGAAAGATCAAATAACACGGCGCTCATGCCGAAAAACAAGACAACCACAGGCATGATATACCTGGAAGTGGCGAGTGTATAATCTCGAACAAAAAACAAAACCAGGATAAAAGCCACCGCGTAAAGGATCATACCGAGCGTGATCGGGTTTAGGGCTTTTCTTTGCTGGTATAAATGATAAACAGTCGTGATGACAATTAACATCGCGGCAAGCGGTCCAGAAAACGTAAAACCATGGCGAATACCCATTGCTCGGTAATCTCGCATCATGTGTGTTACCAGAAAAGACAATTTAGTCGGTATTGACCGGATGTTGGTTAAAGTATCGTTTTGTGGGGCTGCCCCTGTGAAGTTACTGCGGATTGCTTCTGGACCAAGAGGGCTTCCGTAGTATACGAAATTGTTGATATAACCGTAAGCGCCGAAGATAGCGAAACATAACAACACAAAACCAGCCCAGATGATAACCAGGCGACGGTACTGTTTTTCCAACAGCCACACCAGCGCCACAAATACCGCTAGGCCAGGTGCCATCAGCAGGATGGTGAACTTGGTAGCAGCCGCTAGACTGATAGCAAGTGCCGAAAGGAACAAAGTTGGTAGATGGTTCGACCGAACGCCACGGATGAACAGAAAAAACGTCAGGGTTATACAGGCAGTCATGATGAGGTCAACCAGCGCGTGCGTCGATTGCAATACCACGCTTGGTAGCAAGGCCCACAAAAAGGCGACAAAAAGCGCGGTACGCCGTGTAGCACCTAGTTCAACGGCGATGCCCACAATACCAACCATTGTAACCGGAACGGCGACCCACTGCGTCAGCGCCATCAAATTGACATGAGACCCAAATAACATCACCCACAGGGTTTGTGCTTGTGGGCCTAGCGGGTAGAAGGCTTGTACGGTATGACGGGCTGGTAGTGCAATTGGTAGGATTGACCCGGTTTGTAACCATGTTGCTACCCGCGTAAAGTAACTTTCGACCACATCGTCTATATTCTGTGGTGTGGTTATCAGAATGTATAAGTTGACCAGATAGAGGGCTACAACCCCAAGAAACAACATAACATTCCAACGAGATTTTGCTAGCCCTTCGAGGTTGCAAGTGGGGACAAGTGAAGGCCGCCCACGGGCAAACCA
>DAOTUA010000176.1:0-8244 GCA_034437355.1 Anaerolineae bacterium | reverse complement strand
CTTCACACCCCACCCCTTTTTCCAGAAAAAGGGTAACTACTCAGGTTCTAAACACATCTTACGGTATCGCACCCGCCCTCACCCCCTAAATCCCCCTCTCCCACAGCTCCGCGGGGAGAGGGGTTGGGGTGAGGGCCGAGTAGTTACCTGCAAAGAAAGAAGAGAAAAGCATAAAGGTAAGAAAAAATGTTATTTCACATCAGGCGTATCGTAATATCCCCCGCTTGACACCAATCTGCGCATATCCATATAATTTCTTCATAAACTTGCATAAACCTGAGAAATCTTGTGAAAAACAAACATCTCTCGCTACCAAGAAATTTGAAAATCGGTCTGTTTCATTTAGGGTCTGGCATGGCGGATGTCCTGATCACGGGGGTATGGAACCGGATCATGATTGCCGATCTCGGCTTCCGGGCAACCCCGGTCAGTGTGCTAGCTAGCCTGCGCTATTTCTTAGCACCGCTTAGCGTGTGGGCCGGGCAAATGTCGGACAAGTACGCTATTTTCGGCTACCATCGCCTGTTCTGGATATGGTTGGGGCGTGGGTTGATGGCACTAAGCATGATCTTGTTGGGTGGCTTCACGGGGATGTTACTCAGTGGCACACCCGCATCATTGATGCTATGGAGTGGGATCACCGTTGCCATGTTATTGTTTAGCCTGGGCAACGCGCTATCTAGCTCAACTTTCCTGGCACTCGTCTACGACCGCGCCCCAGAACACCAACGCGGGCGGGCGGTCGGCATCGTGTGGACGTTCCTACTAACCGGTTTCGCTGTCGGAGGGGCGTTTTTCGCTGCCATCTTGCCGAGCAGCGAAGGGACCAGCACAGATGTCACCTTAACCGGAGCGATGGTCCGCAACTTATTCACGGTCGCGGCTTTGGTGATGAGTGCGCTGTGGTTCGTATCGTTATTGGGCGAAGAACAACGGACGCGCCAACCGTCCCAACCAGGTACCCCCACCGAACAGGTCTCGCTACGCCAAGATTTAACTACCGCGCTCGAAAGCGCCCCGCTACGTATGTTCATGGCGTATCTGGCGCTGTCGATGGGGTTCTCTTTTTCACAGGATGCTGTGCTAGAACCCTTTGCAGCGGAGGTGTTCGGCATGTCCGCAGAGGTAACGACACGCTTTGCGGCCTACTGGGGCACCGCCGCTATTCTAGGATCAGTCGGGTTCCTGATACTCTCTCGGTACATCGACGCGCTCGATAACACCCGCATGAGCCAGCTCGGGGTGATCGTCATTCTGGGAACGTTCATCTTATATCTGGTCGCCGCCCTTAACCGCGCCGAAGCCCTCATCATGCCGGGGTTACTTTCGTTAGGATTAGGGTTGGGCATGTGGAACATCGGCACACTCGGGCTAATGATGGAGATGAGCCCCGATGGGAAAGCGGGAACATTCCTGGGGTTCTGGACGTTGATCGTCACGCTTTCCAGGGGGATGGGCGTTTCTGGCGGTGGGATTATCCGCGATGTGGCGCTAAGTCTAACGGGCGATGTCGCGACCTCTTATGCCGCCGTATTTGCGATTGCCGCCGTCGGGTTGGCATTTGCCTATTACTTTCTGATGCGAACCGATACCGCCTCGTTCCGCCAGGATTATACCGAGGCAAACACCACCCAGATGATCGGCGCAGCCTTAGACTAGCGGTGCTTGCCCGGCGGGGTGTCCCAGTCGTTTACGCGCAACAATAGCGAGCGCCCCGTTTCTGCCAGGGCCGCCGCGATCACCGCTTTAGTCGCATCCAACAGGATAAATGGCGCGACGGCTGCCCCATATGCGGCGCTCCAACTCATCCCCGTGCTTAGTTTTAGCCAGGACGCCCCGAATAAATACAGCACCAGCACCCCCACAACCCCCGCCAGCCACCGAACCCACATCCGGTTTGCGCCGTGTTCCGCCAACGTTCCGCTGACATAAGCCAACACCGGAAACCCGACCAAAAACCCGGCGGTTGGGCCAGCAAACGCCATCACCCCCAACATACGCGCATCCACTGGCAGATTAGACGCGATCAACCCCAGATAGGCGACCTGACTAAGCGCACCGTCTCGCCCGCCCAGCACCAAACCCGCCAACAAGATCGCCAGCACTTGTAACGAAAACGGGACCGGCGTACCGATCTCAATCGTCACCCGTGCCGAAGATACCGTCAACAACGTAAAGATGGCAATCCCAGCTAAACGAATCCATACATTATCTTTAAGCGGTAATGTCCGCAGCATATTAGGTTTTCCTTTCACATCAAACGTTTGTTGTGTGATAACCCCAGTAAAGCCAGATCGTTACAAGCGGTTGCCGGGTAGTGGCTCCACGACAATATCGATCAGTTCAAATTCTGCGTTAAGCGCCGGCCCCGTAGCGGATGGCGTGCGGGTGTGCTTTTCGATCAACGTTACCCGCGTGCCCAACCCTTCTAGGTCGAAGCGGGTTTCGAGCTGCCCGCTATGTTGAGCGTTGCGATAGAAGCACAGGCGGCCTTTTTGATCGGCGGTGAACAACTTGCGTTTAGCGTGCAAAAAATCAAGACTTTTGAGTTCCTCTCGTAACGTGTCGCGTTCCTGCGCATTCAGGTAAGCCATAATTGTGTTGATCCTTTAATCTGGTTACACGAACAAGCACAAATTATAGCGTATAATGAGAAACACGAACATTCAAAAAGCCACAATAGGCCACCCTATGACAGATATTTTGACGATCACCGAGCTAAACGCCTACTTAGGCCAGACCTTAGAGACCGACCCAGCCCTAAACGATACCTGGATACAGGGCGAAATTTCTAACATGACCAAAGCGCGATCCGGGCATTGGTATTTCACACTCAAAGATGCCGAAGCCGCCATCAAGTGTGTGATGTGGCGTGGGAACGCTGCGCGGCAGGCCATCTCTCCCGAAGCGGGCGACCAGGTGATCGTTCATGGGTATGTGAGCGTCTATGCCATCCGGGGGGATTTGCAATTTTACGCGGATTTTGTGCGCTCGGCGGGGGTGGGCGATCTCTACGCCCGTTACGAACAACTCAAGGCACGCTTAGCCGAGGCCGGGCTGTTCGACCAGGCACACAAGCAGCCGCTACCACACTTCCCGGCCTGTATCGGGGTCGTTACATCCACGGATGCGGCGGCCTTCCGCGATGTGCAAAATGTGTTACAGCGGCGCTATCCGTTGGCGCAGGTGCTACTGAGTCCGTCGCTCGTGCAAGGTCAACAGGCCCCGGCGCAGTTATCCCGCGCCTTGCAACGGCTGGACGCAACCGGGCTGGTCGATGTCATCTTGCTGGTGCGTGGTGGTGGTAGCATCGAGGATTTATGGGCCTTCAATGATGAACAACTCGCCTACGCCATCCATGCCGCGCAAACACCGATCATCGCCGGGGTGGGCCACGAAACCGATGTCACCATCGCAGATTTTGTCGCAGATCAACGCGCCCCGACGCCATCGGCGGCGGCAGAACTGGCAACACCTGATCGTGATGAGCTACTCGCCGCCATCGACCACGCCGGCGAGCGACTCCGGGCGGGGATGATAGCCAACCTGGACCAACATCAAGAGACGATCCGTGTGGCACAGCAGACACTCCGGCTGCTATCCCCCCAAAAAGACCTGATAACCTACCGTCAACGGGTAGACGAGTTACACGACCTGCTCCACATACGCACAGTCGGTTATCAACACCGCCTACAAGAACGTCTCGCGGACCGCCACGCTGCGCTTTATGCTGCCAGCCCACAAGCACTCATGGAGCGCGGCTATAGCATTGTGACCGGGCCAAATGGCCAAGTCGTGCGGGGGGCGGGCGATGTGGCACCCGGTGACCGGCTTACCATCCGCGTTGCAGATGGCGAGATCGGCGCTATCGCATCCGAAACAAAAACGACCGAAATCGAGTAAACAGCCCATGTCAGACATTCAAGAGTTGAACTTTGAGGACGCCTACGCCGAACTCAATACAATTATCGAACAATTACAATCCGGTGATCTGCGGCTAGAAGAATCTGTCACGTTATTTGAACGTGGGCAACAGCTAAGCGCACACTGCCAGGCTCTATTGACAAACGCCGAGCTACGCATCCAACAGATCAACGAGAACGGCCTCCCGTCTAATTTGGGATAAATCCCACTTTATCCCAAACTATTCGGCACATTTGGGATATATATCCCAAATTTATCCCAAAATTATAACAATTCAAATAACTACTCAGGGACTTCACCCCCGAACCCCCCAGGGTAATCGCATTAAATTTTTCTAGGCGCTGTTGGATGTTGTTGGCGAACCTGTCACATAGTCCTAAACGCATGGAGTTCCACCTGTTTCAGTACAGTTTTATGTCGTTTTTTCGTAACGACTCAGCCCTCACCCCAAGCCCCTCTCCCAAAAGTGCCTTTGGCACTGGGAGAGGGACTAAATCACGCGATGCGAAACCTGCGAAGCGGTGGGCGAAGGGGGCTTAACACTCACATGCAAAGCACAAATAGCCATGCTTGCCGAAGTTTGTCTTCCCTCTCCCCTTGTGGGAGAGGGACCCAGGGTGAGGGCCAAACGCCACGCACCTGCCTTAACTTGATGTCTATGGGATGGGTGGGGGATTCAAGCAGGCTACCTGAGTAGTTACGTCGTTACTTTTATTTGACCCAAGCCCCGATCCGCTAAGCCCGCAACAAGTAATACCCGGCAGCAAACCGATAGAACTCAACCACATTGCGCGGTCGGGCCTGGTTTTCTTCCAGCCGCCGCCCCAACCCGGTATCTTCCAGAGCTTTCACATCCCCACGAGAGATCATCATTGGCAGCAAGGCGGCTACCCGTTGCAAATCCCGTGCGAGAGGCTCGATCAGATCGCGCTGCGTTTGCTGTGGTAAACCGTGCCAGATACTTTCTAACTCGTCACGGACAGACTGCGCAGTGAGCGCCGGGGCGTTTTTCTGGGGATAGGCCGCCACCATCGCCGCTAACATCCGATGGGCCAAGTCCGTTTCTTGGATGAACTGCCCTGCGGACCTGCTCGGTAGCGGGTGCGGGTTCTGTTCGGCGTGATCAAGCGTGACCAGGTGGCGCTTGCCCTGGGCCAAGTAACCGCCCATCACGCGCATCATCTCCAAAACGGTCTGCGGGGCTTCCTCCCCCTTCAGTAGCGACTCCGTCCGGCGGTCGCTATCCCACCCGCGCACGTTATGTTGGCGCTCGGTCAGTTCACACATCGCCTTACCCGCCGCGATCATATCGGCTGCCAGCTTCAGTTTATCATCGCGTTGCAGTCCACCCGGTATACTATCCAGGTTATTGAGTAGCGCCCCCTGGGTTGGCGTGTTCCGGTTATGATAGGCCGCCCCGGTATCGTGCAAGAACTTCGCCAGGATAACGAGTTGTTCGGCAAAAGTTTGCACATCGGCATCATTCATCAGCAATTTAACCGCATAAGTCGTCTTTAACAGCGCCTCAATATCCCGCCCCAAAAGTTGCCCTAACTTGCCGATGGCTTGCTGGGCGGCGTCACGCTGGCTCAAGCGGATGTAGCGCCGCAGCATATCGATTCGGGCCGCCTGCATATCATCACCCTGGTCCAACTGTTGGTAAATTTTGCCGACAAACGGCGCGGTGCGGCTGCCATAACGGGCTGCCACCGGCGGCAGGTAATACACACTACGCAAGATATGATACGCATCCCCCCGTTTGAACTGAAACTCGATCAACGTGATCATGGCGTTCATCGGCAATACATCCAACAGGCCCGGCGTACTCGCGAGCGTATCTAGCACCTTATCGGCAATCTCGTTCGTGACATCCGATGGCCCATGAGACGCCAGCGCCCCGATATACGCTAACGCCAACGGTAAGGATCGAATCCCACCAGCCTGGAGCGCGTCTAGCGCCTCGCGCAATCGCTCGGTTTGGATCGGCGTTTCCGAAAATATCGTCCCGATCATCGCGGCAAAATCCGCCTGGCGGTCGCCAATGTAGAGGATACGTGATTGCTCTAGCATCCGGCGTGCCAACTCATCATATTGCCCCAACGCCAACAAGATCGCCAACGTATATTGGTTATCCACTTCATCACGAGTGCGTAACGACGCCTCACTTGAGAGCGCATCGGCCACCCGCTTGAGCGTCTTTTCATAGGCCCCGCCCCAATCTGCCAGGGCCACCCGCACCAATTGTTTTAGCACCGGCGTATCAACCATACCTGTTAACCCGTAGTGCATGGCGATCTCAGCAAAGCGCACCAAGATCAGCCGTTGGGCTGTATCGAACGCCGCCGCTGCCATCATCAGCACCTTACCCATAGGCCGCTTAGCCCGCACCGCCCGCACGTAATTTCGGACTTCATCCGGCATCAGCTCTAAAAATTGCGTGTTATTCAAAATGTCGAATAACTCAGTATGGGTAACGTGCTTGCAGGCGATGATTAACACCGTCTGGGCCAGCTTACGATTCATCACCGCTACCGGCATCGCCAGTTGAATCAGCCCTGGCAGTAGCTTATTCGCCACCACCACCACCCCGGCCCGATCAACATCCCGCAGGAACAAGTCCACCTCTTCCAAGTCGCCTTTGTCGATAATGTCGTTTAAGTAGATGTGCGCACATTCGTGGGTTAGCTCTATCCACCGGGACCCCTGCGGCCCCAACGGGCGGCTGAGCCAATCGACCATTAAGTCGAAAATATCCCCCGATGCCCCATTCAGTTGAGCCTGCTTGAGCATCTCGTAGGCGGTATCTGCCAGTTCCTCATTGTTGCCCAACATCATCCCCAACGGTTCGGCGTGTTCCAATTCGCCAAGCGCCATCGAAAAAGACATCAAGTGACGCGCATACTCCACCCGTAACTCATCAGAAAGGGTCGGGTCCTGCGCGAGAACCCGTGAGACAAGCGCAGCCTCAATCGGTTGCTTGTTACGCACGGCATCATCCACGCTCACACGCTGCGAGGCATAGCTCAGGGCTTCGGCGAGGCGGGCGTTCGTCTGGCGCATCCGCCAATTGGCAATCGCCGTCAGGTCACGGGTTTGGCGGATGACCAGTTCGGCATCCAGCCGGAGCTGGCTTACAATAAAGTGGCTGTAGCCGTCTTTGGGCTGCTTACCCCGGATTTGCCCGCTTTTCCAGTCGAACATCAGCGCGTTCTGTGTTGGGTCGATCTCGTGATTATCCACAAACCGGATTTGCGTATCCACCTGCGTATTGCCGCGGGTGTGCGTTACAAACGTAACGGCAAAGCGCACCGACGGCGGTAATAATGTGATCAACCCCGCCACAAACAACTCGCGATCTAGTGGGGTTTCTGGTGCATTGGTAATGTAAATCGGCACCGCCTGGACAACTGCCGCCAACAACGATTCGATCACATTCATCCGGTTTTTGACAAACATCATAAAATCCAGAATATCGTCAATTTCCTGGCTCTCATCCGGCTGTGAGATGTCGCTCAGCACCAGCGGGTTAATAATATTGCCGACTTTATCGTAAGCCGGCATATCGCCCTCAATAAACGGATGCAATAAGCGCATGTTGCCCCCCATCGCCTGCACCAGTTCCACCGGCAGAATCACATAATGCAACATCTGTTGCCCGTTTGGGCCGCGTTCGGATTCCACCAAGAAAAACGGTAAGGCTTTCTTACCACGGATAACCCCCCACGACCCGGCATTATGCCCCGGCATCGGCGGGATCAACGCGAGTTGTAAGGCTTCTTTGATCGCCTCATCTGTAATGCCATGCGTTTTGGCCAGCAACCGCATATCGCCAACGGGCTGCCCGTCGCGCACAAATTGTCCGTAGTAAAAATGCTTAAGCACATATCGTTCAGAAGCCACGAAATCTTAACCTTCCCTCAATATCATGAGCCGGCCACGTTCCTATTTAGGGAAACGCTACCCTACTGATTATACTGTTTTCGTAGACGATTGCACCAACCTTTGCCAATCTACCGGGTTTTTTTCAATAGTTTAGCCTAACTGCTCAGGGACTTCGCCCCCGAACCCCCACAAACCTTAGCTGTGAAAATCGGAGATTTTCACAAAAAATAGGTAACTACTCAGCCCTCACCCCAACCCCTCTCCCAAACGTGCCTTTGGCACTGGGAGAGGGGGATTTAGGGGGTGAGGGCGGGTGCGATACCGTAAGATGTGTTTAGTACCTGAATAGTTACAAAAATAGTTGTCCCAACTCAGTTCCTTCGCTTGAACACAACCCGATCAGAGCAGGGTGAACATGGCCGAAGGTGATAAAACCCC
>DAOTUA010000175.1:0-2704 GCA_034437355.1 Anaerolineae bacterium | reverse complement strand
TCGTATTGGTCATCCGCCGCGTGATACTGTTTCAACATATCTGCGGCACCGGCTAAGTTTTCGCGCAGGTCCTCTCGTACCAACACCCCGATCACTTTTCGGATGGCGCTTGTCATAAAAGTTGGCGCTTTGTTAGTCTGACGGATAAAACGCCGCAGCGCCAAATAGACCGTTAATGCCTCCGCTTTGCGTAACCGAACATGCCCCAGCGGTTCTGCCAGGCGATAGCGCCCCCGATCCCCCGGCACCAACTCAACATCGTAGCGTTGCTCAATTTTTTTCCGCCAACGGTGGCCAGTGGAACGGTCTTTGCCAAAGGCCTCACCGAGTTCACGGTCGGTTACCCCGCCGGGATGCGCTTCGATATAGCGTGCCGCGTTTTCGATGTCATCGTGTGTGCTATCCCACGTCATCGCGTTTATACCTCCTTTATATTTACTAGCATAAATCCTACTTGTTGCAATTCCTGCAACAAACCAAGTTTTTCTCACTTTTACTGTCGTTGCAAAAAATGCAACCACCCTCATTTACATTGAGTGTAACGTCAATATAACTCGGAGGAAACAAACTGATGCCTATCGTCAAACACCTGATCGCTGATACGTTCGGAACCCACATCGGCAAGTACCAGGGACGGCTCAAAATTACGCAGAAAGGCGAAACGCTCCAGGCCGCGCCACTAATGCACCTGGATGCTGTTCATGTGTTTAGCCGCGGTGTGAGCGTCTCATCGGACGCCTTCGCCGCTTGTTGTGAACGCGGTATCCCGATTCACTATGTCGATGAACACGGCACACCTTACGCCAGCGTCTACAGCCCCGGCCTCGTCGGGACCGTCCTCACCCGCCGCGAGCAAATCCGCGCCTACGACGACGAACGCGGCTTCTACTTAGCCCAGGCCTTCGCGCTCGGCAAAATCCAGAACCAGGCCGCCACCCTCCATTACTTGGCCCGCAGCCGAAAAGATACGCCCGTCGGTGATGATTTGCTACGACGCGCCGCCGAAGTCTCCGACCAGACCCGCACGCTAGAACAAATCGCGCCGCAGCATGTCGATGAGCTGCGCCAAACCCTGATGCGTATCGAAGCACACGCCGCTAAGCTCTATTGGGCGGGGGCGCGAACCGTTATCCCCGATGCTTACGGTTGGACCACCCGCACTGGGCGCGGTGCCACCGACCCGATCAATAGCTTGCTTAACTATGGCTACGGTATTCTTTACGGGCAGATCGAGCGTGTGTTGACCCTGGCTGGGCTAGACCCTTACGCCGGGTTTATCCATGCGGATCGCTCTGGCAAGCCGTCTATGGTGCTGGATTTCATCGAGGAGTTCCGGCAGGTCGCTGTAGACCGTGTGGTTTTCGGGCTGGCGACACGGCACTTTAGCGTCCAACAGGACACACGCGGCCAGATGAGCCAGCCAACCCGTCGCGCTTTTGCCGAACACATCTTAGACGGCTTCGAGCGCAAGGTCCGCTACGAAGGAGAGCGCCAAACTCTGCGTATTGTCATGCAGACCCACGCTCGCCGTCTGGCGGCTACCCTGCGCGGAGAGCGCGACACGTATATACCCTTCCGGGCGGAGGTGTGAGCATGAACTTACTGCTGCTCTACGACATCAGCCACGATAACACCCGTACCAAAATTGCCGATGCTTGCCTGGATTATGGGCTGGACCGCGTCCAATACTCTGCTTTTGCTGGGCGTTTGTCTCGCAACCACCAACAGGAGCTTATGCTCAAAATTCGTCATCTGCTAGGCGAAAAAGCCGGGCGCGTCCAGTTGATCCCCATCAGTGCCGATAATTGGGCCCAGCGGCTAGAACTGGATAACGGCCTTTTGGAGGGCAACCATGCTTGACAATCACACGTTGTTAACCGTCACCGACCTGAAGCAGTTCGATTATTGCCCGCGAGTGGTGTTCTACGAACGATGTCTACCGCATGTACGCCCGCGCACTTATAAAATGGATGCTGGACATGAGGAGCATCACCACGAACAGCGCCGAGCTGCCCGGCGCACCCTTTCCGGTTACGATGAACTCGCCGGAGCGCGTCAGTTTGATGTGCAGATCGAAAGTCATACGCTCGGTTTTGTCGGGCTGATGGATGAGGTTGTTACCACCGACGACGGGCGCATCTTTCCAGTAGATTACAAGTTAGCCAGGCACGCTCGGCAAAACTATAAACTTCAACTTACCGCCTATGCACTCTTGTTAGAAGAAGCCTATGATGTATCTATCAATCATGGCTACCTCTACCTGATCCCGCTACGGACGCTGCGCAAAGTATCTTTTACCGGACGATTGCGAAACTCGGTTCATCAGCGGCTCAAACAGGCCAACGAGATGATCGCCCTTGAGCGAATGCCGCCGCCGACATCCGTTCGCAATCGCTGTGTTGACTGTGAATTCCGCCGATTTTGTAACGATGTATAATCGTGCGAAACTCTCCCCGGTTTTGATGCGACTAACGACATTCGCAAAATCCGGGAATATGTGGTAAAGTATGATGGTGAAGTTGCAATGGCAAACGCATCAGATGCGATTTAAGCGGATTTACGACACCAAGCCAACATTTGTGTCAAAAAATCTGTGCCAAAGTCGTGCGGCTTCACCAAACATCGACCCGCTGAGGGTATTGAAACTAAACCACATACCACCGGGGATGTTCTTCTACTTGCGCTTCACCAAACATCGACCCGC
>DAOTUA010000174.1:0-14139 GCA_034437355.1 Anaerolineae bacterium | reverse complement strand
GTCGGTTCACTCGTCGCCGGGACAATGTACCGTGGGCAATTCGAGGAACGCCTCAAGCGTGTCATCGAAGAACTGAAATCCGCCGACAGTATTCTGTTTATCGACGAAGTCCATATGCTGGTCGGGGCTGGGGCCGCCGGCAGCAGCGTCGATGCCGCCAACATCCTTAAGCCCGCCCTGGCACGCGGCGAACTCCAGTGTGTGGGCGCAACCACGCTGGACGAATACCGCAAACACATCGAAAGCGACCAGGCCCTAGAGCGCCGCTTCCAGCAGATTATCGTGAACGAGCCGTCCATCGAAGAAACAATCGAGATTCTTCAGGGCATCAAACCGCCCTACGAAGAACACCACACGGTAGAAATTACCGACGATGCGATTGACTCCGCCGCGAACCTATCCGCCCGCTATGTGCCGGACCGCTTCCTGCCAGACAAAGCGATTGACCTGATCGATGAGGCCGCCGCCCGCCTGCGCATGTACAAAAGCCCGGAATCATCCCAGGTGCGCCGCGCCGAAGAAGAACTGCGTAACGTCACAATCGACATCGAGGATTTAACCGAAGCCCAAAACTCCGGCAACCCCGACGAGATCGAACGGCTCTCGCAGCGCAAAGTGGACCTGGAAGATGTCCTCAACGACTTAAAGGCCAACTGGAACCCGGAAACCAACCAGCCGCGCCTGAGCGCCGAGGACATCGCCGAAGTCGTGTCGATGTGGACCGGGATTCCCGTCAAGCGGATGACACAAGAAGAAACCGACCGCTTGATGAAAATGGAAGAAGAACTTCACAAGCGTATCGTCGGGCAGCACGAGGCGATCGTGTCGATTAGTAAAGCTGTCCGCCGTGCGCGGGCCGGCCTGAAAGACCCACGCCGTCCAATCGGGTCCTTCATGTTCCTGGGGCCGACCGGCGTCGGCAAAACCGAACTTACCAAGTCGCTAGCGGAGTTTCTTTTCGGTAGCGAGGACGCGCTCGTCCAATTGGATATGAGCGAGTTTATGGAGCGTCACAGTATGGCGCGGCTGGTCGGTGCGCCTCCGGGGTATGTTGGCTACGAGGATGCCGGGCAACTCACCGAAGCTATCCGTAAGCGCCCCTACAGCATCGTCGTTTTCGATGAGATCGAAAAGGCCCACCCGGAAACGTTCAACATGCTGCTACAAGTCATGGAAGAAGGCCAACTCACCGATGCTCGCGGGCGGCGCGTAGACTTCCGTAACTCGATTATCGTGATGACAAGCAACGTCGGGGCCGATACCATCAAGAAGGGTACGTCGCTCGGCTTCCAGGTCCCCAAGGCTGGCGAAGGCGAAGTCCAGGAATCTTATGAGGACATCAAGAAGAGTGTGCAGGACCAACTCCGCCGCACCTTCCGCCCGGAGTTCCTGAATCGTGTCGATGCCACCGTCGTATTCCGCCCGCTAACCCGCGAAGAAATCGGTCAGATTGTTGAGCTAGAAATGGCTAAGGTCAGCGAACGGTTGATCGAACACGCCATCACTATCGACCTGCATGACGACGCTCGCGCTTGGCTCGGTGAACGCGGCTACGACCCAGACTACGGCGCACGCCCGTTACGCCGCCTGATCCAGAACGAAATTGAGGACCGCCTCTCCGACGGTATCCTCTCCGGCGAGTTCAGTTTCGCCAGCATTGTGCATATCAGCGTTGGTGAAAATAGCGAACTCCAACTTATCCCGGAGGATGTCGAAACGGAAAACCCGGATCAAGATACCCAGAACGCCGAGGTCGAAACCCCGGCAACCTAACCCGTTCAATCTATACCGCACAAACGAAAAGAGGGTGCTAAACAGCGCCCTCTTTTCGATCCACTTGATCCTTCCACTTGATCCGCCGTCGCTAACCCGGTGACCCAGTTCGGCCCAGGTTATCCACAAAACTCTGAATCTGGAAGGCGACCACATCCGGCTCATCAATGTGCGGTGCGTGCTGCGTCCCTTCGACGCGCCGCAGTTCGCTACCGGGGATGGCCTTATGCACACGTTCCCCGGCGCTGATGGGCGAAAACGTATCTTCTACCCCCCATAACAACATCGTCGGGACCATCGGCACGCGGCTTTCCGGCAGCGTATCCAACGTCTGCATTTGCATCACTGCCACCAGGCCGGGGACGCTCGCCTGGGCCGCTTCCACCATCTGATCGGTGAGGCGTTCGGTATCGGTATGATCCACAACCAGCCATTCCAACGCCGCCCGGTTCCCGATGCCCTGCCCCGCCAACCACCGAAAGAACCACCCGTCGATAACTGGTATCCTCGCCACCTGCCGGATGAACCCACCGGATTTACCCGGCAACACGCCCCCGTTAATTAAGATCAGCGCCGGGACATCTTGCGGGTAAGCAGCGGCGACCAAGCGTGCCACCAGCCCACCCACAGAATGCCCCACCAAAACCGCCTGCTGGAAGCCGAGCGCCTGGAAGATGCCGCGCACCCACCCCGTTAAAGCCGCGTAGGTCATCTGCGGTAGCGGGTCAGATTGACCAAAACCCGGCATATCCGGCGCGATCAGCCGATAAGACGTGGCGAGTTCCGGTAGGAGCTGCGCCCAATGAAACGCGGCATCGCCCACCCCACCGTGTAAAAAAATGATAGGGGCCGCCCCCGCTGGCCCCGCTTCCAGATACTGCACCCGCCGCCCGTCTACTGTGATGGTTTTCGTTTGGAGCGCCATCTCAAGGTGCCCCTACAAAACCGTGCTTATGCAGCCAAGCGCGTAATTGTGGCTCATAAGGCTCGGTGATCATCGTTTCGCGGTCGATTCCCTGCGGGCTGGTTTCTGGGGGAAGGGGGGTCGGTTGCGACAACGGCAAGATCGCCCCTGGCTCTGCAATCACCAGCGTCGGCACAGACAAAAATCCGGTCCAGTCTTTCACGCGCTGGCGGGCGATTGGGTCTTTGTCGATGTGAATTTCGCGGTAGGGGATATTCTCCCCGTCTAAAACCCGCTTCGCAATCGAGACGAACGGGCAGCCGGTCGTCCGGCTGTACATAATCAATTCTTTTTGTGTCATAGTCAGCTAAAGGTCCTTCATTGCAAATTTTCTGGTGTGAGCGTCGGCGCGAGTGTTGGAATGATCGGGTTGGGGGTGGGGGCCTGTAAGGTCGCTAGCACATTGGCGTCGCCGGGTTCTAAGTAACACAAAATACCATTTGTAATCCCGCGTGCCAATATATCCGGATCGCCAGTGAGGATATCGCGATCACCAAACATAAAGCCCATTTCGAGAATAGCAGCCGGCGTCAGCGGATCGATCTCACGGAAGATGTGATAATCGGTCATATCCCGCGTGAGGCCATAGCGCCGGGCAAGCTGGCTGGCTTGCTGATAATGCGCCGCCACACATTCCACCAACAACTGATCGTTGCCACTCCCAGCCCGCAGGTCCGCCGTTGAGATTAAATATCCAGAAACCACCTCGCCGTAATCCTGGCAGGTATTGGCGTGCAAAGATAGCAGCACTTCCGCCTGGTAACCGGAAAGGCGCGGGTCGAACTCATCCAGCAGGTCTACAGTATACCCCCGCGCTTGCAGGTTGCGCACCACACGGGTAGCAACATTCAGGTTGATCTCGGCCTCGGTCAGCCCGTCCGGGCACACCGCGCCGGGGTCGTTCTCTGGCCCACGGTGGCCGCTGACAATCCCAATACGGCGCAACCAGTTCGGGGTTGTCGGTAGGTCGGTGGCGACCAATAACGCGCCCTGGTTGGTCGCGGTTGCCATGGCCACACTCAGATTATCACGCACATCCGGCGCGATAAAATCTGGCGAGGCCAACCAAGTAAACAGCGTGGCGGCCAGGGTCGCCGTCAGCCCAACGACAAACAACGACTGGAACACCCCCCCGAAAACCCCCTGGGTACGTTGACGCCGCCGCTGTTTACGCCGTCGGATACGTTCGATGCGTAGCTGCTCGCGGGCGGCAGCATGGCGCTGTTCGTCCGCCTGTGCTGTCATATCCGGTTGGCTTGGTGCTGCCGGGCTGGTGGTCGGGGTGGGGGATGACCGAGCCGGGGGTGGGTCTGGCCGCTCTGAGGCGGCTTGCTGGCGCATCATCTCCAAAAACACAGCCGATGCGGAGTGATCCGGCTGTTTGTCCGGGGGAGTTGATGTGTTTTCCGGGTGTTGTCTATCGTCTGACATACGCTTGCCGACCCTTGCCCAAACATTCTACCTCCCCATGATAACACTGTTACGCCAACGGGCCTAGCGAATTTAGGCGAATGGATAGGGCGATTGTAAAGACGAGCTTGGACAGCGCCCAATGATAAACCAGGTCGCTTTGCAAAATTCCTGCCCCGGACGTAACGACTCAGGGAGAGATTAGGATATCGTGGGGTTTCGCCCCACACCCCACCCCGTTTTCCCAACCCGGACGAATGCCCTACTGCCGACGCGCCCAGAATGCGTTATACTAAAATATCTATTTGTACAGGTCCGTAAGTAACAGGCAAGGTACACCTTGAGTTCATCGCCAGATATACCAGAAGAAGAATTGCGAGAACGCAGCGCCACTATCTTAACCCAGGCGGCGGAAGAAGCGCGGCGGTTAAGCCACAATTTTATTGGCACCGAACACCTATTCATCGCCATCAGTAAGAACAAGCACGGCTCCACCACCACCTTACTCAAGCGAGCCGGGCTGAACCCGGTTGAAGTACGTAATGCCATTCGGATCGCAACCGGTAGCGGCGAAGGGGCGCGGGGGGATGTCTTGCCATTAACCCCGCGTAGCGAGATCGTCCTGTCCTTAGCGATCTTCCTGGCAGAGCAGGAAAACCATCACGAAATCACGGAAAAACACCTGCTTCTGGCATTATTCCAAGAGGGGGAAGGCGTCGCAGTCCGTAAGTTAATCGATTTGGGGTTCGACCTCAACCTGTGGCTACAACGCTTATTACTGGAAGAAGAAGAACACGATGAAGATTTCTTGGGGGCCAACCCTTTTGCCGAAGATGACCCGTTCGCCTTTGACAGCGACGACTTTGACTTCGATAGCGATGATCCGCTTGATAGCTCACGCCCCGCCCCAACGCCCCTGTTGGACAAGTACGGGCGGGACCTGGTAGCCGCGGCAAATAACGGACGGATCGGTCCAGCAATTGCCCGTGACCGCGAGATACGCGCCCTCGCCCGCACATTGTCGCGCAGCAAGAAAAACAACCCGCTGTTACTAGGGGATGCCGGCGTCGGCAAAACCGCCGTTGTCGAAGGCTTAGCCTACGCCATCCACAATAATACCGCCCCTAGCTCGCTCCGTGATAAGCGCATTGTCGAAATTGAGATCGGAACCCTGGTCGCCGGGACCAGCCTTCGCGGTCAGTTTGAAGAACGACTGCTAGGGATCGTCAATGAGATCAGCCGCACCGAGAATATCATCCTTTTCATTGATGAGATTCATACCATTGTCGGTGCTGGCGATACAATTGATAGCAACCTGGATGCCGCCAATATCTTAAAACCGGCCCTCGCACGCGGGGATATTATGTGTATCGGGGCCACCACCCACGAAGAATACCGTAAAGCTATCGCCACCGACCCGGCGCTAGAACGCCGATTCCGTACCATCGACATTGACGAGCCATCTAAAGAAGATACGTTACACATCTTGCAGGGTCAACGGATGCGGCTAGAATCCCATCACGACGTAATCATCCCAGAACCGACCATGCAGGCCGCTATCGACCTTTCTATGCGCTACCTCCCAGATCGCCGCCTGCCAGATAAAGCTCTCGACCTGCTAGACGAGGCTTGTACACGGGTTGTCATCCGAACCAACGTCGATGAGGCCCTCAACCCGGATGAACAAGAAAACAACGAACTCGGCCAGGTTCAGCCCAATGACGTTGCCAACGTGCTTTCCGAGTGGACCGGTATCCCCGTCAGCGATATGACCCGTGAGGACCGCGAACGGCTTGCGAACCTGGATGAAATGCTCAAAGAACGGGTCATCGGGCAAGATGCAGCCGTCGAAACCCTGGCGTCGATTATTAAGGCTGGGCGTGCCGGGCTAGGCGACCCGAACCGACCCGTCGGCGTGTTTTTATTCCTGGGGCCGTCTGGCGTTGGCAAAACAGAATTGGCCCTGGCCCTGGCCGATACGCTTTTCGGCACCGAGGACGCGCTGCTACGACTGGATATGTCCGAGTTCCACGACACGCACACCGTCGCCCGTTTGATCGGCTCGCCGCCGGGCTACCGCGATAACAACCAGGGCGGGCAACTCACGGACGGGCTACGCCGTCGCCCGTATAGCGTTGTGCTGCTCGATGAAGTCGAAAAGGCCGCCCCCGAAGTATTCGACATATTTCTACAAATCTTCGATGAGGGGCGCTTGAGCGACGCGAACGGGCGCAAAGTCGATGCACGCCACGCCGTGTTTATCATGACTAGCAATATCGGCACCCGCGAGAGCAGCAAAAGCCTTGGTTTTGGCGCGAGCGCAACCACCAAGCAAGATTACTCTAGCCACCTGGGGCAGTTTTTCCGACCGGAGTTTATCAACCGGCTAGATGAAATTATTACGTTCCAACCGTTGGATGAAGCCACGCTAAGCGATATTCTTGCGTTGCAGATGCAAGAAGTCTATGCCCGGCTGAATGCCCAGGGGGTGCTGCTACACCTATCCGATGACGCCCGCGCCCTGATCCTGCGCGATGGCTACGACCCAGCCAACGGCGCACGCCCGTTACGGCGGACGATTGAACGGCTCATCACCCGCCCGCTGAGCGATAAACTGCTCCGAGAAGCCTTCAAGCCGGGGGATCGCGTTATCGCCCGTGCCGAAGGCGGCACCCTTGTATTTCATGTCGAATCACCGATTCAGTAGGAGACCCCATGCGCCCACCGCAAACCGGACGCCAACCCGCCCCCATGTCCAAAAAACAAGCAGGGCAGTTGCTTCGGCAAGGCCACCCCGCCGATCAAACGGACCTATTCGCCACCGACCCCAACCCGGATATAAGCCGCTTGGGGCGGCTGGCCCTACGCCGTGAGGACGCTAACGATCTGTTCGCATTGGGGGACCAGTGCGCGTTAGCGTCCATCACCCAGGAGGCGCATCTATCCGTGTTTTACGTCGGCAAGGTGATCGTTGCTTTCCAACGAGCCGCCACCACTGCCGAAAATGACATCGACCGCAAAATGGCCCGCCGCGCCCTGGATAACTACCTGGCCTGGGTGGTGCAGGTCGCACAGACGATCAACACACGCCGCAACATCGCGGTGGCACTGTGGGCGCTTTCCGACCATCAAGAGGCTGTCTTGCCCCATATTGGCGTCGATGAAGCCCTGTTAGAATCGCTGCTAGACGGCTACATGCAAAAATCTATGGGGACATTCGTTGCCGACGACCCTAACGACGACATGAAAACGGCTGTCGATGACTACCGTCCCCCACAACTTGAAAGCGACGATGCCCCTATCTCAGCAGATGATACCGGCGGGCACGATGACGAAAATCACAACCCGGACGAACCCGCAGCCGATGCCGCTTCCCAAGAAACGTATATCTCGCCGGATGTCATCCATACGCACGATGATGAGGACGCCCCGCCGCTTTCTCATGCCGATGGCGCTACTTATGCCGACAATCATTTTAGCAATAACCTGCTTTCGTTGGCCTCCAGCGACTACGAAAGCGAACACAATACGGTTATTGCCGAACAAAGCCGCTTGGAGGACCCTATTAACCTGCGAGCCCGGCGCGGGCGCGTGCGCCCTAAGCGCAAAAAACGCCGCAAACCCGATGATATCCCGGAAACCGAGTTCGATATTGGCGATAAAATCAAGGACCGCTGGGAAGTTGCCGACGTCAAACGCGGCGGGATGGGCATTGTCTACCTGTGTTACGACCACCAGGATAGCGCCCCGGTTGCCATCAAGAGCTTTCAAAGCCGGTTTTTGAAAAACGAGCGAGCTGTTGCCCGTTTCACCCAGGAGGCGCTCACCTGGATTCGGCTGGAAAAACACGCGCACATCGTCCAGGCGCGGATTGTGCAAACGATAGCCGGGCGGCCTCACATTATGCTAGAACACATCAGCGGGCCGGAGGGCCTCGGGGCGGACTTGCGCAGTTGGATCGACCATAACCGCATCGACACACTACAGGCGATCCGGTTCGGGCTGCATATCGCGCTGGGGATGCAACACGCCACCAACATTATTCCGGGCCTGGTTCACCGAGATTTAAAACCCGCCAATATCCTGATCACCCATGATGGCGTCGCCAAAGTCACCGATTTTGGGCTGGTACGCTCTTTAGAAGTAGAGCCGCAAACCGCCAACGGCAACAAAGACGCCTCTACCCTCGCGCTTAATACCCCCCAGACCGATGTACGCCTGACGCGCGTTGGCGCGATTGTTGGCACAGCCCCCTATATGTCCCCGGAACAATGCCAGTCCGAAGATGTTGATATTCGGGCCGATATTTACTCATTCGGGGCGGTGTTGTTCGAGATGCTAACCGGACGGCATATCTTCCGGGCGCGGAAGTGGGAAGCGTGGCTGTATGCGCACATCAACGATACGCCCCGCTTTGAAACCCGCGATCAAGATCGTATTGCCACCCTGTTACAAGATTTTGTGCTGGCCTGCTTACGCAAAGACCCCACTCAGCGCCCGCAATCGTGGGGGGATATTGTCGATGAATTAGCCACAATCCATCATGAGATCACCGGGGAGGCCGCCGTTTTTGAAGTCGCCGGCCCACAGTTAGAAGCCCGCGAACTGATGGACAAGGGCTACTCACTCACCGAACTGTACCGCTATCAAGAGGCTGTCCAGACTTATGACCGGGCGCTAGACCTCCAACCGGATGACGCCTGGATATGGGCACGCAAGGGGCGCACGCTCCGCTTATTGGGCGACCTGAAAAGCGCCGAGCAAGCCTACGATAAAGCCTTGGCGCTATTCCCGAATTATGGCTGGGCACACAACGGCAAGGGGATCGTCATGGAGCAGCTAGGCCGCTTGGAGGAGGCGCTCGCCTGCTATGAACGCGCTGCAACCATCAAGCCGGGGGATATATGGCACTGGTATAACAAGGCTAACGTGCAGTACGCGCTCGGATATGTGCCAGAAGCGGTCGCATCGCTCAAGCAAGCCCTGGAGCTAGACCCGGCCCACGCTTCCAGTTGGGCCAAACTTGGGCAGATTTACCGCCAGCAGGGGAGTTACGCCGCCGCCATTGACGCCTACAAGCAGGCGATCCGCCTAGAACCGGATTACGCCTGGGCACATAACGGCTGCGGGCTGGCCTATAAAATATCGGGTAAAACGCAGGAGGCCGCCCAACACTTTGAACAAGCGGCGGAGTTCCAGCCGGAGGAGGTCTGGCATTGGTATAACTGGACGGAAACCCTGGTCGATATGGGCCAATACGAGGCCGCCCTCCAGACCGCCCACGATGCCGTCGCCACCGACCCCGAACACGCCTTCAGTTGGGCCAAGCTCGGCCAGGTTTACCGCTACCTGGGGGCCTACGAACAGGCCACCGAAGCCTATGATAACGCGATTCGGCTCCAACCGGATTACGCCTGGGCCATCAACGGCAAAGGGATCGCGCTCGAAAACCTGGAACGCTACACCGAGGCGCTCGCGTGTTACCAACAAGCCGCCGAACACAGCCAGCACGAAATCTGGCAGTGGTATAACCAGGGGAATGTGTTGGTCTTGCTCAAACGCTACGCGGAGGCGGTGCCGATGCTGGAACATGCCACCCGCCACAACCCGCATCACGCCCGCAGTTGGGCCAGGCTCGCCAACGCCTTACGCCAGCTTGGGCGTCACCCAGAAGCGTTAGATGCTATCGCGGAGGCCGTCGAGATCGAACCGGATTATGACTGGGCCTGGAACGAACGCGGCATTATCTACGAACAGATGGGTAACTACACCGATGCGCTGGCAGCCTACCGTAAAGCGGCGGCTATCGCGCCGACGGAGGCCAACTATCTCTACCAGCAAGCGAGCGTCTATATTCTGATGGGCGGTTACGAGGACGCTATCGACCTGTTAGATCAAGCGAACCAACTGGCCCCACAAGATGCCCGCACTCATGCCAAAAAAGGACAAGCCCAGCGTTACCTGGGGCGCTACGACCAAGCCCTAACCAGCTATACCCGCGCCATCGAGATCGACCCGGAATATGCCTGGGCCTGGAACGGGCGCGGCCTGACGCTCACCATCCTCAAAGAACACGACGACGCCATGTTTAGCTTCCAGAAGGCGACCGAATTTGCACCGCATGACGTGTGGTACTGGTACAACCTGGCCGACGAGCAGATTAAGTTAGGGCGTTATGAGGATGCGCTCTACTCGTTGGGTCGTAGCATCGCCATTGATAGCCAACATGCCGAAAGCCTCGCCAAACGCGGGCAGGCGCTCCGATGGTTGAAACGCTACGATAGCGCCCTCAAGTCTTACGATAAAGCGTTGAAATATCGCCCGACTTACGCCTGGGCCTGGAACGGACGCGGCCTGGCATTACAAGCCCTGGGGCGCATGGAGGAGGCCCTGGTTAGTTTTGAACGCGCCACCGAGCAGGATGACATGATTGTTTGGTATTACGTCAATCAAGTTGATGTGCTATTGCAGATGGGCCGCCGGATCGATGCCCTCGATATTATCGACATTGCCATTGATAACGTGCCCGGTCAACCGGTTGCATGGGCGCGGCGCGGGCAGGTCTTGCGGCGGCTTGGGGAGCATGAAGCGTCTATCGCCAGTTACGAACGGGCGGTTAAGCTGGACCCGGAATATGGCTGGGCCTGGAACGGAAAAGGGTTGGCCCATGCCGCCCGCGATCAGTGGGGCAAAGCCCGTGACTGTTACGAAAAAGCCGTCGGATATAGCCCGGAGGACGTTTGGTTCTGGCATAATTACGGTGAGGCCCTGTTACAATTGGGCCAATGCCAGCAGGCCATCCAGACGCTAGAGCAAGCACTGAAAATTCATCAGAACCACACCCCCACGTTAAAGAAACTGAGCGAGGCCCGCCAACAGTGCAAGGAAAATAGCGACTAATGCAAAAACAGATTTCTATTACCTACATGAGTGGCCCACACGACGGCAAAACCATGCGGTTCGAGCAACCCGAAATCGGTGAGGAAGTTATTCTAACCATTGGTCGGCGGGAAGGATGCGATATTGAAATGGACTTTGACAATCAGGTTTCTCGGTTACATGCGCGTTTAGGCTGCAAGTCGATTGCCGTCACAGCCACCGACGATGTGCCGACCCCGTATCACCTTTCTTTCTGGCTAGAAGATGTGGACAGCCGCAACGGAACCTATATCGAAAAACAAGAACAGCGCATCGAAGGCCGGTCCGACTTGCGCCCCGGTGTGTTATTTCGCATTGGGCGCACCTGGATGCGCTTAGATGTCCCGTTCTCTTTCGAGAGTACCTACGACGACAACAACGACGCTTGAGGCAATCCCCCCCACCATGAAACACACCAGCAGCAGCTTCACTACGCTAGACGGCCTGGCCCTTCATACCGAAAGTTGGCTGCCGCAAAGCAAGCCCCATGCCGTATTGGTGATCGTGCATGGCGCTGCCGAACACATCGGACGCTATGCGCATGTCGCCGCGAAATTCACCAGCGACGGCTACGCAGTGCATGGCTACGACATGCGCGGCCACGGCAAAAGTGACGGTAAACGCGGGTATTTCCGCACGTTTGAAAACCCCATCGACGATTTCGCCCGGTACCTAACCGTTATCCAACAAACCCACCCACAAATACCCCTGTTCGTGTACGCCCATAGCATGGGGGCGGTGGTGGCTTTGGCCTACCTATTAGATACGCTTAACCATCCCATTCAAGGGATCATCACCTCCGGCGTCCCGCTAACAATAGATGATAACGTGCCGAATTTCCTGATTTCTGCTGCACGCACCATCAACCAACTTGTACCCGACGTGCCGATCCTCTCGGTGGATGTTACGGGGATGTCACGGGACCCGGCAGTCCTGGCAACCTGGACGACCGACCCGCACGTCAACCTTACGCTGCTGCGGGTGCGCACCACCCTTGGTATCCTGGGGACGGTGCGGCATATCCGCGCCAACTTGACCGACATCACCACCCCGATTTTGATCTTGCATGGCGGCGGCGACCGGATTGTCGATTCATCCGGTAGCCAACTGCTTTACGATCAGGCCGCCTCGGAAGATAAGACGCTCAAGATATACCCGGAACTCTATCACGAGATCGTCAACGAACCCGAACGGGATATGGTCTTGCGAGATATGAAAACCTGGCTTGCCGGCCAGCTTTAATAGCACCAATTCGCCCCGTGGACTGTTGACGCCTCCGTCCGATGCCCCGTAAGCTGTGGGAGTCTATTTCGTATGGAGGTACAAGAATGCGTAAGGGTGCGTGGGTTAGTTTTTGGGCGTTAGGGTTGTTGTGGGGCAGTTCGTTTATGCTAATCCGCATCAGCGTACAAGAGATCAACCCGTTTCAGTTGGTGTTTATCCGGGTTGGGATCGCGTCGGTAGGGCTACTGTTGTTGGTCCGCTTACGCGGGATTCGTCTCCCGACCGAGTTTAATATCTTACTCCCGCTAATCGTCATTGGCATTGGGAATAACGCGATTCCGTTTTTGCTGATCAGTTGGGGCGAAACAATCATCGAAAGCAGTGTCGCCAGCATCCTGCAATCAACCGCGTCTTTGTTTACGCTATTCATTGCCCACTTTGTTTTTGACGATGAACGGATGTCCTGGCAACGGGTAGGCGGGATGTTCGCGGGGTTTATCGGTGTGATTGTGTTATTCAGCAGCAATATCGAAGGCGGGCGCGTCTTGCTCACCGGGTTACTTGGTCAATTGGCAATAGTTGCTGCATCACTTTTTTACGCCACATTTACAACCTATAGCCGTACCGTCCTCAACACCCAACACAAACAAGGCCATGTCCCGCCGATTGTTGTTGCGGCCATCTCTATGACAAGTGCCGCCGTCGTGATGGGTGTTGCCACCTTTGCTGCTCCACTGTTGGGAGGGCCAGCGCCGGTATGGTTCAGCGATGTATCACGCGGAGCTGCCACCGCCGCTATCACGCTTGGGGTGTTCAACACACTGCTAGCCTACACGCTGTTTTACTTTATCGTGTCCTCACTGGGTGCTGCCCGTGCAACAATGGTTACGTACATTGTGCCAGTTGTCGGGCTGATTTTAGGCGTCGTGTTCCTGGGGGAACCACTCGGTTGGAATCTCATTATCGGGGCTGCGTTTATCCTCGGCGGCATCGGGATTGTGAATCTCCCACGGCGCAAACGACAAGCAAAAAAATTAGTAGAAGTCTCTTAACCTATTTCATCGGTTGGGGGGGGGATAACCTGACCTGGTTTAAACCCAAAAAAGCCAGGGGGATAACCTGGTGTGGTGGGCGGTGCGCTGTTACGGAGAGTGAGAATATAAGGGGTTGGCAGCGGCTTACTCTCCCACACCGTCTCCGATGCAGTACCATCAGCGCTCACAGGCTTAACTACCGGGTTCGGGATGTGACCGGGTGGACCCCTGCGGCTCTAGCCACCAACATTTCGCTACTCGTCCGGGCGCACTCACGCCGCCACCGTCAGGCCATCATCTGGCTTTTTCGGGTGTGTCGCAAGTCACGGACAGTTGAACAACCAACACTGTTTTTTTCTATTCGGTAACGCTACACATTGGTTTCATGTATCAGATGACCAAAGCGTCGTCTTCCCCGCATCACACATGGGGAAGTTGCAAAAAGCGTCGGACCATTAGTACGGGTCAGCTCCACGTATTGCTACGCTTCCACCTCCCGCCTATCAAACTGGTGGTCTGCCAGCGGTCTCATCGAGGTCTTATCTTGAGGAGGGCTTCCCACTTAGATGCTTTCAGCGGTTATCCCTGCCGAGGATCGCTACTCAGCTATGCCACTGGCGTGACAACTGACACACGAGCGCCTCGTTCACCCCGGTCCTCTCGTACTAGGGGCAACACCTCTCAAACCTCGCACGCCCACAGCGGATAGAGACCGACCTGTCTCACGACGGTCTGAACCCAGCTCACGTACCGCTTTAATGGGCGAACAGCCCAACCCTTGGGACCTTATCCAGCCCCAGGATGCGATGAGCCGAC
>DAOTUA010000173.1:0-2452 GCA_034437355.1 Anaerolineae bacterium | reverse complement strand
GACCCTCCCCTACGATGTCGGTGATGACAAAATGTTCGTAGCCCCCCGACAGGTTGTTCGTACACCCCACTTACCCAATTATTTTATCAAACGTCAAAAGCGGCGATAGTGGGGGAGGGGTGGCGCTTTAGCGCCGGGGTGGGGGGCTGGCTGAGCAGTTACGTTTTTTTTCGTAACTGCTCAGGGGTTTCACCCTCGCCAGCTTGCCAACAACCGGAGATGCACCTATTGGCACACACAGCTTCATAATTTTGCTGGTATCGGTTATCATAATTAAGAAAAGCATACAACCACCGGAGCGCACGTCATGGCCCACACCTACGACAAAATAGATGTGCAACAACATCGCGCCGAATTGATCGCCATCCTGCAAAAGGTGATCGCGACGCCAGAATTAAACCGTAAGACGATGCGCGGTATCCTACGGCAACACCCAAAAGGCGGCAAAGGGTTTTTCGGGCGGGATGAGTTGATCCACGCTTACCACGTCCTCACAGCGGAGGGCGCGTTACCGCCCTTTGACCCGCAAGTCGTTACCCGGATGCGTCGCAAGCCGGTTCGCACGTCTAGCGGCGTGACCCCCGTCACCGTGTTGACCAAGCCCTTTCCGTGCCCTGGGGAGTGTATCTTCTGCCCGAATGATATTCGGATGCCAAAGAGCTATTTATCGGATGAGCCGGGCGCACAGCGTGCGGAACAAAACAGTTTTGACCCCTACCTGCAAACGTACAATCGGCTGTTAGCCTATCGGAATATCGGGCACCCGACGGATAAGATCGAGGTGATTGTGCTGGGTGGGACGTGGAGCTTTTACCCGGAGACTTACCAGATATGGTTCATCAAGCGTATTTTCGATGCGCTGCACGATTTCGGGCGCGGGGACGACCAGCGCGAACAAGTGGAGGCGGCGCTGCGCGAGGGGTCACAATTACACCCGCAACGGAACACCGTCAATGTGACGATTCATGGGGTGCAGCCGGGGCGCACTTATAATCAGGTGGTGCAGGAAGTATACCGCGAAGAAATGCGACGTTCTAAGCAACTGGCCGCCACTGTCGCCACCAGTGAGGCCACCCGCCCGCCGATAGCCGAGTTCGCCACCTGGGACGAACTCGCTGCCGCCCACCATGAAAACGAAACCGCCGCTTGCCGTTGTGTCGGGCTGGTGATCGAAACCCGCCCAGACCATATCAGCCCCGCCGAAGTGCTGCGCGTGCGGCGCTTGGGCTGCACGAAGGTTCAGATCGGCTTTCAGTCGTTGGATGACGAGGTGCTGCGCCTGAACAAACGCGGGCACGACGTGCAGGCTACCCGGCGGGCGGTGGCGCTGTTGCGCGGGGCCGGGTTCAAAATTCACGCGCATTGGATGCCGAACCTGTATGGGTCCGATGTGACACGCGATCTACAGGACTATGATCGCATGTTCAACGACCCGGACTTCCGCCCGGATGAGTTGAAAATCTACCCATGTAGCCTGATCGAAAGCGCCGAGTTGATGCAATACCATCAGCGCGGCGAGTGGCAACCTTACACACACCAACAACTGCTAACCGTCGTCACCGGGGTATTGCAGCGCACCCCGGAATATTGCCGCCTGACACGGGTTATCCGTGATATTCCATCGACCGATATTGTTACCGGTAACCAACATACCAACTTCCGGCAGATGGCGGAACAGGCGCTTCATAAGCAGGGCCACCGCAGCCACGACATCCGCGCCCGTGAGGTCCGTCATCAGCAGATCGACCCCGCCGATTTGCACCTGGACGAACAGTATTACCGCAGCAGCATTGGGGATGAGGTCTTTTTGCAGTACATCACGCCCCAACGAGACATCGCTGGGTTTTTACGGTTGTCCCTGCCAGTGGGGGATCGGCTAACGCCGGAGCTTGACGGAGCCGCGATGATCCGTGAGGTTCATGTTTACGGGCAGGCCGTCAACGTGGGGGAGGCCGCCGACGGACGCGCCCAGCACAGCGGCCTGGGGACAGCCTTGTTAGAACGCGCCGTCGAGATCGCCCAAGATCGGGGTTACAAACGGCTAGCTGTGATCAGCGCCGTAGGGACACGCGGCTACTATCGCTCGCGTGGGTTTAGCGATGGCGATCTGTACCAGCATCGCGTGTTGTGAGTGATCATCCAATTTTCTGGTGCAGTTTCATTGATTTAACGCTATAATCTGGGCTATCAATATGTTTATTTAAGTAAACGTCGGGAATAAATTTGTGGTGATGCTGTTATGGGACTGGTTACCGATGGTGATAGGTGTGGTGCTAGCCTGCATCTGTATTGCTGGGTGTACCATGACAACTTCTAGCAACATCGCCAGCCAGGGGGCCGCCGGGACACTCCCGCCCCCCCAATTGACAATTACCGTCCGTTCACCGGCAACCGTCACTGTGTCCCCGTCACCCCAAGGCCCGATCCAAATTGCCGCCCAACCCCCCCCATC
>DAOTUA010000172.1:0-11556 GCA_034437355.1 Anaerolineae bacterium | reverse complement strand
CCCCCTAAATCCCCCTCTCCCACAGCTTCGCGGGGAGAGGGGGACTTCTCATCGCGTGATTTAGCCCCTCTCCCAGTGCCAAAGGCACGTTTGGGAGAGGGGTTGGGGTGAGGGCTGAGTAGTTACGCTTAAACGGGATTCATAAGCACATCCAATAACATTTGCAGGGCCGCGTCCGCGCTTTGACGTTTGTTGGCGGCGCGGTCCCCTTCCCAAATGTGACGGGTCACGCTCACGCCAACCGGGGTCAACAGGCCAATATACGTTAACCCAACGGGTTTATCGGGGGTCCCCCCACCCGGCCCGGCGATGCCAGTTACGCTCAGCGCATAGGTCGCCCCGAATAACACCTGTGCCCCCAGCGCCATCTCAGCGGCCGTCGGTTCACTCACCGCCCCATATGCGATTAGCGTCCCCTGGCGCACGTTCAACAGGGCAGATTTCGCCTCGTTCGAGTAGGCCACTACCCCCCCCAACATATACGCAGAACTCCCTGCGATGTCTGTCAGGCGGCTAGCGATTAACCCGCCAGTGCAAGATTCGGCGGTGCATACGGTTTGGTTTGTATCTCGTAACAAGGGCGCGATCAGTGCTTCTAATGTTGCGGTCACGATTGGTTTGCTCCTTCACTGTGAAGCTATCTTAACAAATTATGGAACAACTGGCAAAACTCACAGAAACAGGGAGTGTATCGAAATCGGTTGAAATGTTCCCGGCATATTTCCCCCATCCCCTAGCCGCTTCTCTCTAACGAAGCGTTATGATCCCATGATCATTAATGGACGTTTGCTTGTGATTTTTGTTACATGATCTGCGCTACAGGTCACCTTTCGCCTACTATCGCGGGAGGGAGGGGTTTTATCACCTTCGGCGATGTTCACCCTGCTCTGATCTGGGTGTATTCAAGCGAAGTATCTGAGTCGTTACGCTGTACCTAACAACCGAGAATCACTCAGGCGATTCTTACCCACATTCGCGATGAGTCTGCTAAAGTAGGAACAGTTCATCAACAGTCACAACAGAGGGAAGGCTATCTTGCGTGTGATAATTCCCGGCGGTTCCGGTACGATTGGATGGCGGCTGGCGGAAATCCTGGGAGCAGACGGTTATGATGTGATTATCCTTTCTCGGAACCCAGCCCAAACCTGTAAAAACCTGCCGTCTGGCGTCCGTGCCCAGCAGTGGGACGCCCGTACTCCCAAAGGCTGGAGCCACCTACTCGATCACCCTGATACAGTTATCGTCAACTTAGCCGGCGAAAGCATCGCCAACTGGCGCTGGACACAAGCGCACAAGCACCGCGTACTGGATAGCCGCGTGCGGGCCACTCGCGCCGTCGTTGAGGCCATCCACCAAGCCGAACACAAACCCAACGCACTGATCCAGGCATCTGCCATTGGCTATTATGGCGATGGAGGCGAAGCGATCATCACCGAGACGACGCCCCCCAGCGATGAGTGGCGGGCACAAGTTTGTGTAGACTGGGAGCAGGCCGCACATGATGCCGGCATCCGCACAGTATTTTTACGGATTGGGATCGTGCTGTCGCAACATGGCGGGGCGCTGCCGGCATTTTTACAAGCGGCCAATATGCTTGGCAGCCGCCTGGGGGACGGGCAGCAGTGGTTCCCCTGGGTTCATATAGACGACGTAGCCCACGCCATCCGCTACCTGATCAACCACACTGGGGCGGCGGGGCCGTTTAACATCGTCGCCCCAGAGCCGCTGCGAAACCAGGCGTTTATGGGGCAGGTTGCCCATGTACGCGGACGCCCCGCCCTGTTGCCCGTCCCCACTTTTGCGCTCTACTTGACGATGGGCGAACAGGCGCTATTCGTGTTGGATAGCCAGCGAGCCGTCCCGGAGAAATTACTAGCGGAAGGCTTCCGCTTTCACTTCCCGCACGCGCTAGATGCCCTCCGCGATCTGATGAAACGCCCGGTACATTGGACCAAAAACCTATGAAAGACCTCCCGGACTTCCGCAGCACATCACCCGGCTATGCCGAACGCTTCGCACAGCAAGTTTTCGGGGATCACTTACAGGCCATCACACACCTGGATAACAACGCCCATCGTGCGTTATTTACCCCCGGCTACTTTACCGTCCAGTCGGGCCACGATGCGCCGTCCCGGTCGCAGTGGAACACGCTCAAAAAACGGATGAAGCGCGTGAACCCTGGCGTATTCGTGTTCAAAGCCTATGGGGACACCCAATACCAAGGCAACCCGGCCTATTATGTGGACTTCGGCTTTTTGTCGGCTACGGGCTAACCACAACCTGCCCGGCAATATACCAACGCGCCCCGGCCCCAGCGCCAACAGCAGCTAACGGCGCGGCATCGGTGCCTAGCACCATCACTTCTAAGTTATACAGGCCCGGCGGCGTGGTCGGGTTCAGGTTCAGATCGTAGTAAGCCGTGATCACCTCGCCTGGCTGCCAGGTGCTTACCGCTTGGGCGGCGGGGTCCGGCAAGGCGGCCCCATAGACGGCCCCACCCGGTGTCGTCAACTGAACGCGGGGGATGACATCCAGCCCTGGCCGCAGCGCCTCCCAGTACAGCGTGACCAGCACGCGCCCGCTTTCATCGTACAGCCGCGCATCGGTGGCGGCGGTCGTTTGGCGTGGTACAAAGACACCGCGCAGCCCCAACGCCCCGCCGAACTCGATATTGACAGGCTGTGCAACGGCGGGGATCGTCGCCTGGCTGCGGTCACAGTCGTATAGGCGGATTTGCATCCCTGCTGGGAATACCTGCGCAGCCGGGGCGCAGCGTTCCTCGAACCACTTTAGCGCCCGGTCATCCGGGTCGCTGACACTTGGCTGATACCGCACAACCCACACCCGCCCTGCCTCCGCGATGTACGGCCCGAACGCCGCGTCCAGGTCCAGGCCCGGCCCGACCTGTGGGAAAAAGCCACGGACCGGCGCTGCGCCGTCGTAGTGATACCGTAGCGCCTCTTGGCCCCAGTCCGGCACCACCAGCACGACATCCCCCGGCAACGTGTGATCTTGTATGTAGGCGGCGGCGGCTGTCCAATCGTCGCGCCAGTCCCGCGCCAATAGCGCCCGCTGCCCGGCCCCCATCGTGATGAGCAGCACCAGCAACATCACGCCACCGCTGGCCCGATCACGGGATAACAGCCGCCCCGCCCCCCAAGCGACGGGCAACAACAGCAACGGCGCAAACGGAACCACATAGCGCGGCTTATATAACCCTGCCGCCACGCCCAAAATGACGAGACCAACATAGGCCACGCTCACCACCAGATAGACCCGCCACGGGATGCCGCCGCCGAGTTGTATCAGGCCGGGGGCGGTTCGCAGGCCGCCGATCTGGGCGGGTTTACGGGGACGAAAGGCCACCGATAGATCGTACAGCACCAACAAGGCCGCCCCCGCCAGTATCGCCCACATCGACACCCCAACCCGGAAGGCGTAAGCGTCTTTCAGCACGCTCGCCGGGACCGCCCACCAGGTAACGGCATTGGCGGGGTTCACAGCCGCACCCAGGGCGGTATCACTGGTGTATAGGCGTAGGATGGGCCACAAAAACGGTAAATAGGCCAACACCCCCCCCGCCAGCAACAAGGCCACCCCACCCAAAGCCGACCAGGATCGGCGGTAGGCGTGGCCTATCAAGATAGCGGCAGTGTATCCAAAAATGATCGTCCCGGTGATATGCGTGTATAACGCCGCTAACGCCACCCCAACCGCCACGATCGCCCATCCCCATCTCATATCGCGCTGGGAGGTCGCACGTAAGGCGGCCCAGGCCGCCGCCGTCGCCAGTGTGCCGAGCAAGATATACATTCGCACCAGCCATCCACCCATGATCAGCAGCGGGTTAAGTGCCCACAACAGCGCGACGATCCACGCCTGACGGCCCCGCCCTACCTGCTGCGAAAGCCCCACCAGTAGCGCCCCAGTGAGCGTGTCTAGCAGCACATTGAGCAGCCGCAACGCCAACAGCGATTCGCCCGTCAACGCCACCCACCCCTTGACCAATAGGAAATGCAGCGGCGGGTGAATATCTAATTCCAAGCGGAACAACCCACGAACCAGCGCCGTAACCGGGTATTGGCTCAGGCTAAGGCTAAAGGCATCATCGCCTTCTAACCCGTGATACCCGGACCACCACAGCCGCAGGCCCACCCCGGCCAGTAAGATGATCAACGTTGCCCAGCCCTCAGCTTGACGGGATCGCACGTTATGGTTTACCTCGCTTCTAACATACCGCTAGATTGTACAAGTCGGCCGCTGACAATTGCAGGCCGGGCCGCTTCAACCGCCTACACCGGGTAGATCACACGTCTTGAAACCGCTATACTACCCACGCTGAAAACCGCCTATCCATGATGCCTTTGAGGAACCTGTGCCCATTATCCGCGATGGAGAATTGTATATCATCAGCCATAGCCCGGACCAAACGGCCCGGTTAGGTGCCCGCTTAGGGAAGCTGTTACAGCCGGGCGATGTGGTCTGCTTAAACGGTGAAATGGGCGCTGGCAAGACGTTATTTTCGCAGGGCGTGGGGCGCGGGTGGGGGGCCAAACATCCCGTCACCAGCCCGACCTACACACTCGTTCATCAGCATACCCACACCACTACCGGAGCTTTACTGTATCATATGGATTGTTACCGCCTGGCCGGGCCAACCGATGCCGATAGCGTCGGGCTAGATGATATGCTCGATAGTGACGCCATTCTGTTGATCGAATGGGCCGGGAAAATCGCGGATGTGCTACCGGATGCCTGCTTGATGATCGATTTCTCTATCCACGAAGTGACACGCCGTAAGCTCATGCTAGAAGGGCGCGGCGAGCGTTATAAATCGCTGATCGAAACATTCCGTGCCAATACCTTTGGCGCATAACTCCTCCGAACCCAACCATGAGCGAACTCAGATGCTACTAGCCATAGATACCGCGACCCGCCTGTTAAGCCTGGCCCTGCACGATGGGGACCGCCTGCTTGCCGAGCAAACCCGACAGGCCCCCAACAACCACACCGAAATTTTAGCCCCGACGCTCGCCAGCCTGTTCGACCATGCCGGGGCCACCATCACCGACCTGACCGCGCTGGCATGTGTGCAAGGGCCGGGGTCTTACACGGGGGTACGCATCGGCGTTGCGATGGCAAAAGGGCTAGCCGCCCCGCGTGGCCTCCCCGTGATCGGCGTTAACACCCTGGACGCGCTCGCTGCCGGGCAACCCAAGTACAGGGGCACACTGATTGCGATTGTCGGGGCCGGGCGGGGGCGGGTGATTGCCGGGCGCTATCGTTGGCGTAACCAGGGCTGGGCCGCACGCGGAGAACCGCGCTTGCTCAAGTGGGCCGAGTTATTCGACACGATAGACAGCGAAGTAACACTCGCCGGAGAGATCAACGCCGCCGGGCGGGAGGTCCACGCCCAACACCCCCCAGACGGGCACCCGGTTCACTTTGCGCCACCAGCCTACAGTTTGCGCCGGGCGGGGTTCGCTGCCGAATACGCCTGGGATAAACTACGCGCCGGCTCGCCAGACGATTTCCCGGCTGCAACACTAGCCCCCATCTACATGAACACCATCGAATGACCGGGTAAGCCGATGACTGGGTACTACCTACGATACATGCAATCAACGGACATCCCGCGTGTGGTTCGCATAGATGAACAGTCCTTCGCTGTGCCGTGGTCGGCTCGGTCCTACACCTTCGAGGTCAACCAATCCAACTATAGCCATATGGTCGTGCTAGAACACCTCCAGCCACGCCCCCCGGATGGGCGCTGGCAAGCCTGGTGGCAATCCGTAACTGGGCGCGTTCGCATCAAGCAGACCTTGCTCGCTTATGGTGGGCTGTGGTACTTCGGGGCGCAGGCTCACATCAGTACCATCGCCACCGCCCCCGAACACCGCCAGCAAGGGTACGGCGAAGTCGTGTTCTTGGCGATGCTGTGCCGTGCAATCAGCTTATCATCCCAAATGGCGACGCTCGAAGTGCGCGTGAGCAACATCCATGCCCAGCATCTATACGAAAAATACGGGTTCCAGCAGCGCGGCGTCAAAGCTGGCTATTATATCGACAACGACGAGGACGCCTACGACATGGCCCTGTCTCTGACGGACCGCGCCACTATCCAGCACATCGAAAGCTGCTTCGAGGGGTACACTCGTCAGCTTGGCCTACAGGATCGTTACACGCGCTCCGCCCCCTCTTGACAAGCCGTGCTATAATTTGAATACCATGAAAACGTGCAGCTTACGTTGTGCGTCAGTTGGGGGCGTCAACTGTGCTTAAGAGCAAAAAATGCACCATCCCTTAAGTGCCAAACAAACCCAGGAGTAAGGTTGTTGACAACCGAAAAACCATGACACAATCCGATAGCGAGCCTGCTCAAATTATCGTCGTCCCGACCGAAGTGAAACATGCCGTCGGCATTGAACAACTTCAAGCGGAAACCTACGGTGAGGACCCGCACGACTGGGACGACATGATCACCACCGAGCAAGTCCTCACCCACCTGCAAATCTTCCCAGAAGGCCAATACGTTGCTGTCGATACCGCCACCGATCAGGTCATTGGGATGACCGTCTCGATGCAGATCGACTTCGACCCCTCCGAACCCTTCCTACAACCCTGGACGGTCACCACCGATTACGGTTGACTCACGACGCATCGCCCTAACGGAGCCTGGATGTACGGTGTAGAGAGCGCAGTTCATCCCGCGTTTCGGGGCCGGGGCATCGGCAGCCAGCTTATGGATGCGCGGTTCGATACGCTGCGTCAGTTAAAACTACGCGGGATGGTCGCGGGGAGCGCGATCATCGACTATCACACCGCCGCCCACCTCACCCCACAAGAATATGTGCAGCAGGTGGTGATCGGTAAACGCTTCGATACCAACCTGTCTAAGCAATTGCATAAGGGCTTCCGCGTCCATAATGTCATCCCTAATTATCTGGATGATGACGATACGACCTTGGGCTATGGGGTTGCCATTGTGTGGTATAACTCACAACATCGGCCCGGCGCAGGCGTGACCCGGTCGATCAAACCGCGCCGTTATCGGGTGCGGTTACGGCCCACCCGTCGCCGCTAATCATCAGGTTGCAGATGGGGGCAGCCGTGCCCCCGTCTACGGTCGCTAAGCACCGCAAGCCGCCTCCGCGAACAGGTCGAACTGCCCCACGCCGTTAACCGACCCCGCCGCCCCGGTGAAAGTCATATCAAAACTGCCGGAAACAGCATCTCCGGCGGCATCCGGCACGGCAGCTAACGTGAGAATCCCGAATACGTCATCGGTGTAAGCCGCCCCCCCATAGACAAGTTCCGCCGTTAGGTTGTTCTCTCCCGTACCGATGGCGTACTCGCCGGCGGGGGTCCCGGCTGGCACCCGAAAAACGACGCGATCCCCATCCGGGGCGCTGGCCAATACATTCACATCATCAACGCAAGTATACCCCCCCGGCCCAGCGAGTGTCTGCTCAAGCGTCCCGGTCAGCGTGATGCTAAACAGGCCCTCACCGCTTTCACCCAGCGCCAATTCTTGATCGTCATCGGCTGTCATGCTGTCGATGATCTCCTGGGTTGGGGCCGGTGGAGGGGTTGCTGCTAATGTCGGGGCGGTTTCGGGCGGGGACGGTGCGCCACACGCACCCAGCAATAACGCGAAAAAACTACCTAATAGCCGCAGTCGGTTCATGTTGGACTCACTCCTTTGGTGGTGGTGGGAGGTGGTAAACCTACAATGGCATATCCCCCACAAATTAGATTATGATAGGTTTCACTCAACCATAACATATCACTATCCTATTGCGCATCAAACAGGCCCCCCCACCCCTATGAGACAAAAGCTACAACAAACCCTACTAGCCACCATTGGCGAGGCGTATCAATCGCTGATACTACTCGGCCTCATCGTGACGCTGGGCGCGTGGGGCGTGCTGTTCTGGGTGGTCCCCCCGCCATATGAAGCGACGGCCCAGGTGCTACTGTCGGATGCACTCTATACGCTTCAGTTCGATGACCGGCTAGAAACCGAACGGTTCGATAGCGGGCTAATCGAACGCGGCGACGTGATCTATAGCGTTTTGCCCAACCTGGTGCTTGCCGACGAGGTGTTGGCGACTGTCTTAGACCAGGCCGAGTGGCAAACCACCGCACGCCCGACACTAAACCGGTTCCGGCAAGATGCCACCGCGTTCGTCTACAACCGCCGTAGCAGCTTGCTGGCGTTACAGGTGCAGGCCACCGATGCCGAAACCGCCGCCGAGCTAGCCAACCTGTGGGCGGCTGTCTCTGTCCAACGTTTGAACGACCTGTTCGGGCCGAATACGCCCCAGGTCGGGGCGATGCAAACCGAACTCAACGCCTGGCTAGAGCGCCAAAAACGGGCCAATATCGCCGTCGCGGACTACGAAAGCCGCAACGACCAACAATTACGCGAACGAGATATTACCGTGCTGACGGATGATTATATTGGGTTGCGTTACCGGCAGGTTGACCTGGATGATTTTCGCTTAAACCTCAATATCTTCGCCGGGCTGGTCGCCAATCAGCCTGCGGATCAGGTGATCTCATCTGCCGATCTGATCACGCTGATCGGGTTACAGGCCAGGATACTACAAATCAATAGCGAGGCCCTACAACTAGAAATTTCCCCCACCCCCACCATGACCTATGCCGAGCTTCGGCAACGGTTTGATGACCTGTTAGCCGGGCTAGATGTCATCGAAGATAGTACCGCTGCGTTATTGGACGGCATCGAGCAAGACGTGACTACCAATCAGGTTGAACTCGCGGCTTTGTACGCGGCGAGCTACCAGGTGTATCAGGAACAAACCCTGAGCCGCGAAACCAGCCAACTGCTCACACAGAAACTCGCAGAAGTTCAGGTCGATACCGCGCTGAATAACACGCCATTTCGGGTTGCAACCCGTGGGGTTCCGCCGCAAAAACCGACCGGGCGCTTGTTACGGGTACTGGTGGGGGTAGCGGCGGGCGGGGCCGCCGTGCTATTGGCCACTAGCGGGCTTTGGTTGCGTCGTTTCTTGGGGGGCTGATGCAAAAGCGGGCGATTGGGTATTTGGCCTCTAATGCGATAGTCGGGGTGGCGGGCAAGTTGTTTGGGCGCGGGTTGGCTTTTGTGTTACAGGTGTTGCTGGGGCGCTTGCTCGCGCCGGGGCTGTATGGCGTGTACGCGCTGGTATGGATTCTGGCCCGCTTAGCCAGTGAGATGCTGCTGTTGGGGTTAGATAACGCGGTATCGTACTTTAGCAAAGCAGAGGCTATCGACTATACCCTGTTGCGCCGCAGCGTGTTATTGATCATCGGTCTATTCGGGATTGGCGGGGCCGGGCTGGTCGTCATCGGCCCAGAGCGCCTGCTCCAACTTTTTCAGAATAACATCCCACTAAGCACACTCTACCGGGCTGGTGGGTTGGTTTTGTTGATGGCGCTCTTACGGGTGGTCAATGCGGCTTTACGGGCCGGTTGGCTGGCGTCGGTGGCAGTATTCACCGAAGATGTTGTGCAGCCGATGGTCGGGTTAGCGATTGTGATCTTCCTCTATTGGGCCGGGATGCTCACGGTAGAGGCCGTTTTTAGCGGGCTGACCATCGCTTATGGGTCGGCGGTGGTCGTTTCGGTAGTGGCGTTGTCTCGGCAGCGCCGCCACCAACCGGACGCGCCGCCAACCGTCCCATTTCGGCAGGTGGTCGCGTATGCCTCGGCAACAATGTTGGTCAATGTTATCTCCGGGTTATTGTTGCTGTGGACGGATCGGCTGGTGGTGGGGGCGATGTTACCGATTGCGGCGGTGGGTGGTTATCATGCGGCGGGGCAGGTGGCGGTGATCTTGACGGTGATCCCGTATGCGATCAACTTAATTTATGTGCCGCTGTGTGCGCAACTTTTCAAGCAGGGTCGTTACGCCGATTTCCATGACCTGTATATGATTAACACCCGGTGGAGTGTCTATGGGGTGGCCCCGTTGGTGCTGGTGATGATCGGCTATGCGCCCGATGTGATCCTGGTGTTGTTCGGCCCGGATTATGTGGCGGCTGGTGGGGTGTTGCGGGTGCTGGTCGTGGGGCAGTTGGTGAGTTTATTGGTCGGGCCGGTGGTTTATACGCTGATGATGATCGGGCAGCAGGGATTTTTACTGTGGGCCAACCTGGGAATTTTGCTAACCAATATCGTGCTGAATGTGTGGTGGGTGCATCTATACGGGGTGATCGGGGCGGCCCTGGCAAGCATGGTCGTGATGGTCGGATCGGCGTTGTTGATGCTCATGTGGCTGTGGCGACAGACGCAAGTGTCACCCTTTAGCCGTTATTACCTGCGGGTGTTGGCGTTGATGGTGGGCTGTGTGGTGCTGGTGCTGGGCCTACGGGCGGTGATCCCGTCGCTGTCGGTGGTTGGGTTGGGCGTACTGAGTTTGAGCCTGTACGGGCTGGTCGGCGTGACGATCAGCGTTTTGCCGTGGCTGCACCCGGATGCGGACATCCTGCACCAACTGTTAAACGAGTTACGGCTACCACAATGACCACTTCGCCGCCCGCCAACACCCGCGTTGATGTGGTGATCCTGCACTTGAACCGCGCCGAGATGATCATCCAGGCCATCGAAAGTGCGTTGGCCCAACACCACATCACGCCGCATATCTGGGTGATCGACCAGGGCAGCCAGCCGGGGCCGCGCCAACGATTGCGAGCGTATGTGCAGGGGCAAGCCGCCATCACACTAATTGAACTAGATGAAAACATCGGTGTTGCTGCCGGGCGTAACCTGGGGATGGCCCAGGGAAACGCGCCTTTCATCGCCGTGATTGACGACGACGCAACCTATAACCAACCAGATACGCTCCACCGCACGCTACAACACTTCCAACACGATGCACAGTTAGCGGTGTGCAGCGCCCGGATAATCAACGCCTATACGCTGGAAGATGATTACGCTTACTGGGCCTTCCCCCGGCGTTTGTTCCAGCAACGCACCGAGCTATTCCCTGCCACACGCTTTATCGGCTGTGGGCATGTTATCCGCCGACGTGCTTTAGACGCCACCGACGGTTACGACGATGCCCTTTTTTTCTACTGGGAAGAACTGGACCTGGCTTATCAGTTTGTGCGGTTGGGCTACCGCGTGATGTACACGCCCCAGCTAGAGGTGCTGCACTATAGTGATCTATCGGCTAGCCAACGTTGGCAGCAAGATCGGTTTCTTTACCTGGTGCGTAATATGCTATATGTCGATTGGAAATATTTTCGAGAGGGGCGGCGCTGGCTGATGTTCGCGGGAGGGTACTTGCTAAAAGGGATGTACAACCGCAAACCGTGGCAAACCGTCCGGGCGATTGCGGCAGCAGTTCGTATGATCCGCCAGGCCCCGCCATCGGATCAATGGCGCTTCCGGGCGGAGGACAAGGCTTATGTCCATCGGGTAGATACGGCTCATCGGGGCAGCCTATGGGAACGTGCCCGGCGCGAGGTGTTCGAGAAACTGCGATGAGCGATCCCGGTAACGATACGCGCTGGCGCTTGATTGTGTATGGGGGGGCGGGGGCGGGGG
>DAOTUA010000171.1:0-5527 GCA_034437355.1 Anaerolineae bacterium | reverse complement strand
AGCTTCACGGGGAGAGGGGGACTTCTCATCGCGTGATTTAGCCCCTCTCCCAGTGCCAAAGGCACGTTTGGGAGAGGGGTTGGGGTGAGGGCTGAGTAGTTACGAAAAAGTGGACAAAAAGCGTCCATTTTCATTGAAAATACCTCCTCATCGCTTTCTTTGCTTCTTTCTTTCTGGAAAGAAGAGAAAAGCTAAAGATAAGCAAAAATTCGCTATTTCACATCAGACGTATCAGAGGTTATTGTCGCTACAAACCGGACTTAGCGCAAAGCCTCCAGGGTCGCGATCACGTCGGCGCGGGGCACATCCTCAACGATTGTGGGGCGGGCGATGCCTTCCAGCAACACAAACCGAGAGCGCCCATCGCGCCATTTCTTATCGGTTTTCATTGCGTCCCACAGCGCGGCGGGGTCGATGCCGTTTAAGCGGGTGGGCAACCCCAGTGAAGCGACCACCCCGCCGACCTGCTCGACCAGTGATCCATCCACCAGGCCGAGCCGGGCGGAAAGTGCCGCCGCCGCCAACAGGCCAAACCCGACGCCCTGCCCGTGTGCCCATTCAAAGGTGGTGACTTTTTCGATGGCGTGGCCGAAGGTGTGGCCTAGGTTCAGGTATTGGCGGATGTTCTGTTCGTAGGGATCACGCTGCACAATATCGACTTTCACCTGTACGGCCCGCCGGACGAGTTCGGCGGCGCGGGTGGGGATGTGGAGGGCGGTATCGAGCAGGGCTGGGTCTTGGATGTAGCCGTGTTTGACGACTTCTGCCATGCCGTTACGCCATTCTGCATCCGGGAGTGTGCTTAGGACGTTCGGGTCGATCAGCACGGCGGCGGGTTGTTTGAAAGCGCCGACCAGGTTTTTACCTTCTGGGATGTCTACGCCGACCTTGCCGCCGACGCTGCTATCGACCATCGCCAACAGGCTAGTTGGGGCCTGAACAAAGCGTATCCCGCGCATATAAGAGGCGGCGACATACCCGGCGGTATCCCCGACGACGCCCCCACCCAGGCCGATAATGGTACTGCCTCGGTCTAGGCCGGCACGGGCACAGGCGCGGCATAGGTCCGTGATAGTGCCCATGTGTTTATAGGCTTCGCCGTCTGGCATGGTGAGTAAGACGGCATCGGGCAGCGTGGCGGCGAGCGCCTCGCCGTGTAGTGGGGCAATGGTATCGTTGGTAATGACGGCAACCCGTTTGTCCAGCCCGAATGGGCCGACCAGTTGATCGGAGTCGCGCAATAGGCCGGGGGTGATCACGATGTCGTAATCGTCATCACCGGGGGCCTTTACTCGAATACGCTGTGCCATAGGGCGCTGACCTCCTGTGTGATCTGTTGCGGGGGTTTGTCGGTGGTATCCAGGTGATAGGGCAGCGCGGCGTAGTAGGGTTGGCGCTGCTGGAGCAGATCGCGCCAGCCGTTGGCTAAGGGGCGGGCGGCGGTTTCCCCTTGTAGGCGGGCGGCGATGGCCTGCTCGGAGGCGGTCAGGCAGATGACCATGCCGGTGGCGGTCATGGCGGCGACGGTATCGCGGTTGAGCAGTGCGCCGCCGCCCGTGGCGATCACAAGGCCGACCTGGGCGGCTAGGTCTACGCATATTTCGGCCTCGCGCTTGCGAAAAAACGGTTCGCCGTACTGCTCGAAAATTTCCGGGATGGTTAGCTGCATCTGCTGTTGGATGATCTGATCGGTATCTGCGAATGTGCGTTGCCACTGTTCGGCAAGCAACTTTCCGACGGTGGTTTTGCCGGTGCCCATGAAGCCGGTTAGCACCAGGTTGGGGTCAGCCTTGGAAGCCAAAGCGCCAATCCTCGTTATCCATGGGCAGGTCGTCGCGGTGGTTGCGTCGGAGCGACTGAAAGCGGGGGCGCATTTCTTCGATGCTATCGCCGCCGAGTTTCTCCGCGAGTGCATCCGCCAAAACAAGGGCTAACATGCTTTCGCCGATGGGCATGGCACGCGGCAGGGCGCAGAAGTCGCTGCGCTCGTAGGTGGTCGGTTCGGGGTCGCCGGTGGCAAGGTTGACGCTATCGAGTGCTTGTAGCACGGTGGCGATGGGTTTCATCGCCACCCGGACGATCACCGGGTCGCCGGTGGTGATGCCCCCTTCCAAGCCGCCAGCGCGGTTAGTCTGGCGGTAGATGTTGCCGTCGTCGTCGGTATAGATCGGGTCGTGGACTTGCGTTCCACGGCGGGCGGCATTGGCAAAGCCGTCGCCAATTTCGACGCCTTTCATGGCCTGTATGCTCATCATGGCCTGGGCGATGCGCCCGTCCAGTTTGCGGTCCCAGTGAACGTGGCTGCCGAGGCCGGGCGGGACGTTCACGGCGACGATCTCCCAGACCCCGCCGAGCGTGTCTTTATCGATCTTGACCTGACGGATGGCCTGGTGCATAGCATTGACGGCGTTTTCGTCTGGGCTGTGAACGTCGTTGGTTAGCGAGGTGGCGAATAACTCGGCAAAGGGTTTGGTGTAATCGACGGTGGCCTGCACATCACCGATCTGGGTGACGTAGGCGTAGATTTCTACGCCGAAAGCCGCCAGGAATGCTTTACAGACGGCCCCGGCAGCGACACGGGCGGCGGTTTCGCGGGCGCTGGCGCGTTCTAGTGATAGGCGGAGTTCTCGGTAGCCATACTTAACGGCCCCGGTGAGGTCGGCATGGCCGGGGCGCGGCGTGGGGATAGCGGGGATGTCTTTTTCGCGCCAGTTTTTAAAGTCGCGGTTTTCAATGATCATGGCGATGGGTGCGCCAGTGGTTTTGCCGTTCATCACGCCGGAGGTGATGCGAGCGCCGTCTTTTTCGATAGACATGCGCCCGCCTGCGCCGTATCCCTTTTGGCGGCGGGCGAGCATCGGGTTAATATGGTCGCTAGCGTTGAGGGGCAAGCCGGCGGGCATCCCCTCAACGATGGTGGTGAGCATGGGGCCGTGGCTTTCCCCGGCGGTAAAAAAACGAATACGTGTCATGATTATTCTTCCTGTAAAGCTGTACGAACAGCATCAAACATAATATCTATGGGGGCGGCTTGCCCGGTCCATATCTCGAAAGAGGCCGCCCCCTGGCGGACGAGCATCCCTAGGCCGCTGATGGTGCGTAAACCCTGGGCTTGGGCGGCTTGGATGAGGGCGGTTTTGGCAGGGCGATATACCATATCGTAGATGACTGCCCCGGCGGGTAGGGGCAAATCATCGGACCAGGGCGACGCGCCGGTGTGGGGGTACATGCCAACTGGAGTACAGTTTACCACAAGGTCGGGTGCCCACTCTAAGGCCTCTTGCTGCGTTTTGACGGCGGCGGCGATGCCGATCTGCGCGATCATCTTTAGGGCGTTGGTGGGGGTACGGTTGACGATGGCAACTGCCGCGCCTGCGTCGTATAACCCGTAGAGCGCGGCGCGGGCGGCTCCGCCGGCCCCTAACAGAACGACTTTCATATCGGCAAGCGGTAGGTCGTGGGCGCGTAAGTCGTTGATGAACCCGGCAACATCGGTGTTGGTGGCCTGATTGCGTGGCAGGATAAGGGTATTGGCGGCACCGACGGCGGTTGCGATCTCATCGGGGCGGGTGAATGTCAGTATGACTTGTTTGAACGGGATGGTCACGTTAAGGCCGATATAACCGTGTCGCCCAAACTCTACAACGGACTTTTTAAGGACATCCGGCGGGATGGCGTTGGCGTCGTAGTGCCAGCCGTGTTGATCTAACCCCAGGGCGGCAAAGGCGGCATTGTGCATCGCTGGGCTGAGGCTGTGACCGATAGGCCAACCGATCACCCCGGTTTTGGTCGGTTTCATTGTGTTTTGTCCTCCGGGTATACCGCCAAGTGACCGCCAAGCGTGGTGATCGTATCGCTGAAGCCGGGGAAGCTATCGCCAGCGCATTTCGCATCGCGGACGATGATTTCGTCGGCGGCGACCAACCCGGCAACGGTTAAGCTCATGGCGATGCGGTGGTCGTCGTGCCCGTGGACGGTGGCCCCGGTCAGCGGTTGCGGTCCGTCGATGATGAAGCCGTCGTCGGTTTCCTGGATGATTGCGCCGAGTTTAGTTAGTTCGGTGGTCATCACGGCGAGGCGGTCGGTTTCTTTGACGCGCAACTCTGCGGCATCTCGGACGACCGTCTGCCCGGTGGCGTGGAGGGCGGCGACCATCAACGCGGGGAACTCATCGATCATGCGGACGACGGTTGGGCCGTTGATGTGGGTGCCGTGTAGGTGGCTGTGCTGCACCTGTATATCTCCGACGGGTTCGCCGGCTTCGTCGCCGGTTTGTGTGACGGTGATTTTAGCCCCCATCGCTAGCAGCGTATCGAGTAGGCCGGTACGGGTCGGGTTGAGGTTGACATGCTGAATGGTGACATCGCTCCCTGGCACGATACAAGCGGCGATTATGGGAAAGGCGGCGGATGAGAAATCGCCGGGGACGGTTATATTTAGCGGTTGCAGGGCCGGGCCGGGTGTGAGGGTGACGGTGTACCCATCGACGGCGACATCTGCGCCCATTGCCCGGAGCATGATCTCGGTGTGGTTGCGGGCGGGGCCGGGTTCGATTACGGTGGTGGGGCTATCTGCAAATAGACCGGCAAGCAACAGACAGCTTTTGACCTGACCGCTGGCAACGGGCATGTTGTAGGTGATGCCCTTGAGGGCAGCGGGGGTGATGGTCAGGGGGGCGTTGCCGTCGGTGGTTTGGATGTTGGCGCCCATCTGCTGGAGGGGGTCCGCGACACGGCGCATTGGGCGGCGCCGAAGTTGGGGGCTGCCGTCCAGCACGGACGGGAAATTTTGGCCTGCCATGATGCCGACCATCAAGCGGATGCCGGTCCCGGCATTTACGAAATTAAGCGGGGCCTGTGGGGGGTGCAAGCGCCCGCCATGTATGGTGAGCGTGTGTGGGTGCGGGCGTTGGACGTGGACGCCAAGCGCCTGCACCGCATCAAGTGTGGCTTCGGTATCGCCGGCAGCCAGCCAGCCCCGGATGTGTGACACACCACCCGCCAATGCGCCGAGCATCACGGCACGGTGGGACAGCGACTTATCGCCGGGAACGCGGATTGTCCCGGTTAGGGGTGCGCTGGGGCGCACGGAAAATTGAAGGTTTTGGTGGGTCATCTAGCGTTTTTCCTCATAATGTTCGGCCCACGACTTTCTCGCCTCGCGGACGGGTGTTAGGAAGGCGGCGAGCGTTTCGTAATCTTCAGAAACCAGCATGGCTTCCATTTGCGCCAACTGCACCCGAAAGAGCGCCAGCAGGGTAGCGATGGCCTGCGGGTTGGTGCTTAAAATATCGCTCATCATTTTAATATCGCTTCCGGCCAGGCGCGAGGTATCGCGGAAGCCACCGGCGGCAAGCTCCCATACATCGGGGTCGCGGTCGGCTTCGGCGGCAACGGTTGCGACTAACCCGGCGCTGAGCAGATACGGCAGATGACTGATGGCGGCAACGATGCGGTCGTGGCGTTGCGGGTCCATCTGCACGGGGACCGCGCCAATGGTGCGCACAAAAGAAAGGGCACGTAGGAAG
>DAOTUA010000170.1:0-11746 GCA_034437355.1 Anaerolineae bacterium | reverse complement strand
TCGGGAGGGCACGGCGACCCTCCCCTACGATGTCGGTGATGACAAAATGTTCGTAGCCCACCGACAGGTTGTTCGTACACCCCACTTACCCAATTATTTTATCAAACGTCAATAGCGCCGGGGTGGGGGAAAGCTGATCAATTACGTTTTAGCTAAGCTAACCAAACATCCTACAAAAATTTCTAGCATAACACCCCAAGCCACCACGCAGCGTTGTTTGATATGATCTATTATAAGTTAGGTCGGATTAATATTCGTTAAGAATTATAGCGATGATCAATATCCACCTGATGCCAATTTTTGCACAATGGGGGCGCATGGGGTAAACTCTTGTGCATGTTAAGCACAGGCTAAGAGTGTGCTTGGCCCTCTACCCCAGCAAACCGTAGGGGCACAATATACGGTTTAACACAAGCAATATACTATTGCATATGTATCAAGGAGATTTAACCCAAATGATCAAGCGCAATATCTTAATTTCGATTTTGCTGGTCTTTGTGTTGGTGCTGGGCAGTATGCCCATGTTGGCACAAGATGCTGAAATCGGCCCGATTACGCAACGTATTCTAGACCGTGGGGAAGTGATCTGCGGTGTGAACGCCACGTTGCCCGGTTTCGGTACCGTGAATGATGCCGGTGAATACTCCGGTTTCGACGTGGACTTCTGCCGGGCGGTTGCTGCCGCGATCCTCGGTGATGCCAACGCGATCACCTTCCGCCCATTGACAGCGGCAGAACGCCCGACGGCGCTAGCCTCCGGCGAAATCGACCTGTTGATCCGTAACACAACCTGGACACTCAGCCGCGATACCGAATGGGGCGCGACCTTCCAGCAGACGACATTCTTCGACGGGCAAGGCGTTATGGTTGAAGCCGCTAGCGGTTTTGAAACGCTTGAGGACCTCGAAGGCGAGACTATCTGCACCAACGCTGGTACAACCACCGAGTTGAACATCACCGACGCGATGAGCAGCCGTGGCCTGGACTTTGAACTCCAGACCTTCCAGGACTTCGACGGCGCGATGGATGCCTTCTTCAGTGGGCGTTGTGCGGCAGTCACCACCGACAAGAGCGGCCTGGTTTCCCGTAAGGCTGTTGCCCCGGACCCCGGCGCACTCGCTATCCTGGACATTACGCTGTCCAAGGAGCCACTTGGCCCGGTTAGCCCGCAGTCGGACCCGCAGTTTGCCGATATTATCCAGTGGACTGTTTACGGCATGATCAACGCTGAGGAATTCGGTATCAATAGCGAAAACCTGGGCGACTTCCTCGACAGCGAAGACCCCGCGATCCAGCGTTTGCTCGGTATTGGCGATACGCCTGCCGGTAGCTATCTGGGTATTCCGAACGACTTCATGGTTGAGGTTATCAGCCAGGTAGGGAACTACGGCGAAGTATTCGACCGCAACCTGGGGCCGGAGACGATCTTCGGGCTGAACCGTGGCGTGAACGCGCTCTGGACTGACGGGGGTATCCTGTACGCCCCGCCGTTCCGTTAGACCGTTGACGATATAACCAGCAATATTTCCGGCGGGGTGTTTGATGCCCCGTCGGATTTTGTTTGATACGCCTGATGTAAAATAATACATTCCTTCATTAACTTATGCGGTGGGGTGTAACCCCACAAAACTTCACTCATATAGAGTGTTTGATAAATTTATTTTTAGTAAAAGAAAGTAACGGCTCAGGGGCTTCGCCCTAGAACCTCACAGGCTTTTGCAAAAGTTAGACCAAAACTTTAGCTGTGAAAATTTTTGTCCACTTTTTATAAAAAGTGGTGGGGTGTGGGGTCAAACCCCACGATATTGTAGCTCTACCTGAGTAGTTACAACAGAAATTATATTTTGTGCTAGCGCCCCTTAGCTAGCAACCACCATTGACCAAGCGGTAGGAGGTCTAACGTTTATGGCAGTGCGGAATTCAACTCAAACTGGCGGGTCGATACCATTCTGGCGAGACTTACGCTTCTGGCAGGTATTTTTACAAGTTGTATTTGTGATTATCGTCGTCATTGTTGGCTTCAATATTGGCAACAATATCGTGAGTGCGCTGGCAGCAAGCGGACAGTCGCCCACGTTCGCATTTTTGGGCAACCGGGCCGGGTTCGACATCGGCGGGGCCGACAATTATACCTCGAACGATAGTTTCTTTGAGGCGTTCCTGGTTGGTGTGCGCAATACGCTGAGCGTGGTCACGGTGGGGTTAGTCGCGGCGACAATTATTGGCGTATTCTTCGGCGTGTTCTTGCTAAGTAAGAACTGGCTGGTACGCACCTTATCGCGGGTATATGTTGAGGTGCTACGCAATACGCCGCTACTGGTGCAGTTGATCCTGTGGTATTTCGTGGTGTTTATCGCGCTACCCCGCCCACAATCTGCTGCCGAATTCCCCGGCGGCGGCGTGATCGGGCTAAGCTGGCGCTGGCTGATTTACATTACGCTAGGGGTGTTTATCGCCTTCTACTTTCAAGCACGCGGGCAAACCACCCGCAACGCGATCACGATTGGCGGCTTGGTGGCGGCGTCGGTGTCGGAGATCGGCTTTTGGTACTTGAGTACGTTACGCCTGGCCGGGACGGACCCCGCGCTGGCGACGGCGGCGGCCATCCGTAGCGGTAGCCTGACGTATACACCGTTTATCGTGTATGTGGTGGTGCTGGCAGCGGCGATTGGGGCCGTTTACGGCTTGATGGCGAAAAGTAATAATCGGACACTGATTATCGGCGGGTTGGGCGGGGCATTGGCTGGCGGGGCGCTCTTCTACTTTGGGACAATCCCCGGTGGGTACGTGTTCCGGGTGCAGGGGGCTATCCTGTCGATGAGTTCGCAGGGCGTTTACCTGCCGCAATTCTTCACCACGCCCCGTTATCCGATCTGGCTGGCGTTTGTAACGTTTGGTGTGTTGACCGCCCTGGCGCAGTGGTATTACCTGGGCGGCGTCACCGAGCGCACCGGGCGACAGTTCCCGCGCTTCTGGTACGGTGTGGCGGCGGTGGTGGTGCTGGCGACGGTCGGGTGGTTTGGGGTGCGCACCGGTGCGCCTCCGGTTGAGATCAGCTATTTGGATGATGTTGATGTGAACATCGGCAGCGGCGAGATTGAGATCGTCGTTGATGAGGGCGTGACCATCACCAAAGACCGCAACGGGATCAATGTGGTGGTCATAGAAGGCACCTCGCGCCGTGACCTGGACGTGACGCAGGCCATCAGTGAAAACCATATCGAACCGATCCAGATCGTCGCCCTGGACCCGAACGCGGTATCAGTTTTCCCGGTCATCCGCGATGATCGCGGGCGGCGCTACATGACGGGGACGGGGCTTTCGCCGGAGTATATGGCGGTGCTAACCGGGTTGGTGATCTACACCTCCGCTTTCATCGCGGAAATTGTACGCGCCGGGATTCAAGCTGTCCCCAATGGGCAACGCGAAGCCGCCGCTGCTGTTGGCCTGGATGCCAGCGATACGCTATCGCTCATCATTTTGCCGCAGGCGTTGCGGGTGATCATCCCGCCGATGGGCAATCAATATCTGAACCTGGCGAAAAATTCGTCACTGGCGATTGTCGCGTCTTATGCCGACATTTTCACGGTGATGAATACCGTTATCAACCAGACCGGGCAGTCGGTCTCCGGGATTATCATCATTATGGTGTCTTACCTGTTGATCAGCCTGACGATCTCGTTTGTCATGAACCTGATCAACCAGCGATTCCAGCTTGTAACAAGGTAAATAGCGATTATGGAACACGACTCGCAAAAGAAGAAAAAAACGGTTGATGCGCGTATTCTCGTTAACTACGACGACCCGCCCCGCAAATCGCCGCCGAGCTTGTCAGTCGGCCCGATTGGGTGGATGCGCGAGAATTTGTTCGGGTCGCCATTCGATGCGATCCTGACGTTAATCTCGGTGGTGGTCATCATTGCGGTGACAGTCGGCGTGGTGGGGTGGTCTGTCCGTGATGCCAATTGGCTGACAATTAACCAGAACTTCCGTAACTTCATGGCGGGCACTTACCCGGCCGCCTCGACGTGGCGTTTGAACTTCCTGGTTTATATCACCGGCTTGGTGACTGGCTTTTCTATTGGGACGTATAGCCGGGTCGGGCGCGATAGCCTGGCGATCATCGGTGTGCTGTTGGCGATCCTGTTTGCGCTGCCGGCGGTCGCCTCTGCGATGTTGCCAGACCCTTCTACGTTTGTTGCGGCGGGGGCGGTGGATGTGCAATCCGGGACGGTGACGGAGACCCCTAACAGCCGGACGGCCTTTGTCGCCACCGAAGGGGTTACCGTCCAGGTGACGATGCCCGCCGCGTTTGGTAATGATGACGGGATGGTGGCGGCCTCCGGCTTTACCGACCGATCCGCGAAGGCGTACTACAATGCCGCCGCCAACCGCCGCGATGACATCACCCGCTTGACCGAAGTTGAAAACCGGCTGGCGGCTCACGAGCGTTCCGGTGGGTCGTTGCTGGCGTGTTCGCAGTTTATCGACGCTAAGAAAGAATTAGTCGCACTCCGGGAAAACCTGGCCCCGCTTGCGTTAAATGAGGCGGCCCAGGTCGTTGAGGTCGAGGACGAGACGCTCCTGTCGTGTAATGATTACATGACCTTCCCGGAGACAGACTACCAGCCGATTTCATCGGTGTACAACGTCAATACCACCGATGTAACCGTGCGTGTGCTAGATCGTGACGGCACCGCGCTAAACGAGGCGACACTATCCGCCGGGGAAGGCGCGTTCTCCGTGCAAATCCCGGCGGATGGTTGGTATATCCTGGAGACAGAAGCCACCGACGAGGGCGTGCTGGTCGTGCTGGATACGACCCATGTTTACCCTATCATCGAACGGTCGGTGGTAGAAAACCTGTTGGATGAGGACGGCGAGCCGATTCTCAACGATAGGGGCCGCTTAGAAACCGAAACAGTTTCCGAATACATCAACGTGTATAGCCGCTTCATCACCCGCGACGAACGCCCGGAGTTGGGGGCCGGGGATGATGCCGAGCAAGTGCCTATCTTACGCCTGACCGACGCGCAGTATAACGGCGAACGGCCTTTCGTGGATTACATCACGCTAGGGCTGGCCCCAACATTCGATCAATTGAACATGGCGACCCTACTTTTCACGTTTTTTGGCGTGATCGGGTATGGGGCGGCGGTGGGTATCCGGCGGGCGGCACCGAAAAATTCAGGAACCAATATCGCCGGGCGCATCGCCACCGGCAGTTGGGCGTTGTATGCCTACCTGACGTTTCTCATCTCTATCGGGGTAGCCTCGATGAGTGGTATTGGCCTGGGTAACTTGTTGGGGATGCTGGTCTGGGTTGGCGTGATGTTCTTCATTGGCATGAACTACCCGACGCTAGAGCGCAACATCGGGCAGGGGTTGCTTGGGCTGGGGTTGGTGATGATCCTGGGGCATATCGTCTATTACCGCATCGCGCTAAATGCGGCGGCGGATACCCCGCAACCGTTCTTGAGCTTCGCGGAGGGGGTCAGCGGATGGGCTATATCTGTCGGGTTTATCCTTCAGGTGATTTTGTGGGTGGTCGTCGGCCTGTTTAGTTTTAATACCGGGGTTGCCAGCGAAACCAGTTTGAACGCGAACACACGCCGGCGCGGGTTGATCGGCGTGTTTGTGTTGTGGCTGGCGGTGCTGGTGGGGGGGCCGTTGTTGGTCGGCCTGTTGACCGGCTCTGGTGTGATGACCAATTACCGAGGGCAAAACCTGATCCCCATCGTGGATATGCGCTTGTGGGGTGGGTTTTTGCTGACGTTTATGCTCACCACGGTCGGGATTGTCGCCTCGTTCCCGATTGGTATCTTGTTAGCCCTGGGGCGACGGGCACACCGCTACCCAGCCATTAAATATGCGTGCATCCTCTATATCGAGTTTGTGCGTGGGGTGCCATTAATATCTGTTTTGTTCATGGCGTCGTTGCTGGTCCCGTTGGTTAACCCGGCGGTTGCCACCGTCCCGCAAGTGGTGCGGGCGATGGTCGGCATTATCATGTTTAGCGCGGCCTACCTGGCGGAGAACGTGCGCGGCGGGTTGCAATCGATCCCTGGTGGGCAAGAAGAAGCCGGTAAAGCCCTGGGCCTGAATAACGTTCAGGTCACCACCGAGATCATGCTGCCCCAGGCGCTGCGGGCGGTTATCCCGGCGCTGGTGGGGCAGGCCATCACGCTGTTTAAGGATACGTCGCTGGTGTATATCATCGGCTTAGCGGACTTAACCGGGGTGGCGATTCGGGTAGTGGCGCAGTCCGAGTTTGTTGGGTATCGCTTAGAAACACTCACCTATATCTCTGTGATTTACTTCATCTTTAGCTATGTGATGTCGTTCGTCAGCCGCCGGATCGAAGCCAGTGGGTCCGGGAGTGCGCGGCGCTAACATCTGCCGGGCGCGGGGCGAGCGTGACGCCCCGCACTTAAATTGATTGCTTTCTGTATGTGTTTGTTGTTGAGGATAAGACGATGACTGAAAATACGACACCAAATGAAACTACGACACCGACGGTTGCCAAAGAAAACCCCGTTATTGTTCTGAGAAATATGAATAAATGGTTTGGTGACTTCCATGTGCTGCGTGATATTGACCTGGAAGTCCAGCCGCAAGAGGTGGTCGTGATTATCGGCCCGTCTGGTTCCGGTAAATCAACGCTGATTCGGTGTATCAACCGCTTAGAAGAACATCAAGCGGGCGATATTTTCGTGGACGGGATCGAGATGGGCAACGATATGCGTAATATCGCAGAAATACGCCGAGAAACCGGGATGGTTTTCCAGCAGTTTAACTTATTCCCACACCTGACGATCATGCAAAACGTGACCCTCGCGCCGATGCGTGTACGGCAGTGGCCCCGCGAAAAAGCGGAGGCGAAAGCGATGGAACTGCTCACGCGGGTGGGCATCCCGGAGCAGGCGAATAAGTACCCCGGTCAGCTATCCGGTGGGCAGCAGCAGCGCGTCGCGATTGCGCGGGCGCTGGCGATGGAGCCGAAGATCATGCTATTCGATGAGCCAACCTCCGCGCTAGACCCGGAAATGGTCAATGAGGTGCTGGTGGCGATGAAAGAACTCGCGCTCAGTGGCATGACGATGCTTGTTGTTACGCACGAGATGGGCTTTGCCCGCGAGGTTGGCGACCGCGTGATCTTCATGGACGACGGGCGCATTGTCGAGCAGGGGCCGCCGGAATACTTCTTCGGGCAGGCCCAGCACCCGCGCACGCAAGAGTTTCTCTCGCAGATTCTCTAGCGCCCTACGCCCCCCTATGACTGGCGCTCGGCCTCATCACCGATCACCCGATCCACGAAGGCCAGCAGCCGCGCCCGGAACTCGTCCGCGTGGGTGATGCGCATTTCGCTATGGCCCACCCCCGGAACGATCCACACCTCCACCTGCCCGGCGGACTCCCCACCGAGGGCTGTCACCAGGCGCTCGGTGCTGATGGGGGGCGTCACCCGGTCCTGTTCGCCATGTACCAACCAGACCGGGCGCGGCGGGATCATCGCGGCTGCGGCGACGGTATCCGCCTGATACAAATCGGTATTGCTCATGCGGTTGGCCCACCACAACACCGCATCCGCCGTTGGGCGCGGTGGCAGCCGGAAGTCCTTTCGGGCGCGGTCCCCCACCACACCGACCAGCGACGAATACGGACTGACGGCCACCACCCCCCGGATCGCCGGCATCTGCGCGGTCCCCATCAGCCCGGTTGCGGCCCCAAACGAATCCCCCACCAACATAATCCGATCCGGGTTGACTTCCGGCTGAGCCAACAGAAAATCGAGTGCGGCTTGCACATCCTGCGTTTCGTGGACGCCCATCGTCGTTACGTCGCCGTCGCTCGCGCCGTGGTTGCGAAAGCTAAACAACAGGCCACCATAGCCCGCCTCGTACAGCGTCGGGAGTTCTGGCAGCCAATGGTCGCGCCGGGAGGCGATGCCATGCGCATAAATGATCGCGCCACCGTTGCCGGTAGCGGGTGGGGGGATGTACCACGCCGCCAGGTCTAGCCCGTCGGCAGTGGAGAGCGTCACATTGTCAAAAGCGTTGATCCCCACACGCGCCGGTGTGATGGCAACCTGCGTTTGCTGTGGGTATACCAGAAAGCTAGCCTGTAACCGGGCCAACCATCCCAGGCCAAGCGCCCCAAAAACGATCCCCCCCACTACGACCGTTATCATATAGCTGATGACCTTTCGTATCATGACGGGTTATTTTTCGTTGGGGGCTAACCGCTGGAGGGTCAGCGTATAGCTGGGGGCGTCGCGGTACTCCGACAAGCGCAACGTGACGGTCCCGCTTTCGTTAAACGTATAGGTAAAACTCAACGAATCGCCCCCGGAACCACTATAGTATCCAGTGAACCGATCATTTAGCAGCACATCGACCGACACATCCCAGTCGGCTTCGTTTGTTGGTGTCATGATGATCTGTACGGTTTCGTTGGCGGTAACCTCAAACGTCGCCAACATCGGCCCGATCTCATTGACAGCCAATGTATTTTCACCCTCACTCAGTTGTGGAATGTCTTTCAGTGTGAGCGTAACCGTAATCGACGTTGTGGCCTCGCCGGGGAACAAGAGCAGGTTATAGAGGCCGGGTTCGTTCAAAACCAGGTTATCAAATTGGGGGGCGGGGGCGGCGCTGGTGGTTTCCCCGATATAAAAGTCGTAGATGTCTAGCAGCAAGAGCGAAACATCGGCCCCCTCAACGGTAATAGATACCAGTTGATTATCCTGATTTTCGATAGATAACACCTGAACCTGCCCTGGCTCCGGGGAGATGGTGACCGGTTCGCCTGCTGTGAGTGGTTGCTCATCGACACGGTTTACATAGAGCGTAAACTCCCCGGTTGGGTCGCCACCATAAAACGACTCGACCTGGATCGTATATAACCCGTCCTGCTGGAGTTCGTATGGGCCGATCAGCGAATTGGTGCCGTCGCCGCTATCGTCGTTATAGCTCAGTTCGTTGTCGCCATCCATCAGCGCGAGTGTGCTATCGAAGGCTTCCGATTGCACCTGGATAATCACGGTATCGCCAGCGTTGCCCGTGAATGTATACACCGCAACCCCTTCATCTAAGTTACCGTTGATGGTTTCGCCGTAGTCGATCACACTATATTCAACTTCGCTAACGTTAAGCGTAAACATGCCGCTGTCGGTGGCGTTGTCGTCTACCTGAGCGCGAAAGCTGGTAGCCCGGATGGTGTACGTCCCGGCAGCCGCCGGGCGGAAGGGGCTAACCTGGGAGTTGGTCCCGGTGCCGCCGTCGTCGTTTTCCGCGATGATCTGACCGTTAGCATCCAATATGAGTAAATACGTATCAAAATCGTCGGATGATAAACTGATGGTATAGGCGGTATCCGGCATGGCAACCAGCGCAAAATCGACAAAAAGCCGAGCGTCGCCGATCTCATCGCGGGTTGGCTCGCCGGGCACGATATTTCGCATATCCTGGGAGGCCTGGGTGCTGCGGGTGCGGCTTTCCCTGTCGGTGGCGCGGTCCGGTTGGGGGGATGGCGGGGGCGTGTCCTCGGTCGATGCCAGGGCGGTTGCGGTCTGGATGACGGCATCGCGCCCGGAAGGGGTCGGGTCATCATCTTGGGCGGCTGCGAACATCCCGAAGATGAGCAACCCCAACAGGCCGAACAAGGTGAGTAAGTATCGCATGGTATGGGTCAATCCTTTGTGCGTGTAAAGGTCGTTTATAGGTAGTGTACTCGATCTGCCAGCGCACACCTAACCGGGGGTGCCTTTCAGATGGTGGGAAACGATTGGGGTATCTCCCCGCGCTGGGAGAGGGGTTTGGGGTGAGTAGTTACCCCTGGCGAGTGTTTTGCGGCTCAAACTTCATGGCGGTAACACGCTCTGGGTATTTTGCTCGGACTTCGGCTAGAATGTGCGCATATGGCTGCATATCAGCCTCAATATCCCCGGACGGGAACACGGCTGGCGAAACGACCCCGATACGTTTTTGCGCATAATCTAAAAACGATAACACGATGGGAACCCCGGCTTTCTGTGCGATGTAGTAAAATCCCGGTTTCCAGAACTCTGTTTTGCCACGGGTGCCCTCCGGGGTGATGACGATCACCACTTTATCGACCTGTTGGAACAGGCGCACAATCTGAACCAGGGCGCGGGTTGGGCGGTTGCGATCTACGCCGAAAAAGCCCAACCAACGCAATAGCGCCCCGATCAGGGGGAGTTGTGTCCATTTTTGTTTGATCATGATCACCGGTTTGATATTCGCCGCCCAAAGTGCCAAAATCCCCACGACCGCATCGGTATTTGACGTGTGCGGCGCGGAAATGACGACGTATTGCGGGTGTTGGTACAGTACATCACGGTCTTGGTCCAGTTGCCAGCGTGTGATCACCAGCATAAGCTGACCGACCCGACGTAAGATAGGGTTTGGGGTTGGTTGGATGGTCGCCATGGTAGGTTCCTGTTTTAGCAAGACAAAAACCGGGGAGGTGGTCCCCGGCCTGTTTATCGTACCATGAGCGCCCCCGTTGCCTGAGTTAAAAGATTGCGAATAACAGGGTCATCGCCTTAAACTGATATGAATTCCCAGATCAATGCGAAAGACTTATGTAGAGCTGGAATATCGCGGGGGTTCGCCCCCAAAGCCCCTGAGCTGTTCCGATCCGGGTTGGCATCCGTGGGTTATAGCTGGCGCATGACCGCATCTAGCCAACGTGCCGGGAACGCCCAGGCGAGCAAGCGGGCCAGTTGCGCGTCTTTCCCGACGAAGTAGCGGGCGTGGGGCGTGGTGGCATACAACGCCTTAGCGACGGTTTCGGCTACAATTTGTGCGGGAATACCGGATTGTTTGCCCCGCCTTGCGAGTACGTCCGCATCATTCAAAATCCCGCCGTACAGATCGAAGGCCGCCGGCGGGAGCGCGTTCTGTGCGATGCGGGCTTTGACGCGGGCGGTTGTGTCCTCCCAGATGGGGGTATCAATCACGCCCGGTAAAATACTGACAACGTGCATCCCCCAAGGGTGTAATTCCTGGCGCAGCGCGTCCGTTAGGGCTTCGATGGCGTGTTTGGAGGCGGCATAGGCCCCTACAAACGGGACTGCCCGCTTACCAGAGATCGAACTCATCATGATCACACGCCCGCTTGCCCGGCGCAGGTGCGGCAGCATCGCCTGGGTCACGGCCACTTGCCCATGTACGTTCACCTCAAACTGCCACCGGAAATCTGCCATCGGCAAAAACTCTAATGGACCAGGGACGGCGACCCCAGCATTGTTCACCAGCCCGTATAACCCGGTTTCGCCCGTATGCGTGCCGACTTGTTCGGCGGCAGCGGCGATGCTATCGGCTGCGGTCACATCCACAAAGATCGGCGTTAGATGCTCGGACCCGGCTTCGCGTAGCGCGTCGGCATCGGCCTGTTTACGCACACCCGCCAGCACGCCGTAGCCCAACGCATCCAAGTAGAGCGCGGTTGCTCGCCCAATTCCCTTAGAAGCCCCGGTGACCAGCACATAATACATTTAGTTACGGCTCCGCTGGTTCATCTCATCCACCATGCTATCAGTAAATTCGCCGTCCTCGTCCAACCGGACATCCGGCGTTGACGTGTCCGCTAGGCGATGGTCGCGTTTGCGAGGTGGGCTGGCGTAGCCGCTGATCAGGTCAACTTCCGCCATCACGGTTTCATCGTTGGCGGCGGTGGGGTTGTTTCCCCGAACTTCTAACCAGTTCCCGATCAAACCGAT
>DAOTUA010000169.1:0-10837 GCA_034437355.1 Anaerolineae bacterium | reverse complement strand
GGGTGTGGTATCGCCGCCCTCATCCGGTGGGATCGGCGTTAATGTCGGTTCCGGTGGCGTGGTCGGCTCCGGTGGCGTGGTCGGCTCCGGTGGGATGGTCGGTTCGGCTGTATCCGGTGGGATGGGCGTCAGGGTTGGGGCCGGGGTGCTGGTGGGTGGGGCGATAGTTGGCTGTGGTGGGGTGGTGGGTTCGGCTGTATTCGGTGGGATGGGTGTTAGTGTTGGGGCCGGGGTGCTGGTCGGCGGGTCTACGATAATTGGGGTACTGGTTGGGCGTGGCGGGAAAAACTGGAACGGGGTTGGGCCAACGGGAAAGCGGCTGGTAGGCGAGCTAACGAGCGTGGTTGTCGGGAGTAGGGTGCTGGTGGCGGTTGGGTCCCCGCCGATGGGCGTATTCGTGATCACGTTCTCATCGGTGGGGGTTGCGCCCCCTCCGGAGCTATCGCCAAACGAGCGCACGATCAGCCCCATGCCAAGCAGGTAAAACGGTATGGTTAGGATAATGACACCGAGCAGCGCAAACCGCAAATTGCGAACGCGATTGTTACTATCATCGGGTTCGGGATCGTAAGGTCCGGTATTATAGTCGTTCATTGTGTAGGCGCACTCCGTTTAAGAATCAAAGGGAATCGGTGTAGCGGTGATCGGCGGCGTGTTTGTCACGGTCGGCGTCGGAGAGCTAACCGGGGTATTTGTGACGGCGGGTGTGCTAGTTTGCGTCGGTGGTGGGGATGGGGTCGGTGTGGTAGTAAATAACGGTGCGACCGTTGCCGGGATACCTAACGCTATGGTGGATGTTGGTAGTAGCACGTCGGTTGGCAGTAAGGTTACGGTCGGTTGCTGGGTGGCCGGTTGGACGGTCGGGTCGGTTGTAATGGGGTCGGTTGGGGCGCTGGTAGGCTGTGGGATCGCGGTCGGGGCCGGGGCCGGGGCGAGCCAGTAGGCAATCCCACCGGCGCAGTAAAGCGGAATCGTCATGAGGATAATACCAACAGCGATAATCCGATTACGCCGTCGAGATCGCGAGACGTGATCTCGTTTCTGGTATTGTTCAAGATAATCACTCATACCCTTATGCCCTTTCTCCAACTGAACCACCGACCAAGTATAGTATGATTAGCTAGGTTTTGCACACATACAACTATGCCAGCCGCCCGCCGAGGGCTAAATCCCCCGGCTACAGGGCAACTTGTAGCAGCCGGCTTTAGCCCAGCACGAACTTGATAACGGGAGCCTATTCACATGAAAGCCGAAACCATACGCTATCTTAACGACATCAACCGCGCCTTTTACCAGCAAACCGCCGATCATTTCGATGCTACCCGGCAGCACCCCTGGGCCGGTTGGGATCGGCTGAAACCGTATCTGCCACCGATCGCACCCTTGCGCGTATTGGATGTGGGTTGCGGTAACGGTCGGTTCGGGGCATGGTTACACGCCGCCCACAATGCCCGGATTCACTATCATGGGGTCGATAATAACCCGTCACTGCTGGACTATGCGCGAGAATCTCTCGCCAACCTGGAGCAGTTGCACCTCACAGAAACCGACCTGGTGACGGGAGATTTAACCAGCGGCACTTACGACTTGATCGGCGTTTTTGGCGTGATCCATCACATTCCAGGGGCGGGCAATCGGCGTGAACTGCTACGTAAGCTGGCGGATCAGTTGGCGGTCGGCGGCGTGTTGGTGTGGGCCGCCTGGCGTTTCTACGATTATCCACACTTGCGCGACCGCGTGCGAGCCTGGGATCAAGAGCATCAATGCGAACCGGGCGATTATCTGTTGGACTGGCGACGGGGGACGGTTGCGATCCGGTATTGTCATCACGTAGACGACGACGAACACGACCAACTTGTACGGGCTTGTCGGCTAAACGAACTTATCCGTTTTCGGGCAGATGGCCGAGATGATCGCATGAATATGTATAGCGTGCTACGCAAAGACAGCGCCAGCAACAGCTAACGCAATGATCGTGCAATCGCACCAAATGCGCTAAGATGGGGGTCCCGTTTAGTGAGTTGGTGAGCAGAACGGATACCCGAATGCCTATTCAGTTATTACCTGCCAATCAGGTCGATTTTCGGCGGTTTACGTCTGTGTTGAACCGTGCCTACGCAGATTATTACGTGCCGTTGAACATGACCTCGGACGAGTTGCGCATGAGTATTACTCAGGACGATATTCACTTGGGCCGATCTTGTGTGGCAGTGGACGGCGAGCAGTTGGTCGGGCTGGCAATGCTGGCCATACGCGGCGATCAGGGTTGGATCGGCGGGGTCGGGGTCATTCCACATTATCGCGGGCAGGGCATCGGGCGGCAGATTATGACCTACATCCTCGACCAAGCCCGCGACGCTCACTTGCGGCAAGTTCGTCTAGAGGTGATCACCATTAACAAGCGAGCGCGGCGGCTATACGATAGCCTGAACTTTCAGGTTTCGCGCACGTTGCACCTTGTTGAAGGCCATCCTACCGTCAACACTGTTCCCAACGGTTACAGCTTTGCACGGGCGAACGTTGCCTCCGCGCTGGCCTATCATCACCGCTTCCGAGTGACACCCCCAGCCTGGCAGCAGGCCCTCACCACCGTCGAAGCGATGACAATCTACCTGACGGCCTATACCGCTAAACAGGGCGATGACATCCACGCTTACGCTGTCGGCATATTCCGCGAGACGGGCATCCGGTTCATTGACCTGGCACATGGCCCCAGCCAAACTGATGCACTCCGTCAGTTAGTGATGTTTTTGCACCATAAGTATCAGCGAGCGCAAGGTGGGGCCGTCAATATCGCGGAGAACTCGCGGGCGTGGCCGGTATTAGATAGCTTAGGCTACCAACCCTACCTTAGCCAAACAGAATTGATCCTCACGCTTTGACAGGGTAATCGCACCAAAACTGAATCGCCGTCGAAAGCACATCATATCTTGTTGAAACGTATAGCAGCGGCTTTGCCCCCACTACCCCACAAGGATTTAACAATCCTTGACCAGCAGTTTTGGTCAATCCGTTTCAAAAGATTGGCAGGGTTTGGGATGCGATCCCAATCTATTCCACTAGATTGTGTTGACATTTACGCAAAAAACTGGTGATTGTAGGGGTTCAGCGTGCTGAACCCAGGGCATAGCACGCGATGCCCCTACGTTTTGAATCGTTGTGGTCTTTAACGAGATCGAAATTTTATTTGATGCGATTACCCTGCACGCTTTGATTGTGTTCTGGGAATAAGTCCTGTAAACTGGAATATATCCCAAAATATCCCAAATTTATCCCAAATAGAGGCTGCTATGGCGTGGCGAGTACACCTAACAGACGACTCAATTTATCGGCTAGACATCCTCCCCGGCGAGCCAGACGTGTTATGCGCGTGGGTTACGGGGGACTACGCGGCATTTTTTGAACTGGACACGGGGGCGGCGCTGGGGCGGGAGGTGTTCGCTAGCCCACCCACCGGCACCGCCGACCGTACATCGGACGAGTGGCGGCTATTCCTGGATCGCCTGGCAGCCCCCAATGATGGGGTCTTGCCGGTGGTGCGCCTGCGCGATCTGACCATCCACAGCACCGACGACGGACGCCAGCATCTATACGACGACGGGCACGGCCTGACCGTGCAGATCGAAAACAGCGAACTCCCCCTGGACACAGCCGATACGCATCTGACATCGGTGGCGATGGATCGCGTTATGGGGATTTCGGTCGCAGTTGATGAGGATGGTCAACTGTATATCTTCCAGCAGCATATCGCGGTCGGGCGGTTCGATATTGGCCTGGAGCCGGGCGATACCACCCTCCCAGAACTGGTGCTGGCGGATAACGCCGCCGCCATTTACGGCTCCGATGGCAAACGGTTGGTGCGCGTCACCAGTGGCGGGCGCGTGCAGAAAACCCGCCCCATGCCTTACTTTATCAACCGCCTAGCCTGCACCCGCGACGGCGACCTATGCGCCACCAGCGACTCGGAAACGGGTATCCTGCGCGTCTATCAAGGGGCGGAGATGGCCTTCACGCATCAAAAATTCGCCGTGGACCTGTTCGCCGCTGCCGAGCCGGTGCAGCTGCTAGCCGATGTCGTCACGCCACGGCTGGCTGTCAGCGCGTTAACGATGGGTAACGGCGGTATCATCGCTTTCGCAATGGAAGGGATCGTCACCGTAACCGACCTGACCGCTATGGATCGGATGCCGCGTCCACAATCGCTGTTGTGAATGTGGGCTACAGCATGAAGCGAATCCTGCGTAAGATGGTGCGGAATATAAACCAAAACCACAGAGTAACTTCTCCGGGGCTTGGCCCGCTAACCCGACAATATCCTATCTCTACCTGAGTAGTTACACCGCAGACGTGTATAATGATCACACCACAGACAACAACCGATAGGAACGACCAATGAAAATGGGTGTAATCGGCGCGGGTGTCGCCGGGCTAGCTGCCGCCTGGGAACTCTCGCAGGCCGGGCACGAAGTCCACATCTACGAAGCTAGCGACCGCCCCGGCGGGCTAGCGGCGGGCTTCAAGGATGATCAATGGGATTGGTATATGGAGAAGTTCTATCACCACTGGTTCACCACCGACGATCATCTATTGCGCCTGGCAGACGAACTCGGCGTGCGGCACAAGATCGTATTCCCGCGCCCCAAGACAAGCTACTGGGTCAATGGCGAGATGCTGCGCAGCGAGATGAACGCTTCTATTTTCTCGCTGCCGTTATCCCCGTTTAGCATTTTGCGGATGGGGTTCTTTGGGGCGTTGCTGAAGTTCATCATCCGTGATGGTGAGTTCTTAGAACAGTACACCGCCCATGAGTGGATGCAGCTTTACATGGGCCAAGAAGCCTATGAGATGTTCTTCAAACCGTTGTTAATCGGCAAGTTCGGGGAGAAGTACACCGAGGTTAACATGGCCTGGCTGTGGGCACGCATTTTCACCCGGTCGGTTAAGCTGGGGTCTTACGAGGGCGGCTTTCAACAGTTCATGGAGGATTTCTCCGACCGCTTAGAGGCCAACGGCGTTCACATCCTCTACGAAACACCGATTCAGTCGGTGACAGTGGCGGAAGATGGCAATCCCTCCCTGACGGTGAACGGGACGCCGATAGCCTTCGACCGTGTGATCAGCACCGCATCCCCCCATATCATGCTCAAGCTCACGCCATCACTACAAAACACGCACTACGGCGATATGATGGCCGACCTGAGCAGCTACAGCGCCGTAATCGTGATCGCGGCACTAAAGCATCAACTGTTTACCGATAACACCTACTGGCTCAACCTACCGGCCCGCAGCCCAGATAATCACGAAAACGACTTTCCCTACCTGGCAGTAGTGGAGCATACCAATTTCATGTCACCGGAGCATTTCAACGGCGATCATCTGATCTATATGGGCGACTACGTGCCACCCGACCACGACTACATGACGATGAGCGACGACGATCTGATCGAGCGATTTACAGCGGTGCTGCCAACGTTTAACCCGCAATACCGCGACCACTGGATACGCAAAACGTGGGTTTTCCGGGCACCGTATGCCCAACCCATCCCCGGCACCTACCACCGCGAGAAAATCCCGGCGCTAACCACCCCGTTACCCGGCGTGTATTGGGCCAGTATGAGCCAGGTCTACCCTTACGACCGCGGGACTAACTTTGCGGTCGAGATCGGGCGACGGGTGGCCCGGCTCGCTACCGGGGAAGCCGAGTAGGGCGCATGGGGTGTCGCTTACTCGTGGCCGAGTACGGGCTGTGTTGTGTAGGGTTTTTCTAAGCGAGCAATCGTGACCGGGTCGAGTTCGATCTCGGTCGCGGCGACAGCTTCTTCGAGTTGGTACATCTTCGATGCGCCCACAATCGGAGCGACCACCCCCGGTTTGTGCAACAGCCACGCCAGCGCCACCTGTGCGGGTTTATAATTCAGGTCCGTTGCGACTTCTTTCAGGCGGTCTACGACATCAAAATCTTCTTTGCGTGTATACAACTGGTCGGTGATGGTATCGGTCTGGGCGCGTTTGGTGTGACGGGCATCATCGCGGGTGCGGTTGCCTGCCAGTACCCCCCGCGCCAACGGCGACCAGGGGATCAGCCCGACACCCAGATCGATACATAGCGGGTTCATCTCGCGTTCTTCCTCGCGGTACATCAGATTATAGTGATTTTGCATACTGATAAAGCGCGTCCAGCCGTTGGTTTGGGCGATATGCTGCGCCTTAGCGAACTGCCAAGCCCACATGCTGCTCGCACCAATGTAACGCGCTTTGCCCGCTTTTACGACATCGTGTAGGGCTTCCATGGTTTCCTCAATGGGAGTGTTATAGTCCCAACGGTGAATTTGGTACAGATCGACATAATCCATACCCAAGTTTGCCAGCGACCGGTCGATAGCGTCCATGATATGTTTACGAGACAGCCCGCCCATGTTCGGCTTATCGGAGTGTGCAAAGTAAACCTTGGTTGCAACGACGACTTCCTCACGCGGGGAGAATTCTTTCAGCAGCTTGCCCGTCACCTGTTCGCTGACGCCGTTGGAATACATATCGGCGGTGTCGAAGAAGTTAATACCGCTTTCGATTGCTTTTCGGATGAACGGGCGGCCTTCGTCCTCGCTCAAAATCCAGTCTCGCCAGTTGGGGTCGCCGTAAGTCATCATGCCCAGGCACACTCGCGACACCTGTAACCCAGACTGCCCTAGACGCATATAATCCATGATGGGTTTCTCCTCGCCTATACACAAACAAAAAACGTGACTATTCAGGGGCTTCGCCCCCAAACCCCCACAAGCTTTTGCAAAAGCTTGACCAAAACTTTAGCTGTGAAAATCAAAGATTTTCACAAAAAATCGTCTAAACCTTCATCTTGGATGACAAAATATGACAATTTTTGTAACTACTCAGGTACTCGTCTGAATACCCCCATCCCCTAACCCCTTCCCCCATAGAAACTTTGTTGCAGCGAGAAGGGGAAACTACCGTTCACGGGCGCTTTAGCGCCGGGGTGGGGGGCAAGCTGAGTCGTTACCAAAAAAAACCGAGGCACGGCAACCCGTACCTCGGTTTGTATGGTACCCCGTTTAGGGGATTACCGCGAACAGCTTACGCGGGTGGGAGCAGCACCCCGTCGATGACGTGGATAACGCCATTCTCTGCGAATACGTCCGGTGTGACGACGTTGACGCTACCGTTCAGCACGACGCCATCTTCGGTCACTTCGATAGAAATGTCGGACCCTTGCAGGGTCGTTACGCTATCCTCACGGATCAGCACCTTACTTTCCGGGGCGACCGGGAGAACGTGGTAAGTCAACACGGTAGTCAACAACTCGGTATCTGCCAGCAGTTCTTCGGCTGTCAATTCGAGTGCTTCCAGGGCTGCCGCGAACGCTTCATCTGTCGGGGCAAAGACGGTGAACGGGCCATCGTTAGTGAGTGTATCGACTAGGCCAGCCGCATCTGCTGCCGCGAGCAGGGTTTCAAAGGCACCGGCATCGGCTGCTACGGTCGGGATCGGGTCCAGGGGGGCACCCGTTGCCGGGTCTACACCGGTGACGATCTCGCCCGATTCGATCTTGGCGAACGTTTCGGCGACGGCATCCTGTACTTCTTGCGGAACGTCAGCTTCGTTCGGGGGGGCTGCGCCAACACCGGCATTGGTCACATCACCGACATACAGGCCACCACCGTTGAAGCTATCCAGATCACCTTCAACTAGGAATGCGATGTTCTCGTATACTGCGTTGTCAACGCGCTTGAGGGCGGAGGAAATGATGTTTTCCGAGCCGGGGGTCTCGCCCGCGCCAAAAGTCGTGTAATACTCGTCTTGGTCCACGCCGATGACCGAAATGCCCTGCTCGGCAGCATAACGAATCCCACCGGAACCGGTCACACCACCACCACCAAAGATCACGTCGGCACCTTCACCGATGAACTGCTCGGCAGCTGCTGCGCCGCGCTCCGGGGCGATAAAGCTATCAATGTAAAGCGTCAGGATTTCCAGGTCCGGGTTGGTGGCGGCTGCGCCGTTGACATACCCATTACGGAACTTGACAACCGGCGGGATTTCTTCACCGAATACACCGGCGATTGTGCCCGTTTCGGACATCAACGCTGCCAGAACACCCATGGCATAGCCCATCTGGTCCTCACGGAACTGAAGGCCGACCATGTTTTCCGGGCCATCTATGATGAACTGGTCCACACCGATGAAATAGACTTCGGGGTTAGCTTCGGCAGCAGCGATGGTGGCGTCTGCCAATAAGAAGCCAACCGTAAGGACAATATCGAACCCTTCATCAATGCAGGTGTTGATATTGGTTTCGTAATCGGTCTGGGCAGTGGTTTCGATAAACGTGGAGTCCAGGCTGAAGTCATCGACCGCACGCAGCATACCTTCGTAGGCAAACTGGTTGAACGTGCCGTCATTCACCTTGCCTACGTCTGTGACGAGACAAACGGAATCGACTGTATCCTGAGCCATCACGGGGGCCACACTGACAACGATAAGGGCTAATGTCAGCAGTACGGCGAGAACAGATTTTTTCATAGTTAGGAAATTCTCCTTGAAAGACAAAATGGAAATAGCTTTGATGCAGTGCTGAACACACAGGTTATCTATCCAACACGGTTTAATAGGTGCATAATGTACGCTTAAACCAATTATATTTTAACGGATCGCAGCCTAAATTGCGAATTCAAACCGTTTGATTTTCTAAATATTCGTTAAGTACGCGCACATCTGCTAGAATGGCGCGGGTTTTTGAGGAAGATTTAAGAAAGAGACTAGCACATGCAATTCAACGAACACGGCCCAGTCGGGATGTATTTTGAGGCGTTCGAGCAGGGGCAGCAGCTTCGCACACGCGGGCGGACCGTCACCGAAGCGGACGTGATCAACTTTGCCGGGGTCACTGGGGACTATAACCCGTTGCACACATCGCAGACTTACGCACAAACCACCGCTTTTGAGGGGCGCATCGCCCATGGGATGCTCTCGGTGAGCTTCGCCGTGGGGCAAGCCTATCAACTTGGGTTCTTAGAGCAGACGATTCTCGCCTTCCGTGAGATGACTGTGAAGTTCAGCCAGCCGGTGAGAATTGGTGACACGATTCATGTCGAGCTAGAGGTGAGCAAGCTCCGGGCGATGAAACGCTTGGGCGGGGGCATCGTAGAAATGGACTTCAAGATCGTTAACCAGCATGGGCAAGCTGTCCAGCGTGGGACGTGGGCGTTCTTGATGGCATCGGACCCCATAGGCTAGCCCGGACTTGCATGATAGCGTTCGCGGCGCTATCGTTTGAATGTTGCCATTCAATCGAGTAGGACGGTTATGTATCGTAGTTTCTATGACCGGGTGCTGGCGGGGGTCTGTGGTGGGATGGCGGCTCGCTTGCCGGTCAATACCTGGGTAATTCGGCTGACATTTATCGGCCTGGCTCTGTTGACGCTCGGCGCGTTTGCCGTGTTGTATGTGATGCTGTGGCTAGCTATCCCGCAGGCGTCCCCCACCGATGAAGGGCGGCGTGGCGGCCTGTGGTTTGTCGTCGCCATGCTGTTGATCGTACTGGTGTTGGCAGGGTGGTATGCCAACCTGCAAGGGCTAACACACACACCAGACGGCGCGAACCTGTTCTACCCGGCATTGTTGTTTGCCCTCAGTCTCATCTACTTTCTACGGCAGATCGGCAGGCCCGCATGATCCCAACACCGCGACGTAATTTATTATTTGGGCTGTTGCTGGTGGCGACGGCGGGGCTGTGGCTGGTGCGTGTGTTCGGCGTTTTCCCGCCCTACCTGGATGATCTCATTGGGCGGGCGGTGCCGATTCTGTTGGTGATCGCCGGGCTAGCTTTGTTGTTGCGGGGCCGGGTTCCGTTCGGGGAAGGGGTGGCGTTGCTGGCGGGGTTGTTGCTGCTCGGTGGGGTGGGGTATACCGCGTTTAACGTCCGAGAAACCCAACAGCGTAATGAAAACGTGATCATAGTCGAGCAACAGCTAGCCGATGAGATCATTTTGCTGCGGGTGCGCTTGCAGTCGTTAACCACCGATGTTGAGATCACCCGCGCCCCCACCGGCGACGAACGCACGGCCCGCATCACATTTGAGGGCAGCACCGAGCGCGATCTGGTCGAGAGTTTCATCCGCGATGATGATACCAGCGCAACACTCACCGTCAATGAGATTCGGCGGAACCCGGTCCCGATGCTGGAGGCGGTCGGGCGTGGGACGCTGTTGGTCGAACTGCCGCCAGAGGTTCCGGTTGATGTGCAGCTAGAAGCAGTTGATGGTGATGTGCGGATGAACTTGGGTGGGGTTCGGCTAGAGCGATTGAATTTGAGCCAGCAGATAGGCAATGCCGTCATCACCCTACCCGTTTATAACACCGTCTTTTCGAGGCCGGAGGATAACCTGGGCACACTGGCCTTAGCTAACGGGCAGATGACGATCCGGGTGCCAGATGCAGTCGCGGCCCGGTTCGATATGAGCGACAGCACCGGCGGCGACCCCACCTACCCGTCCGATGCGTATAACTTGCTGTTTGCGCGGGATATTTTGGAGGCGCGGAATATCGACAACGCCGAGATCGTCCAACGCTATAACCTGGTCGTCTCACGCAATCAGTTGATTGTGACCGTGCCAGAGGTAGAGCCGACCAACCCCGACGACAACTAGCCACCGTAACGACTCAGGTAGAGATTAGGATATCGTGGGGTTTCACCCCACACCCCATCACTTTTTCCAGAAAAAGTGATGGGGTGTGGGGTGAAACCCAACGATATCCTAATCTCTACCTGAGTCGTTACGGTGGCTAGTTGTCGTCGGGGTTGGTCGGCTCTACCTCTGGCACG
>DAOTUA010000168.1:0-8962 GCA_034437355.1 Anaerolineae bacterium | reverse complement strand
GGGGCGACGGGGGTTTACCAGGCGGTGGAGGCGGTGCTGCAATTGCGCGGCACGGCTGGGGATAATCAGGTGGGGGATGCTCGGACGGCGATGATTCAGAATATCGGGGGGATTGGGAGTACGGTTATCACGCATGTATTGCGGGCGCTATAGGCTGGGTTTCCCTCTGTGGACAAAAAGCGTCCATTTGTAACTGCTCCGCCTGCCCCCCCAGCCCGGCGCTAAAGCGGCGGGAGGGAGGGGTTTTTATCACCTTTGGCGATGTTCTTCACCCTGCTCTGGTCAGGTCTAGCTTGTAAACTTCTCTGGGTAGACCTGACGGGCGAGGGCTTCTTCTTGTTCGACCAGGCGTTGGATGACGGCGATCCCTTTTTGCCAGAAGGTGGGGTCGTTGAGGTCGATGCCGGCCTTGGCTAAGATGCGATCTGGGTAGTCGCTGCCACCGGATGCGAGAATGTCGATGTATTTGGGGGCGAAGGTGTCTCCTTCTTGTTTGTAAAGCTCGAATAGGGCGAGGACGAGCAGTTCACCGAAGGCGTAGGCATAGACATAGCCGGGGGTGTGTAAGAAGTGCGGGATGTAGCTCCACCAGTGGCCGTAGTTCTCGGTGATGGTGATGCTGTTGCCGAACATATCGCGCTGAGATTGGAGCCATAGTTCGTTGAGGGTGGCGGTACTGAGTTCGCCCTGTTCGCGGTAGGCGTTGTGCATGAGGTTCTCAAAGCGGTTCATGCTGATTTGTCGGAAAACGGTTGCGAAGGTGTCTTCGATTTTTTCGACAAGCATCGAAAGCTGAATTTTGGGGTTGGTCTCGCGTTCCATCAGGTCGGTGAATACGAGCATCTCACCGAAAACGGAGGCCATTTCGGATGTAGTGAGGGGGGTATCGGCGTTAATTAGCCCTTGTTCGCGGTTGGCGAGGTATTGGTGGACGCCGTGGCCGAGTTCGTGGGCTAAGGTGGAGACATCACGCGGTTGGCCGAGGTAGTTGAGCAAGACAAACGGATGGGTATTGGGGGTGGCGGATGCGGAGAAAGCGCCGCCACGTTTGCCGGGGCGCACAGGGGCATGAATCCAGTTTTGGTCGAAGAAGTAACCGGCGATCTCTGACATTTGTGGGCTAAAGCTACCAAAGGCGTTTAAGACGATCTGCTGGGCTTGTTCCCAGGTATAGCGTTTGTCGTCGGTATCTAGCGGAAGCGGGGCGTAGCGGTCATAGTCGTAGAGTTCGTCTAGGCCGAGCAATATCCGTTTGAGGTTGTAGTGCCGGGTGACTAGTTCGTAGTGATCGGTGACGGTGTTGATGAGCGCCTCAACGATTTCGTCGGGGGCTTTGTTGCTGAGGTTGCGAGATGAAATCCAGGACGGGTAGCCGCGTAGGTTGTCTTTGGTGGCTTTGTCGCCGGCTAGCACGTTGAAGATGAACGTTAGTTCCATTGATTTTGCTTTTAGGCCGTCGGTGACTGATTCGGCGGCTTTTTGACGGACGGTGCGGTCGCTGTCGTAGAGTTTGGCGAGGATTTCCGATTGTGACAGGTCGTTGTCGCCCCATTGGTAGCGCATGGCGGAGGTGAGCTGGGAGAAGAAGCGGGTCCAGGCGCTGCGCCCGTGAACGCTGGTGGCGATTAGCACTTTTTCTTCTGGTTCGGAGAGGGTGAAGGGTTTGTAGCGCAGTTCGGCTTCTAGGGGATGTTTATATTTGCCGAGGGTGGGGTCGGTGAGGATGTCTTGTTGTTGTGAGGGGGGCGTGTTCTTCCATTCGAGGTCGGCAAAGACCATTTGTTGTTGGAGTTCGGAGAAGAATTGGGTGATACGCTGCACGAATGCGCCGTAGGTTTCGTTGTTGGTATCTTCGGCGTATAAGAGCATGGCATAGTAATAGATGCGTAGGGCTTGTTCGTAGATTTCTTCTTGGCGCTGCATCATCCCATGCAGGGCGGACGCACCCAGTACGGCAACCTGGCCCCGGTATTGTTCTACAAAGGCGGTAACCTGTTGTTGGATGTCGTGCATATCGGTGTCAATTTGTGGGTCGTCTGGGCTATCGTAGAAAACGGATAAATCCCAGACGACATCCTCTGCGCCGATTTTGATTTCTGGTGTGTTAACCATATGGTTGGCTCCTAGTTTGGCCTGTTGATAAGTGATATAGACAGTGTATGAGATTTGCGGGCGCAAAACAAACCTGGAATGGGTGTTGGGTGGGGCAATTGTCAGGGGTAGGGGCGGCTGATATACTCGCAGTGTGTGCAGGTGAGCTTCTGAAGGGGTGACCGAGCGTGTTGAGTGCAGAGAATCTTTTATTGTGGGGCGGGATTTACGGCGGGGGCGTATTGGCGGCGGCCTGGTTGGCGATGGTGATCTGGGCGTACCGAGATATGCGGGCACGGTCACGGGATGTATGGGCGCGGTTGTTGGTGGGGGCGCTGGTGTTGGTGTTGAATTTGCCGGGGTTGTTGATTTACATCTTTTTACGGCCCAGGGAGACGCTTTCGGAGGCGTATGAACGGTCGTTGGAGGAGGAGGCGCTGTTACAGGCGATTGAGGAGAGGCCGACTTGCCCAGGATGTGGGCAGCGGGTGGAGCATGAATGGCAGGCGTGCCCGTATTGCCATACGCGGTTAAAGAAACCGTGTATTCGGTGTGGGAAGATGTTGCAGTTGGCGTGGGAGTTGTGCCCGCATTGTGCGACACCGCAGACGACCGGCGCGTCGATGGGCCGGGCGCATGTGACACGCGATGTTCGGCTGGCCCCGCCGCGGTCGTTGCCGGATGATGTGCCGGAAGCGTTGCCGATGGATGAAGATTATCAGGGCGGGTTAGAATTTATTGATGAGGATTATTCGTGACACACCCCGCTAGTTTGCCAATCATCTAAAATGCACCCAACGGGTTATCAAAGTTTGACAATGGGTTGATGGGCTTATAGAATATTTTTACTGATATTTATCGTAGAAACCAATATGCAAAAGACAAGACAGCAAATCATTGATGTGTTGAATCATATGGGCCGGGGGACTGTTAACGAGATTGTAGAGGAGTTGCAGCGTATCCGGGGGGATAAGATTACGGCGGTGACGGTCCGGCATCATTTGAACTTATTGCAGCGTGAGGAGTTGATCTGCTGCCCGGATATGCGGCATCGGAACAAACCGGGGCGTCCGCAGCACATTTACACGTTGACGGACAAGGCGCACGGGCATCTGCCGACGAATTATAAGTATTTAACAGAAACGTTGCTATATGAGATCCGTAAGCACCTGCCACCGGATAATGTGAATGTGATCTTGGAAGGTGTGGCGGATGATATGGCGGAGGCGGCGCATATCCCGGATGCTCCGTTGGCGCAGCGGTTTGATATGGTGGTGGAGTATTTGAACCGTCATGGGTATGAGGCGTATTGGGAGGAGCATAGCGAGGTGTATACGCTGCACACGAGCAACTGCCCTTACCATGATGTGGCGCATCATGATGATAGTTTGTGCCAAATGGATATGCGATTGGTCGCTAAGCTGATGGGGGTGGTTCCCCGGCGTGGGACGCGGGTTGCTGAGGGGGGATCGACGTGTTCTTATGATTTCCCGAAAGCGTATATGGGCGGGGCATGAATTTTTATCATATACTTTAGAATAATTGACCGTTAGCGGGTATTGTGCTACACTCTTTGGGAGTATTACACATATCCGTATAGAATAATTTATGGGGAGCTAACCCAATGTCAATTATGGAACCGACGAATAAGCCGACGATCGAAACGGACTTGCTAACAGTGACGCCGCGTGCTGCGACAACGATCAGCAATTTGCTAGCGCAGCGTGAAATCCCGAACCACGCGCTACGGGTGTTTGTGTCTGGTGGTGGGTGTTCTGGGATGCAGTATGGCATGGCGTTTGAGGAAACGCCGCGTGAGACGGATAAGGTTGTGGAGGCCGCCAACGGTGTTCGGTTGATTGTGGACCCGACCAGCTTGATGTACCTGGAGGGGGCGACAATTGATTTTGTGGATAGCTTGATGGGTGGTGGGTTCCGTATCGATAACCCGAATGCGGTATCGTCTTGTGGGTGTGGTACGTCGTTCAAGACGAGTGATGATGGTGGGGCATCCGGCGAGGCTGGCTGCGGCACTTGCAGCAGTTACTAGCCTACAAAGTAGGTCACTAGATTTGAGAGGTACCCAGTGGGTACCTTTTTTATTTGGGGGGTAAGGTTTAGACGGTCTTTTTGTGAAAATTGAAGATTTTCAGTAACGACTCAGGTAGAGATTAGGATACTGTGGGGTTCGAGGGCGAAGCCGCTGGGCTGTAAGATATACCGAATTTTTTTGGGCATGTCTCACAAATTTTCAAAGAGATTTAACACGCTGAGGCGGCAACTTCGCTAGCACCTGTTATAATTAGAAGTTAGTTACCATATATAAACCGAAAGAGAAGTAGCCACATATGACGATCATTGACAAGATTCACGGTCGAGAGATTCTAGATTCGCGCGGGAACCCAACGGTTGAGGTTGAGGTTTTGTTGGCAGATGGCGCAACGGGGCGGGCGGCGGTGCCGAGTGGGGCCTCGACGGGCGAACATGAAGCGGTTGAGTTGCGTGATGGCGATAAGGGGCGTTATCTGGGGAAGGGGACGTTGAAAGCGGTGCAGGCGGTTAATGGGCCAATAGCTGACGCGCTGCGCGGGATGTACGCTTCTGATCAGATTTTGGTGGATGAGGCGATGATCGAGCTGGACGGGACGCCGAATAAGGGGGAATTAGGGGCAAATGCGATTTTGGGGGTGTCGATGGCGGTGGCACGAGCAGCGGCGAATAGTGCTGGGTTGCCGTTGTATGCTTATATTGGGGGGGCACATGCGCATGTGTTGCCGGTGCCGATGATGAATATCATGAACGGTGGGAAGCACGCTGCCAATAGTACGGATTTCCAGGAATTTATGGTAATGCCGGTGGGGGCACCAACCTTTCGTGAGGGGTTGCGCTGGGGAACGGAGATTTATCACACGTTGAAGCAGGTGGTGGCTAGCAAGGGATACAGTACGACGGTGGGCGATGAGGGGGGCTTTGCACCGTCTGGTTTGGGGTCCAATGTGGCGGCGTTAGATTTGATTATGGAGGCGATTGAGAAGGCGGGGTATAAGGCGGGTGAGGAGATTTTTATTGCGCTGGACCCGGCAACGTCTGAGATTTATGAGGATGGGGCTTATAACCTGGAGATTGAGGGTAAGAAGTTATCCGGCCCGGAGATGGTGGACTTCTGGGTGGAGTGGACGAAGAAATACCCGATCATTTCGATTGAGGATGGGTTAGACGAGAACGACTGGGAGGCTTGGTCTAGCTTGGTGGCGAAGGTTGGCGACCGGGTGCAGATTGTGGGGGATGATTTGCTGGTGACGAATGTTGAGCGTGTCCGGCGGGGGATCAAGGAACGGGCGGCGAACGCGCTGTTGTTTAAGGTGAATCAGATTGGGTCTTTGACGGAGGCGTTAGCGGCGGCGGAGTTGTCGCAGCGGCACGGGTGGTCGGTGGTGACGAGCCATCGCAGCGGGGAAACGGAGGATGCGACGATTGCTGATCTGGCGGTCGGGATGAATGCGGGGCAGATCAAGACGGGGGCACCGGCGCGTAGTGATCGGGTGGCGAAGTACAATCAGCTATTGCGGATTGAGGAGCAACTCGGCGGGGCGGCGGTTTATGCCGGGAAAGCGGCTTTTAAGAATTTGGGGATGGATTTAGACGATTAGTTGTTGAGAAGCGAATCGGGCCGGTTGATGGTGTATCGGCCCGTTTTTGTTGACGGTGTTGATGTAGCAAGGAGTAGGGGCTTATGGTGCGATACGGAATAGATGGCAAAAAGACAAAGATTGTGGCGACAATTGGGCCAACCTCACGGGATAAGAAAACGCTTCGTGCCATGATCCGGGCGGGGTTGGATGTAGCGCGTATTAATTTTTCTCATGGTGATCATCAAACGCACAGCGAAACGATTGACCGGGTGCGCGAAGTCGCAACGGAAGAGGGGGCTGTGGTTGCGATTTTGGCGGATTTACAGGGGCCGAAGATACGCTTGGGGTTGGTGAAGGAGCCGGTTTCCGTAAAGGCTGGCGATGAATTAGAGTTTACGCTGGATGAGGTGGACGGATCGAATGGGCGGGTGATGTTGCCGCACCAGGATTTTATTCAGGATATTGAGGCGGGGATGCCGTTGTTATATGGGGATGGGGAGTTACAGTTCACCGTCCGCGAGAAAAAAGCACGGGGGGTCGTGGTGACGGCGGATGTGGATGGGTTGATTGAGTCTCGGAAGGGGATGATGGCCCCGACAGCGCGGTTAAAGTTATCTGCCATTACAGAAAAGGATCGGGCGGATATTGCGTTTGTGATTAAGAAGCAACCGGATTATATCGCGTTGTCGTTTGTGCGGAGTGCGGAAGATATACGGCAGTTGCGTTGGTTGATCAATTATTTGGGGGGGGAGCAGCGCGCCGGGATTATCGCTAAAGTGGAAAAGCACGAGGCGTTGGAGTCGATTGAGGACATCATTGATGTGTGTGATGGGATTATGGTGGCGCGTGGCGATTTGGGGTTAGAGATACCGCCGCAGGATGTCCCACGAGAGCAGAAGCGGATTATCCGGCTGTGTAATGAACGGAGTAAGCCGGTCATCACGGCTACCCAGATGTTAAGTTCGATGGTTAGCTCGCCCAGGCCGACACGGGCGGAAGCAAGCGATGTTTATAATGCGATTGTGGATGGCACCGACGCGGTGATGTTGAGTAATGAAACGGCGGCGGGGGAATATCCGGTGGAGGCGGTGCAGATTATGGCGGATATTGCGTTAACTGCGGAGGAGCGATCTTGGCCTGTGCGCCAAAATGTACCGCAGGTGACGAGTACGACCGAGGCGATCTCGGATGCGATTAGTGCGGCGGCGTATGAGATGTCGAATGTGTTGAAGCCGCGGGCGGTGGTGACATCGACGTTATCGGGGTATACAGCGCGGAAGGTGGCAGCGCAACGTCCGCAGGTTCCGATTTTGTGTGTGACGCCGAATGAGATCACGTATCGGCGGATGGCGTTGGTGTGGGGGGTGATGCCGATGTTAATCCCGGATTTTAGTACGATTGATGAGATGATCGAGCTGATTGTTAAAACGGCGCGTGAGTATCGGTTTGTACGTGATGGTGATACGTTGATCATTATTGCGGGGACGCCGTTTGGTGTTGGTGGGCAGACGAATTTCTTAAAGGTGCATACGATTGATTAGCGGTGGCCCTCTTTACATCTCGTAACTGCTTTCACAGAAAATAGTTGTTACACCCTAGGGACTTCGCTTGAACACACCCAGATCAGCTAAGGGTGAGATGGCTAACTATTGGGCGCTGCCCAAACCCGTCACTTTTTGAAAAAAGTGAACAAAAACTTATTATTTCGGACGTTTTGCGTCCGAAAACACGGGTGCAAAGGGTGCCAACCCTTTACAGGGGGCGGGAACAGCGTCCCTGCGCTGTGAAAACTCGACTTTGCAATAGCCGTGTTAACGTCGGGTTGGTTCTTGACAAAACATCGTTTAGGATGGACGATGTTTTTTTAGCGTGGGCAAGTTATGGATAGGGGTTTAGGTTGGTAAGCCGGGATAAAGTGGCGTTTCAAGGGGTGCAAGGGGCTTATTCGGAGCAGGCGGTTCGGCAGCATTTTGGGGAATCGGTCGATGTGGTGCCGTGTGCGGATTTTTCGACGTTGTTTACGGCGATACAGGATCGCGTGGTGACGTATGGGATGCTGCCGGTAGAAAATTCGTTGGCGGGGGCGGTGCGGCAGGCGTATGAGTTGTTATTGGATTATGACCTACGGATTCAGGCGGAGGTGATTTTCCCGGTGCATCATGCGTTATTGGCGACGAAGGGGACGACGTTGGATCACTTGACGCATGTTCGGTCGCATCCGCAGGCGTTGGCGCAGTCGGAGAAGTTTATCCGGCGGCATAATTTGGTGCCGGTGCCAAGTTATGATACGGCGGGGTCGGCTAAGATGATTGCGGAGGAGAAGCCAGATCATACTGGGGCGATTGCGAGTGTGCTGGCGGCGGAGCTTTACGGGTTGGATGTGCTGGCAGAAGAAATTGAGGATTTGCCGTTTAATTTTACGCGATTTTTTGTGCTTGGGCACGATGATCCGCCACGGGGGGCGTATAACAAAACGTCGTTGGTGTTTGCGACGCGGCATCGCCCGGCGGCGCTTTATGATTGCCTGGGCGAGTTTGCATCGCGGGGATTGAATCTGACGAAAATTGAGTCGCGGCCTCGGCGTAATCGTCCGTGGGAGCCAGTTTTCTATGTGGATTTTGAGGGGCATTGGCAGGAGCCGACCTCGCAGGAGGCGCTGGTGCGCCTGTTGCAACATGCGTCATTTGTTAAGATGTTGGGGTCTTACCCGGCGGTGAAAACAAATTCAGTTGGGATTTGAGGGTGTGCGTTGGTTGGGGTGGGATGAAGGATGATGAGATCAGGAGAGGCGAATTGTGAAGAAACTAGATGTAGCGATATTGGGGGCGACGGGGGCGGTGGGGCAGCGGTTTATCCAGTTGTTGGCGGATCATCCGTGGTTCCGTGTGGCGGAGGTGGTGGGGTCCGAGCGTAGCGCGGGGAAGGCTTATGGAGAGGCGGTGCATTGGGTACTGGATGGTCAACCGCCGGCAGCGGTGGCGGGGTTGACGGTGAAGGCGTTGGATGCGGGTTTTTCGTCGCCGTTGGTTTTCTCGGCGCTGCCGAAAGAGGCGGCTTATGATGTCGAGCCGGCGTTAGCGGCGGCGGGGCATGTGGTTTGCACGAATGCGTCGGCGTATCGGATGACGGAGGATGTGCCGCTGATGTTACCGGAAGTGAACGCGGCGCATCTGGCGTTGGTGGATGTGCAACGGGCGCAGCGGGGTTGGGGTGATGGGGCGTTGGTTGCAAATTCTAAT
>DAOTUA010000167.1:0-31105 GCA_034437355.1 Anaerolineae bacterium | reverse complement strand
TGCATCCCAAACCCTGCCAAGCTTTTGAAAAAGCTTGACCAAAACTTTACATTTTTGGCGCAAAGCGCCAAAAAGCGCTGGTCAAGGATTGCTAAATCCTTGTGGGGGTGTGGGGGCAAAGCCCCCGCTATACTTTTTAACAATACAAAATGCTTTTTTACGTCAATTCAGATTTGAAGCGATTACCCTGGGCTGGTACTCAAGTGCTCTTGGCAACATACCCCGCCCGATGATAAACTGATATTGTGGTTAAGTGGGTAAACCCTGGAGATTGTTATGACGATTAAGGTTCTCATTATTGACGATGAACGCGCTATCCGGGAAGCAATCGGGCGCAAGCTCCGCAAAGAGAAACACGACGTTTTTATGTGCAAAAACGGGCTGGATGGCTTGAAGCTGTTCCACAACGAACACCCGGACCTGGTGATTCTCGATATTGTCATGCCCGGCGATATGGACGGCCTGACCACCTGCCGCCGCATCCGCGAAGTCTCCAATATCCCGATCATGATGCTTTCCGCCAATGCCGTCACCGAAAAAGACGTGATCGAAGGCCTGAACGCCGGGGCCGACGAATACCTGATCAAGCCCATCCGCCTGGATGAGTTCGTCGCCCGCATTAATGCACTCTTACGACGCGCCCAAGCCGGGGCCTACGATGCCATCCAGGGCTACGAAGACGGGTATCTCAATATCGATCTCCAACGACGGCACGTTCATGTCGATGGCGAAAAAGTCCACCTGACCCCCACCGAATTTAAGCTACTCGCCGTCTTGCTGGAAAAATCCGGGCATGTCGTGCGCCAACGCGAATTGCTCGAACTCGTCTGGGGCCGCGAATACGTTGACGACATCTACTATCCCCGCGTATACATCAGCCAACTTCGCCGCAAAATCGAGCCGGACCCCGCCAACCCCATTTACATCCTCACCGAACATCGCGTGGGGTACCGCTTCGAGAACCGCTTCTAAGCCCCCCCAAAAAGCACCCGATGCCGCTGCTCAGTGTTGCCACGCTCGTTATCAACGCCCTCACACTGATCCTCGCGCTAGAATTTCTGCTCGTCATCTACTGGAACACCCCACACCACCCCCAAGCGCAACTGTTGGGGGTGCTGCTGATCACGCTTGCCATCTGGAGTACCGGCGCAGCACTCGCACTCGCTGCCGAAAGCATCGGCCTGACGGATAGCCTGTTCAACCAGGCACTCGGTATGATGCGGATCGGCTTCATCAGCACCATCATCGCCATCTACGCCTTTACCACTGCCACCGCCAACCTGCTAACCCGGCGCTTCCTGATCTTACTTATCCTGGGGTGGCTGTGCCTGCTCGTCTACCAATTACTGATGTTGCCCCGTGTCAATATCGCCGGCCTCAGCATCGCGCTATCCAACACCACCAACCAAATCAACAACGTGATCCCCCCCTTTTACCTGATCTTTGTCGGCGCGACTCTATACGTGTTCTGGCGCTACCGCCTGCGTATCCCCTTCGCCGCGCAACGATTCGGCATCCTGATGTTTTCCGCTGGATTAGTGATCGCCATCATACGCCCCGGCCTGCCAACCACCGCCGTAGCCGTGGCCTTATGCTCCGTGGCAGGGCTGCTCATCAGCCTGAGCGTGCTTCGCCAACAAATTATCATCCCTCTCCGAGAGCGCACGTCTCAGGTCGAAGCCATGCACGATATGAGCCTCGCCATCACTAGCCAACTCTCGCCCGAAGTCATTCTTCGCCAGATCGCCAACCAGACCTTAAACCGCCTCAATGCCGATGGCGTCGCCGTTTTTTTAACCACACCCCACGGTATCGAAGTCGGCGCGGTTGATAACTTGCCGTCAACTTGGGCCGGCACCGTGCTACCCACCGAACAAGGCATCGTCGGGGCCGTCGTGCGCCATGGCGAAACAATCTACCTGGAAAATTACGAACGCGATTGGCCCGGCGCAGACGATCTCCCGTATGCCTCGCTGACCTTTGGCGCGGTCATCTGCGTCCCGCTGATGTACGCCGAAACTGTTATCGGCGCGTTGCTGGCCGTCACCGGTAAACGCCAACACGCCTTCCAGCCAGACGACGCCCACCTGCTCCAAATGCTCGGCGCACAGGCCGCCGTCGCCATCAAACACGGGCAACTCTTTACCCAACAACAAACCCTAAACGAAGAAATCGCCTCCGCCCGTAACCAACTCGAAACCCTACTGACCAGCACCGAAAACCCCGTCGTCGCCGTCAACCGCCAGCTAGAGCGTGTCTTTACCAACAAAGCCGCCGAACGCCTTTTCCCGGCGCTGCAATACGCCACCGGACCCGTTACCGACGTGCTGCCGCCCCAGGCCCTCCCCGCTAACCTGCTTACCGTCGTGCGGAATATTCGTCAGCGCCGCGTCCACACCTACGAGATCGTTTTCAACGACCGCGTGTATATGTCTCACATCGCCCCCTTAGAAGAAGTCCACGCTATCGACGGCTGGGTTGCCGTCCTCAACGATGTGACCGACCTCAAAGAACTCGACCGCCTCAAGTCCGAAATGGTCCGCATGACCAGCCACGACCTTAAAAACCCCCTCCAAGCCGCCCTTGCCCACCTGGACCTGCTCAGCGACAGCCTCACTCCCACCCACCAAGCCGACGACGACATCGCCTATAGCCTCAATACCCTGGAACACCAACTCCTACGCATGTACCGCATTATCAGCGGCGTTCTCGACGTTGAGCGCGTCCGTGCCGGTGCCCAAACCATCCAGACCTGCCAACCCGCTAACGTCATCCAACACGTCTTAGAAGACATGCACGCGCTCGCCCAAGACCAAGCTATCACCCTAACCAGCGACATTGCATCCGGCCTACCAACTTTCCACGGCGACCCCGGTCAGCTCGAACGCGCCCTGGCGAACTTGGTCGAAAATGCGATCAAATTCACCCCGGAAGGCGGCCAGGTGCAACTTGCCGCCTACACCGACGCTGACCAGATCGTATTTCGCATCACCGATAACGGAATTGGCATCCCCACCACCGCCCATGCCAACGTTTTCGATAGCTTCTTCCGCGCCAACCAAAAAGGGGCCGAACACATCACCGGCACCGGGCTAGGGCTACACCTTGTCAAGACAATTGTCGAAAACCACAGCGGGCGTGTCTGGCTAGAAAGTGAAGAATCCATTGGAACCACCTTTTTTATCTCGATCCCCATCCGAACTGGCGGTATAGTGTAAGTCCTGTTGACAACCCATGCCGAGAAGTTGCTTTATGATCCACTTTTCACATATTCGTCTTTTCTTACTCGTGGCCTGCATGATCCCCTTTACGCTCTTGTACGCCCAAGACACAGACCCCACCCCGCGCCCATCCAAAACGCCAACCGTCACCCCCACCGAAACAGTTTCGACCGACCCCACCAGCACCCCGGTTAGCTCCGTCACCAGCCCGGATATTGCCGAACCTTTCATCCAAACCGACCTGTCGATCCTCTCCGGCAACGTCCAACGCCCAAACGGGCTAGTCTGGCATAATGGCATGGTCTACGCCTCTTGTAATGGCGACTGGACCCTCTACGAAATCCAAGCCGATACCGGCTCCACCATTAGCTATCTGTGGGGCATCCGCAACGCGCACACGCTCTATGCCGAAGACGACGAAAACGACCAACTCAACCTATGGGTTCCGGACTTCCAAACAAACGAACTCGTGCGCGTTTACCAACGCACTACCGAGACCATCGCCACCGACCTAGACGGCCCCTGGGGTATCACACCCTACGGCGAAGCCTTCGCCATTACAAACCTGCTCGGCAATAACGTGACCCACATCACCCGCGATGGCCAGGCCCAGCTCATGGTCGATGCGCTGCGCTCCCCGGCGGGGGTCGTGGTCGATGGCGACTATATGTATATCGCCAATAATGGCAGCGCCCGCCGCGCTGTCGAGTGGATCAACGTCGATGACCTCACCCCCGGCGAGCCGATCAACGCCGCCGATGATGACCGCGTGCAATCCCTCATCACCGGCCTACAAAATACAACCGGCCTCGTCATCGGGCCAGACGAAAAACTCTACTTTGCCTACTCCCTGGGCACACGCGGCGTTATCGGGCGCATCGACCCGGCCCAATGCCGCGAAAATGGCGGCTGTACCAACGACCAAGTTGAGATCGTCATCTATACCGACCTCGCCGCACCGCTAGCCGGGCTTGCCATCTCCGACGATATGAAGCTCTACACGCATACCATCTTCAGCCCGGATATTTACTACGCAGACCTCAACGACGCCGCTAGCGTTGATACCGCCTCAACGCGATAAAACATAATACGGGTACCCGCCATCTCGGACAAAACCACAGGCGCGGTACCCGGCCCCCAGCGCCATCTGGAACGCTACCCGCAGCGCCGTTTGCCACCCTTCCACATCCGCCCCGCCCTGGTGCTGCGGTACCCGGATCGCCACCCGGCCCGCGCCCGACGGTATATCCGCCACCAATTGCGGCAAGCCCTCCCGCACATCCACCAAAAACCACACCGGACCATCCCCGCTTGGGCTTCGGGGCGCGGTTGGCTGTGCCGCTACCTCCCAACGGGCTTCCAGCCGATCCGACGGCAGATCAAACGAGTTGAGCGCATCCCGCATCGGGCCATAAAAATCATGATGATACGCCACCCCCTCCGCCCCAAGCACATTCAAGTTAAAATTGGCATTCGCCGCCTGTAGCGGGTCGAACGTCCACCCAATCGCCGGGAAACCGTTCTTCGATGTCCACTCTTGTTGTGTAAGCTTGAGCCGCCTACCAATCCCGCGACCCTGGTAAGCCGGGTCTACCCCGGTAATGTGCGACCACAACACCCACACGCCCTCCCGCCGTGCCGGGAACGCCACCGCAAACCCCACCACCCGATCTCCCGCCGTGGGGTCCTCTGCGATCAGCAACAACCCGCCATTATGCACGCTCAGCGCCAGCACATGATACGGCACCGCGTCGATCTCGCGCAGCCCCCACACCCTCAACTCTAATTCAACAATCCGATGCCAGTCCGCTGGGGATGTCGCCTGCCGAACCCGAACCGCGCTCATTTTCCAAGCGGCTCCGCCAGCAATAAGCCAACCAATGCCGTAATCACACCCACACCCTGCAACAACACCCCGATAAACTCAACGACCGCCACATCAACAAACACATTCACCAACAACACGATCAACCCCACCACCACCAGCCCCACCCCGATCACCGGCACCAAACCGCGCTGTTGGGCCAGTGAGTTCGACAGCAATTTAATCAACCGGCCTAAAATCTTCGATTCGTCAAGCTGCTTCCGCATAATGCTTACTCCTCACCCGCCTGGAATAATTGATACTTCGCGACACGCTTATATAAATACGGCGGAACCTGCACCGTCATACACACCCCCTCCGCTGTATGGCTGTGATCCTCCACATACGCGCTGTTAAACAACAACGACACCAGATCGCCATCCGCATACGGGATGCGCAACTGCACCCGGTACATCGACAGCGCCAACACCCGTTCGATCTCCACTAGCAGCCCATCAAGCCCCGCACCCGTTTTGGCAGATACCAACGCCTGCCCATCATACACCTTAGCCGCTGCCGCATACGGTGGCTCGGCCTCATCCCACCGATCCGCCTTGTTCCATACCAGGATACGCCGTGTCTCGGTCGGCATGTCGATCTCCGCGAGCGTGTCCTCCACCGTTTCGATATGCCCAACCACGTTCGGATGCGACACATCCACTACATGCAACAACACATCCGCCACCGTAATCTCTTCCAACGTCGCTCGGAACGCCGCAATTAACGCCGTTGGCAACTTCTGTATAAACCCAACCGTATCCGAAAACAGCACCTCCCGCCCGGACGGTAAATCGGTTTTGCGCGTCAATGGGTCCAACGTCGCGAAAAGCTGGTCCGCAACATACGTCCGAGAAGTCGTCAACTGCTGTAACAACGTCGATTTCCCGGCATTGGTATACCCCACCAGCGCCAACACCGGGATACCCGCCTCCCGTCGTTTGCGACGGTGGGTCTCGCGGTGCGTGCGTACCTTGTCCAAGTCCGCTTTGAGCTTGGCAATCTTCACGTTGATCTCGCGTCTATCGACCTCCAACTGCGTTTCACCGGGGCCGCGCAACCCCACACCCCCCGCGCCGCCGCCCACACTCCCGCCGCCCGCCTGACGCGCCAAGTGCGTCCATTGACGGGTGAGCCGGGGCAGACGATACTGATATTGGGCTAGCTCCACCTGTAAAGCCCCCTCATGCGTGTTGGCGTGCTGCGCGAAAATATCCAGAATTAACGCAGATCGATCTAACAAGCGGACATTTTCCCCCAGACGCTCCTCTAACTCACGTTGATTGCGCGGCGATAGCTCATCATCAAAAATCACAACCGGTATCTCGTCCTGGCGTAACGTCTCCGCAATTTCCGCAACTTTACCGGACCCGATATACGTTGCCGGGTCGATACGGTGCAAACGCTGCGTCACCTGCCCGACCACATCTAAGCCTGCTGTCTCCGCGAGTAAGGCCAATTCTTTTATCGAATCCTCTAACGGAAACAACCCTTCATCCCCGCGCAACTCCGCCCCAACCAGAAAAACCCGTTCCACTTGCCGCCGCCGATCAATTGTCTTACTCATAATGTGATCGCCCGGCTTGCGTGCCATGTCGTGAGCTGATCCAGCGCGTGCTGTATCTCCGCATCCGGCACGCCCACACTCAACCGAACAAAACCAGCCCCGCCCGGCCCATACGCGGACCCCGGCGCGAGCGAAACGTGCGCCTCCGCCAACGCCCGATCCACATAAGCCGTGTCGCTCTCGCCCGTCGTCACCCGCGCCCAGATGTACATCGCCCCCTGTGGCGGGTACTGCGCTTCTAGCCCAAACCCCGGCAGCGCCGCCAGCAGCATGTCCCGCCGCCGCTGGTAGATTGCATTCCGCGCCTGCATCCAATCCGCCGGGGTCGCCTCCAACGCTGCCACCCCAGCCGCATAAATCGCCTTGAAGTGTCCGCTATCCATATTGCTTTTGATGTGCAACAAATGGCGCAGCGCCTCCGGGTTGCCAACCGCCGCCCCTAACCGCCAGCCCGCCATATTATACGCTTTAGAAAATGACATGAACTCCACCGCGTGATCCTTGGCCCCCGGCACCTGTAACACACTTCCGGCCTGGATGCCGTCATACGTCACTTCGACATACGGGTTATCGGACGCCAACAGAATATCGTGCTGCTTGCAAAACTCGACCAAAACCGCATAGTCTCGCGTTGTAATCACACCGCCGGTCGGGTTGTTGGGGTAGTTGGTCCATAATAATTTTGCATTAGCCGCGTCGGTTGATGACACATCCCCCACCCGCAACATATACCCGTTAGTCGGGTCCATCGGTACCCAAACCATACGCGCCCCCGCTAACCGGGCCGCCATCGCATAAGACGGATACCCGACCTCCGGCACCAGCACCCCATCGGACGGGTCCAGGTAGGCCGTCGCCAAGTTCACAACGCCCTCTTTGCTCCCCAGCAACGGCAGCACCTCCGTTTCCGGGTCTAAACGCACCCCGAAGCGCCGGGCATAGTGGCCTGCCACCGCCTCCCGGAAGGACGCCACCCCCCGATACCCCGAATAGCCGTGTTGGGTCGGGTCGTGGGCGGTCTCCGTTAGCTGCTGGACCACATGGTCCGGCGGGGGCATATCCGGGTTACCAATATCCAACCGGCGGACGCTGTGCCCGTCCGCTTGCAGATGGTTGATCTTACGCGCAATCGAAACAAAAATGTACGGAGGGAGTCGGTCTAGTCGTTCAGCGGGCGTCGGCAAGAGGGTATCCTTTTATAATAAATCAATGGGTTAAGTAATGGGTGCAAGTGCGGCCCGCGCCGCCGCCAAACGCAAGCGATCATCACCGGCGGCGTCAATGCTGGCCTGCATCGCTTCGCGGGCACGGGTGGCGTAGGCGGCGTAACGCTGGCGCTTGTTGCGGATGTGCGGCTCAAAATCCGGCAGGATACCGAAATTGGCCTTCATCGGCTGGAAGCTATCCGGGTCGGCGTGGGTCACATAATGGCATAGCGCCCCCAGCATTGTCTCGCGGGGGAGTTCCCAGACGGGTTCGTCGCGTAGTTGCTTAGCCATATTAACCGCCGCCAATAAGCCGGTTGCCACATTCCCAACGTAGCCTTCGACACCCGTAATCTGTCCGGCAAAGGCCAGGTCCGCCCGTTGGCGATATTGCATGGTCGGTTGTAGCAACGTCGGCGCATTGATAAACGTATTGCGGTGCATCTGCCCGAAGCGCACAAAATCGGCGTTTTCCAGGCCGGGGATCATCTGCAAAATTTCTTTCTGCTTGCCATATCGGATGTTCGTCTGGAAACCGACCAGGTTATACAGGCTCGCGGCGATGTTATCCTGCCGCAGTTGGACGACCGCATACGGGCGCTTGCCGGTGCGCGGGTCTCGCAGCCCAACCGGGCGCATCGGCCCGTAGGCTAACGAATCGAACCCACGAGAGGCGATCTGCTCAATCGGCATACAACGCTCAAAGAACTGCGGGTCCTCTTCCTCGAACGAGCGCAACTGGACTGTTTCCGCTGCCAGCAACGCCTCGACAAACGCCTCATATTCCGCTTTCGTCATCGGGCAGTTGATGTAATCGCCCTTTTCGCCCTCAATATCGCCGTGCCCGTAACGGTTCGCAAAGAATGCCACCTCCATATTGACGCTTTCCGCCGTCACAATCGGGGATATGGCATCGTAGAAGTATAAATACTCTTGCTCATTTAACTGCGAAATTGCCTCCGCTAAAGCCGGGGCCGTCAACGGACCCGTCGCGATAATGGTTGGCCGGGCGGGGATGTCCGTCACTTCTTCCCGGATGACGGTAATCCGGGGGTGCGCCTCGATATTGGCTGTCACTTGCTCCGCGAAGCGTTCACGATCTACTGCCAACGCGCCCCCCGCCGGCACCGCGACCGCCTCGGCCACCTGCAACAACATCGACCCCATCATACGCAGTTCGTTCTGCAAAACACCGCTGGCGCGGTCCGGCAGCCGAGAACCCAACGAATTACTGCATACCAGTTCGCCCAGGTTATTGGTTGCGTGTGCGCCGGTTTCGCGCTTGGGTCGCATCTCGTATAGGCGCACATCAATATCACGTTCTGCCAGTTGCCAGGCGGCCTCGGTCCCGGCTAAGCCGCCGCCAATCACAATCACCTCTGTCATGGTGGGCCTTTTATTCCTTCATGGTCGTTGTCCTGTTGTTATCCATTGTAACGGGCCGCCAACCCAATGCAAGTGCCGCACAACGGAGTGTACTTCAATACGTTTGACGTGCTATGTGAAATTCAAAATGCGTCCATTTTGTCATCCGAGATGAAGGTTTAGACGTTCTTTTGTGAAAATCGAAGATTTTCACACCTAAAGTTTTAGTCAGGCTTTTACAAATGCTTGTGCGGGTTTGGGGGTGAAGCCCCTGAGCAATTACCTTTCTGGAAAGAAGAGAAAAGGATAAAGATAAGGCGAATTGTGATCCATCCGATTTGGGGCTATACTCTCCATAAGGGGGATTTGAACATGGTTAACTTAGCGAATCCTCAGCAAATGTGATATTGTTGAAGCTAATCGAGTTATCGTAGCGCAGTTACTACACAGGAGCTTAGCATGAAACGTCTCGTGCGTGTAACCGGATTAGTCATCACCCTCGTGAGCCTGATCCTGGTTCAGACCAATCTTTCTTTCGCCAGTGCATCACAGCAAACTTTCGCGCCGCCAATCCTGGTGGTCAATACCAGCTTTCTAAATGTCCGTACCGGCCCTAGCGCCTCGTTTTCGGTTGCGACGACCGTTGTCGGCGGCACCGAACTACCGGTCCTAGGGGCAGCCGGGGATAATACTTGGTACCAGGTCTCGACGCCGGTTGGGGTCGGGTGGGTCAACATTGAATTTACCGTCCCGCGTGGGGATTTTAGAAATGTCCCGCTTGTCTCGGTCGATACACAACCGAACGCGCCCGTTATCATCGACGCCGGTAATAATAACGCGGGAGCCGTGGTCGCCGCGCCAGCTACCACCACAACCGCCAACCAGCCCGTTGCCGCCAGCAACACTATCATTTATCGGGGGGCCGTCAATCAGACCACCAACGCCTACGCCAGCCCAAGCGTCGGTGCCGTTGTCAACCTCACCTTATACGATGCCAATAACGACACCGATTATCCGATTGTGGATGCGATCTCCGGCTGGGTCGCGCTGGACCTGCCACAGGTCGGGGTGAGTTGGATCGAAGAAAACAAGGTTATCATCCGATTGGCCCGTACTACCGAGCGCGATGTTGTGGTGATTAACGTCGGGACCGTCGGCTTCGACCTCTCACCGGGGCAAGTTGCCAGCGGACCGTCGGTTCTCTCCGAAGGAACCGAAGCGTACCTGCTTAATATCACACCAGATGCGCAAAAGGTTGAAATTCAACTTGCGGACGGAACCACCGGCTTTGTGCCTTTCTCGGCAGTCCGTACCCGCACCGGCACCACCACCGACGAAAACCCGATCCCGGTCACAAATGCGCCAGCCAGCCAAGCACCAACCACCGGGCCAGGCCCCATCGTGGATACTAGCCTGGGGCAAGGTGGCGGCCCCAACAATACAGGCGTATTTGCCGCACCGTCCCCACAACTCAACCGTAGTGTAGTTGTGGTTAATACGAGCTTTCTTAACATTCGCTCTGGCCCCGGATCGATTTATACACAGGTCTTTACCGCACGCGGGGGGAGTCAGTTTGAAGTGCTTGGGATTGCCTCCGATGGCGTCTGGTTCCTTGTCGCTGGTCCGTTCGGGCAGGGATGGGTGAATAACGAGTTTGTCGTTTTCCGTGGTGACATTGCGAGCGTGCCGATTATCCGCGATGCGGCTGGCGTGGTTTCGACGCCAATTGCGGTGATCGGTTCGTCGGCACAACTCTATGCCGCCCCTGGCACCAACTTCGGCCTATTGGGGACCGTCCCCGGCCCGGTTGAAGCGCCCATCGTTGCCCGCACCTCAGATTTCCAGTGGGTGCAAATCAACACCTCTGCTGGGTTCGGGTGGGTGTTGGCCTCGCAAGTCACGATTCGCGGAGATGCCAACCTGATTCCGGTTGTCACCGGCTAAGATCGCCCAAGGTTCAATGATCTTCACCAACAAGGTAATGGGTAGCACTCATTACCTTGTTTTTTTATCTACATTTCGCTAAAAATAGGTACAACCACAGAATAGCGTGGCGATCGGATTTAAACAGCGTGCAGGAAAAATCCCGTCATTAAGAATAGATTATTATACCGACCCAGAAAGAGGCTGAACTGTGCGAATTGCTTATGTAGAAGATAACCCTGCCAATGTTGCGCTCGTGCAACGCATTTCCAAAATGAATCAGGATGAACTCATCACCTTTAGCGACCCGGATAAGGCGCTCGCAGCCCTTGCACCGGGTAATATTGACCTTATTCTGATGGATGTCAACCTGGGGAACATGAACATGAACGGCCTGGAACTGACGCGCATGTTACGCGAGAAGGGCATCTCCGAGCCGATTGTGATTGTGACCGCCTACGATGCGATGGGTTATCCAGAACAATTCCAGACAGCCGGCTTTAACGAATACGTCCTGAAACCCGTTTCAGTCCGCAATATGATCAAGCTGATCAACGCTTATCGTCCCTGAACTAAGTGCTGCGCGGTGGCCCCACCGCCTCAAATATCACCTGACCAAGCGTGGTATCCGTCACTGCCGCCTGGAAAGCCCCCGCCTGCGATAGCGGCACATCCACCGACAACGTTACATCTTCCATAAATGTTTCTTGCGCGACCTGTGCCCGGAAACCCACTAATAAGCGTTTGACTGGCTCGTAATGGCTATACGCGAGCGTCGCTTGTAGGCGCTGAACTTCGGTGCGGATGGTCGTTGGTAAATCGTCCAGCACCGCCCGAACCGCATCCCCATACGCCCGGACCAGTCCGCCTTTACCCAATTTCTTGCCGCCAAAATAGCGCGTGACCACCACCACCACATCGCCCAGGTCCGTACCGCGCAATACCGCCAGCGACGGCGGGCCAGAAGTGCCGCTAGGCTCGCCGTCGTCACTCATCCCTTCGATCACATTGTTACCGTACCCGGCCCGGAACGCATAAACATGATGCGACGCATCCGGCATTTCCTCCCGAACCTGCCCGATAAAACGGTTTGCGGCTTGTGGTGTATCGGCGCGGGCCGCCGTCGCAATAAACCGAGATTTATTGACGACGATCTCAACGCGATGCGGCCCCACGGGGACGTAATAATCGTCTGTCACCGATTTACCTATTCAATTCTAACGAGCAAACCGGGTCTAAATCTAAGAAATCGCTCACCACCCAGCCCGTTTCTCCCTGAAATTCCGTTTGCCACCAACTCCCGTCAATGTTTTTGGCGTTCAGCGGGATATAATCACCCGCCGGGATAATAGCGACAATCTCCGAATCGACATTATCTTCCGCCCGGACATTCAAGTTCGTTGTCACAGTTGCGCCGCAGCGATCCTCAACCGCGATCTCCTGCGGTGTTGGGGTCACGGTGGGGGGGACGTAGGCGCGGCGGGTGCGTGTGGGGGATGGTGATGGAAGCGGCGTGTAGATTTGCGTCGGGGCGAGTGTTTGCAGCGGCGTGCTGGTCGCCTGGGCCGCGACATCCGTCGGGACAATATTACTACCCGTTGTATCGGCGGTATTGTTGTTGTTCACAGCAACGGCTATCGGCGTTGCCGTCGGGATCGGAATGATATTCTCCGGGATTTGCGGCGTCAGGAAGAACAGAACCGCCAGCAACAACGCCGTACCGATCCCTAAAATGCCGCGTGAGTAAAGCGCGGAGGCGGCGCTCTTATTCCGGCGTTCCAAAAACCACAATACAACACCTATCACCAGCAGGCCCCCAACAATGCCGAGCGCCACATTCCGGTTGAGGCCCGTCATCGGGTCCGTATTGGCCGCCTCTAGTATCACAAACGCTAGAAAACTAAATAACGTTATCGCTATCAATAATGTCGATAAACAACCTGTTCGGACCTGTCCGCGGATGCTTTGGACAATACTCAACAGCGCAAATAAAAATAAGGCCCCACCAGAGATTATCAGCGTGATCGGTAAACCTTCTAACATGGACACAACCTCTTTCATTGTCGGGAATTATGCGTTCTGTATCTTAACTACGTTGGGCACTTTTGCCTATGCTGCTATACGCACGAGTAAAGAAAAAGGGTGCAAGGTCTTTGCGGGTACTCATTTTTAGTATTACTCGGTGATAAGTGCGCTTATCGTTAGTAATTTATCATGAAAATTTAGCGATTCGGGGTGTGTTCAAGCGAAGGAACTGAGTTGTAACTACTCAGGTACTAAACACATCTTACGGTATCGCACCCGCCCTCACCCCCTAAATCCCCCTCTCTCACAGCTTCGCGGGGAGAGGGGGACTTCTCATCGCGTGATTTAGCCCCTCTCCCAGTGCCAAAGGCACGTTTGGGAGAGGGGTTGGGGTGAGGGCTGAGTAGTTACTATTTTTTTGTGAAAATCTCTGATTTTCACAGCTAAGGTTTTGGTCAAGCTTTTGCAAAAGCTTGTGGGGGTTCGGGGGTGAAACCCCTGAGTAGTCACCAAAGAAAGCGATGAGGCGGTAGAGAGGTGTCAACTCGTTTTGGGAGTTTAAGAGTAAAACCCTGTATCACCTAAACAAAAAAGCTCCACCGGATAGGTGAAGCTCTTGCTTGCCCCATACGGGACTCGAACCCGTGTTTCGGCCTTGAGAGGGCCGCGTCCTAGGCCACTAGACGAATGGGACTGCTGTGTTACGACGCATAATATAGCACCGCCCCGGAGGTGGGGTCAAGGTTTAATCGGACAGACGATCATCCAACAAAGACAAGTTATGCTCTGTATAAATAAGGCCGATGCTATCCGACTGCTGCTGTTGCACCCGCTGCGCCCAGCTCAACAAATGGCGGGCCGCCTCAGTTTGACCGACATTTATCAGCAGCGCGGCAAAGTTGGTCGCGGCGCGGGTATGGATACGATGATCGCCCAATGTGCCAAGCAGATAAAGCGCCTGCTCAAAGCGGTCGATAGCCTGTTCGTAGTTATTGGCCCACACATCACACTGAGCCAACAGCACTTGCAGGTAACCGTTGTAGTAAAGGCGGGCTTGTACGTGCGGGTGATCTAGCAAACGCTCAATCTGATCGCGGCAAGCGTCAATATCCCCTACCAGATAGTAATACTCACAGGCGCATACATCCGCTTGCCAGCTTGTTCCTGCCAATAACGGGACCAGCGGCGCGGCACGGTCCATCTGACGCAGGTCGATAAACTGTTTCAGCAGTTCAAGTCGTGTCTGGTTAAAATCGGCATTGTGCGGGTTACTGAGCATACTATTTAAGATGCGGATACCCTTCTGAAAACGTCCATACCGTCGATGATGACCTGCTACAAGGTGCAGCACCCGGCACTGCTTGTCAAAATTGCCGACCTGCCCGAAGTGTTGAATAAGCCGGTCGGCTTCGGCCTGAAACGCGTCCGGTTGATCTAACCGGCTGTAACAAGCACACAACGCAATCGCGAGCGTATCGGTCAGGTCGTGCGGGGCGCTGGCACGCAGCACTTCGAGCCACGGAGCCGCGTTCGCAATATCGGGCGATGTGTCCGCCCAGATTTGCCGCAACAACCAAACCCGCACCGGGTCCGCTGGCGAGAGCGCCCGCACAAAAATATAAATCGGCTGTAGCGGCTTGGGGTCTAACGCGGCGAGTTCTTCCGCGATAAGACGCTGGAGATCGTGCTGCTGTGGCCGACAGAGCCAACTAAGCAGATGGTCAATCGCATCGGGCATGGCGATCAGGGCGGAATCTAGCGGCAATTGCTCTACGGCGGCCCGGTGTGCTGGGTGTAGGATAGCCAGCGCGGTCTTTACAATCGCGTCGGTTTGCTGCTGGGATGCCAACTGCGCGAGCAACGGCCCGATAATTTGGTCTGATGAGGGCGTAACGGCAGCCCCACCACGGAGGATATGCTTGATCGCAGCCGGGTTACCGCCTGTCTGCTCGTAGATGCGATCCGCATTGTAAGTTGCTTGGTTCAGGTCCGTTTGTTGCAGGCGACGGACAAAAGCGGTCGTTTCTTGTGGGCTAAATGGCAATAGCTCGATCAGCGCCTCGGCACGATCCAGAAGCGGCGGTAGGTGCCGTGTCGTGCTGGTGACAAACACAAGGGCCGGGTGCAGCGTCGGGATCACATGCGCTAGCGCGGGGTGCAGGCCATCGACAACGATAATCGGGCGCATCCAGGCGAGATAATCGGGCAGGGTAAGCTGATGAAACGTCGTGCCGATCTGGTTCCACAACTGAGCCACGATGTCGGCGGTTGGATGTGTGGCACGCACCCACAAGATAGCCTGTGGCGGTGAAGCGGTAGTTTCTAGGGTGCGATGCAAGAAAGTTGTCAGCAGATGGGTTTTGCCGATGCCAGCCGGCCCGGTGATTAAGCAGATCGCCTGCTGGTGCGCGTAGAACTGTTCCAGGCGGGCCAACGCTTTTTCTCGCCCGATGTGATGAGGCGGGCGCGGTGGCATTGCACGGAATAAGCGTTGCTTTTGCAATTGCGTTAGGGCTTGCTGCTCTTGGTCGATCAGCGCATCGGCTAGCAGGTCGTACCCCGCACCGAAACTACGCCGAACGGTTTTCTCTGCGATGTGGCCCCACGCTGCTAACGTTGCCGGTGCCAGTTCCAGGTGAGCGCAGTAGTAACGCGCAAACAAGCTGCTTAAAGCCCGTAGGTGGTAGTTATCGCGCTGGACATCCTGCTGCCACAGCTTTTGTGTTGTGGCGAGATCGTAGTGATGCGGATTGGGCAGGGGGACAGGCATATGCAGCGTTTGACGTTGCTGGCAGTAAACCCGAAATAGCAGGTCAAGTAGAATCGTTTTCAGGGCCAGGTCACGGTCGCGGTCGCTGTTTGCGAGCCGGCGTTCGAGTAGGTACACATCAACACACGCCAACGAGAGTAGGGCGTCGAAGTGCTTATCCGAAGCATTGTAGATCAGTCCATCCAATGCCGCCCGCACCCCTTCCGGGTTGATGTAGGGTTGGCTAATTACCATCCGATCCTGACGCCCCCCGCAGCGATCATCGGTAGCGGTCCTTTAGCGCACGTTCGATCTGGCGTTGGGCGTCACGCTTGGCGAGGTCCTGGCGTTTATCATGTAGTTTCTTACCGGTTGCCAGCCCGATCTCGACCTTGGCTAACCCGTGCTTCAGATACAGCCGGGTTGGGATGGCGGTCTGTGAATTCTCGCGTATCCAGGTCATGATTTGCGCGATCTCGCGTTTGTGCAACAACAATTTGCGCGCTCGGGTGGGGTCGGTGTGGCCATATTGGTTAGCCTGGTCGTAGAGTGCGATATGCACATTCAACAACCATAGTTCGCTCCCACGCGCTTGTACAAACCCATCTTTCAGATTGATGCGGTTCCCCCGGATCGATTTAATCTCCGAGCCTTTGAGAACCAAGCCAGCTTCGTAGGTGTCGGAAATGTGGTATTCGTGGTGTGCGGTGCGATTTTTGGTGATAATCTTGATGCCTTCGCTCATTGGATGTACTCCTGTCGTCGATTAGTCGTCCAGCTTCGCTTGCAAATAACGGACCGCCTCGCCCAGTTCGACATCGCGCCCGTTTTCATCTGGGATCATGGTAATATCGGGTTCTAAGCCCTGCTCGTCAAGCTGGTTACGCTCCGGTGTGAGCCATTCGGCAGACGTAATATGCACCGAAGATTCATCGGAGAGGCGGTAAATTTGTTGGACGGTGCCTTTACCGAAGGTGCGCTGCCCGATCATAATGCCTCGGTCGCGATCTCGGATGGCCCCGGCGACCAGCTCGGCGGCGCTAGCGGTACCGCCATTGACCAGCAGAACCAACGCCACATCGTCCGCGAGGGCCGCCCCCCGATTGGCGTCAAAACTGCGCTCGTTGGTTTTGCTCACCTCATAGACAATCACGCCACCATCCAGGAAACTATCGGCCACATCGACGGATTCTCGGAGTAACCCGCCGCTGTTATTCCGTAGGTCCACGACCAGCCCATCAATGACGCTATCTTGAAGCTCTGACAGTGCGGTTTCGAGTTCATCTGGGGTACGGTTGGTAAATCGGAGTATCTGCACATAGCCGATTCGTTCGTCCTCATCTAACGTGCGCCACACCACCGACGGCACATTAATCACGCCGAACGGCACAAAAACGGAGGTCGTTTCATCCCCCCGGCGGTAGGTAAGGTCTACCCCGTTATCCTCTCGGACTTCCCCGCGCAACATTTGATCCAGCGTATCCTGTGGGATTTGAAACGTGATCGGGTCGTCATTGATAGCGACCAACACGTCCCCCTCTTGGATGCCGGCAGCCTGGGCGGGGCTGTCCTCGAAAGGGTATAGCACCACGTCGCCATTCTCCGCCCGCTGCACCTGAACGCCGACCCCCCCGTAAGTACCGGCTAGCACATCGGATTCACTCTGGGCAACTGGTGGATCAACGAAAAACGTATAGCGGTCGTTTAACGCCCCCAGCATCCCACGGATGGCAGCATATTGGCGTTCTTCATAGCTGGGTTGTTCGCGCAGATAGTTTTCATCAATCAGATTTTGGACCTCGGTTAATAACGGATAGCCATTACCGGATGAATTGGCTAAAGCGGAGGCTGTCAGCATGTGGCCGTAAGTGCTGGCGGTGAAAAAGCCTGCCACAAACGACAGTCCGATCCCCAGGCCAACCGCTATCCCCCAGAAAATAGATTGTCGGAGCCTATCGTGATTCTGTGGCATATGTATTATCATTATCAATTGCGGGCATTATCCCAATGATTGTATCATTTTAGAAATGAAACCCCAAGACAAGACCCCCCCCAGGTGAGGCCGATGACACATAACCCCCCTTTAATTCTGGTAGCGGACGACGAACATACCGCTGCGATGATGCTAAAACACATCTTTAATCGCGAGGGCTACCAAGTAGAAATCGCTTCGGATGGCTTGAGTGCGTTAGCCATTGCTAAGGAACGCCTGCCCAACCTGATCTTGCTGGATATACAAATGCCACGCATGAACGGGTTCGAGGTGTTACGCCAACTACGAGAAACCCCGCAGACAGCGGCAATCCCAACGATTGTCGTTTCGGCACGGGCACGGACACCAGCCGATATTGCGCTGGGCCTAAACATTGGCGCAGATGATTATATAGCCAAGCCATTTGCCCCTAAAGAGTTGCTAGCCCGCGCCCGTAGTAAAATGCGAGCGCGACAGCTTGAGGAAAGCCTACAACAGCGCAAAAAAGAACTCGAAATCCTGTTGCGTACCAGCGAAGAACTGAACCGCAATTTAGACTTCGATCAGTTGTTATCGCTGTTACTCTACCTGACGCTAGACTTGCTACCTTGCGACCTGGTGTTTATCGGACGCTGTGATAACGATGGCAACCTGACAGATTATCGGGCACATCTCGATGGTAGCCCACTGGAAGAAGAAAACAGCCTCACGAACCACATCAAAGACTATTTATGTGCATTGGATGGCGAACACTTCTGGGCCGATGCGCATCAAGCCATTCTGGGGTATCAGTATGGCATCGCGCTACCGTTGATTCATGGGGTGGATAGGGTTGGGGTGCTACTGATCGGCAACCAAGATCGACCGCTTGAGGACAATCATCACATCCTACTACGCGGAATTGCCCGGCAAGCCGGCTTAGCGGTTCACAATGCCAAGTTGTACGCCGCGCAACAAAATTACGCGCAACACCTGGAAGAAACGGTCCGTAAACGCACAACCGAACTAACTGAGGCACAGCAACTCTTGTTTCGCTCGGAGAAGCTCGCGTCTATTGGTCGATTGGCCGCCAGCATCGCCCATGAAATCAACAACCCGTTACAGCCAATCCAGTTGAACCTGGAATATCTGCTCGAAGATATACAGGCCGGCAACACGATAGACGTTGAGTTGATCAGCATGACCCAACATAGCGTGCAACGTATCCGCCGGATTGTGCAGCAACTCTTGGCGTTCACCCACACCAACAACCAGCCCCAAACGGGGCAGATCAAGATTCAGGACGTGTTACGGACCATCATCAAGTTAAATCAGCACACACTGAAGAAAAGCCGGGTCGAACTGGTGACGGACATTGAAGATGTCCCCGCTATTGATGCCAACCCGGATCAACTTGAGCAAGTCTTTATGAATATCATCTTGAACGCGGTAGCTGCAATGCCAGAGGGCGGCACAATTGCCATTCGGGTATGGGCGGCGAACGGGTCGGTTTATATTACCTTATCGGATACGGGGGCCGGCATCGCCCCGGAGATTATAAACGATATTTTTGACCCGTTCGTTTCGACCAAGCCGAACGGGTCTGGGTTGGGTTTGTTTGTGACGTATAGCATCATCGAGAAGCATCAGGGGACAATAGACGTTCAGAGCGAGGTTGGGGTGGGGACGACCTTTACGCTGTCGCTCCCACTCCCCCAATAAGTGACATCAGCCGACCACCGACCAGGTTAGCTGAAATTCGGAGGTATCCAGGTCACCGGCACGGAAGGCTTGCGCATCTTCTAAGCTCGTGCCGATGGTTCGTAGGGTCGTCTCGCGTTCACAGTCATAGAGTGCCACTGCGACGGCCTCGGCATTGGCGCTGTCGATAGCGTCGGTTTCTGCAAGCGCGGTCAACGCACTATCGAGCAATTCCTGGCGGTTTACATTGTTGATACAAAACTCGATCACGAGCGTTTCGCCCAGCGGGGTATCTGCGATTTGCGGATCATTCGGGCTAAGTTCAAAATCGCTCAAGCTATCCAGGATGTTACTTAACGGATCGGGGGTTGGCGTGTCGGTCGGGGATGGCGTGTCGGTGGCGGCTTCGGTCGGTGCCTCGGTGGGCGCGGGCGTATCGGTTGGATTCAAGCTGCTGGCCTCAAGCGGTGTAACCGTCGGGTTGACAGCGATTTGTTGAGTGGGGTCTGGTGGGGGTGTGCTGTCGTTGGTAAGTGCCAGGAATAAAACCAGCGCGGAGATGCCGAGCAGAGCAACGGTGATCAAGCTGAGCAGCAGCCAGTTACGGCCCTCGTCGGCTTCCTCGTCAAAATCGTCATCTTCGTCAAATTCGCCGTCAAAATCCTGATCAAACGGGGTGAAGCCGTCATCATCCTCAAATGGGTCTAGGTCGCCCTCGTCGGCAAACTCATCAAGCGGTGCAGGGGATGGTGGGGCCGGCGGGGGCGGGTCCAGTTTGCGTAACGATTGGATCGGGCCAGGGGTTTTGGGGGGTGTTGCTGGGGCCGGGGTTGGTGGTGTTGAAGGGGTGTTTTCCAATTCCGATAGCAGTTGGGCGGCGTCGGTAAAGTTTGGGTCTAGCTCTAGGATGTGTGCTAGCGCGTTGCGAGCTTCGGTTTGGTCCGCAACAGCATGAGCATACACCCACCACAGGTCCACGTTTTCGGGGTGTTGCGATAGAAGCGGGGTTAGCATCGCGCGGGCTTCGTCGATGCGGTTTGCTTCAATGAGTTCGTATGCTTCTAACAGCACATTATCTAACGAATCGACCATAACGTGGACTCCTCTAGGTTTGGAGAAATTAGCTTGTGAGGAGTTTACAACGTCCGCATGATCGCTGCAAATGCAAATCTAGCCGAGAGTAGGCTTTTGCAAAGTTACATGGCTGAATATTGGGCGCTGCCCAACGCTGTGAAAACTCATCTTTGCAATAGCCCGGTAGCCGAGATAGTGCGATTTCATCAAACACATTAAGCTGGATCAAAAACGCCCACATCGCTGTGAGCGTTTTGTTGCCGCGGAGAGGACTCGAACCTCCACCCCTGTTACAGGACACGGCCCTCAACCGTGCGCGTCTGCCAGTTCCGCCACCGCGGCAAGCAACATGAGCATTATACCGAGTGCCGGGTATGTGTCAAGTGAAGGGGAAAAGTATTTTAAGTTTGCTAGAAGATGTGATACAAACGGTGTTTATGATAATCAATGATAAAGGATGGCAGTCATGAAGATCGCAGTCGATGCGATGGGAAGCGATAACGCCCCTGCCCCAGATGTAGCCGGCGGGGTCCGGGCGGCACGCGAGTTTAACGAAACGATCTTGTTGGTGGGCGACGAACAGCAAATCAAAGCGGAGTTGGCTAAGCACAACACGGACGGCTTAGCCATTGAAGTTATCCATGCGGCGCAACAGGTCACGATGACGGATAAGCCGGCCGAGGTCGGCAAGGAAAAGCCGGAATCATCTATGCACGTTGGGATGAATTTGGTCAAAACAGGGGACGCTGACGCTTTTGTAACGGGCGGGAATACCGGGGCAGCTATGGCGATTGCGACATTACACACACTAGGGCGGATCAAAGGGGTACGTCGCCCGGCGATGAGCGCGGTTGGCGATCTAAACGGGCATCTGGTCACGGTGTTGGATATTGGCGCGAATACGGATACGAAACTGGAGTGGTTGAAACAATTCGGTTTGATGGGGAACATCTACGCGCAGCAGGTACTAGGCGTGGCATCCCCGCGTGTGGGGTTACTCGCCAACGGCGAGGAGGACGGGAAAGGCGATCAATTGGTGCGCGAGGCAAACCCGGCTTTCCGGGAGATGGGTTTGAACTTTATCGGGAATGTGGAACCAAAAGACTTGTTAAGTGGTCGGGCAGATGTGATTGTGACCGATGGCTATGTGGGGAATATCCTGCTGAAAACTTATGAGGCGGCCATTGCCAGTGTATTTAACGAGATGCGCGTTAGCCTCACACGAGATTGGCGCGGGAAGGTGGGCGCATGGTTGGCGCGTCCGTACCTGCGAAGTGTGCTAAAGCGCCACGACCCGACCCAATACGGCGGGGCTCCGCTGTTGGGGGTCAATGGGATCGTTATTATCACGCATGGCGGGTCCGATGCGGCTGTGATCCGAAACACGATCAAGCAGGCGATTCGTGCTAAAGAGTCGAATTTGATCGAGGTGATCCAAACGGGTTTGACAGCAACGGACGCAGACAAGGAATAACATTGACTCAATATGACCAAAAGCGCCCGCGAGTGGTTGTAACTGGGATGGGAGCGATCACCCCACTGGGGGACGTCGCCCAAACCTGGGCGGGTATGGTAGACGGGCAATCTGGTATCCGACGGGTAGAACGGGTGGTGCTGGATCATGTGCCGGTACGGATTGGTGGCGAAATTCCGGCGGCGTTGTTCCAGCCGGAGGGGTATATCTCGCGCAAAGATACTCGTCGGATGCCGCGTGTCGCGCAATATGCGGTGATGGCGGCGCTGCGGGCATGTGAGCAAGCCGGGTTAACACCGGGCGAGCTTACACAACCAGCGACAAGAACAGCGACCGTGATCGGAACAACCATGGGGCCGCATCTATTAGCTGAGGAAATGACGAGTGCGTACCGGCGTAACGGTCATCAGCGCCCGAACCCGGTTGAGTTCGCCAATTGCCTGCCGAATATGCCGGCGCACTACGTGAGCCGCTTCCTGGGTGCGACCGGGCCGCTACATACGCCGATAGCGGCTTGTGCGACTGGCACACAGGCGCTTGGGCTAGCCACAGACATGATCCGTATGGGCCAGGCGGATGTAGTGATCGCGGGGGCGACTGAAGCAATTTTACAAGATTACATCTACGCCGGGTTTGCGTCGCTACGGGCCTTAGCCGAAGGGTATGAGGACGATCCGAGTGCGGCCAGCCGCCCGTTTGATGCGGATCGGGGCGGGTTTGTGCTGTCGGAGGGGGCGGCGGTGCTGGTATTGGAACGGTTGGAACATGCGCAGGCACGCGGTGCGGGTATTTTAGCGGAAGTGATGGGCCATGCCAGCACCGCCGATGCTTATCACATTGCGGCTATCCACCCGGAGGCACGCGGAATGATAGACGTGATGCGGCTGGCCTTGGCGGACGCGGGGTTACATCCGGCTGGGATTGGGTATATCAACGCTCATGGTAGCGGGACAGAGGTCAATGATCGGTTAGAAACGCTTGCGATCCGTGCGGTGTTTGGGGATTGGGCGCGGGAGGTGGCGATCAGCAGTAATAAAAGTATGCTGGGCCATGCGATGGCGGCGGCTGGTGCGATTGAGGCGAGTATAGCGATCCAAACGCTGCGTGAGGGGATTATCCCACCGACGATTAATCTGCACACCCCAGACCCAGCCTGCGATCTGGACTATACGCCGCATCGGGCGCGGTCGGTTGGCGTGCCGTTGCGCTATGTGATGTCGAATAATTTTGGGCTGGGCGGGCAGAACGCCTCGGTTATCTTGGGGCAATTTCCTTCGGAATCCCCTTGACGTGATCTGTGGGGGGTGCTATATTTACTCAAGTTAGTTGGGGGCGTGGTGTAGCGGTTAACATATTGCCCTGTCAAGGCAAAGATCGCGGGTTCGAATCCCGTCGCTCCCGTAACAAACATCAGACTGATTACACTTGGCGTCAAGTTCAATGAACTTGGCGCCTTTTGTATTTCCCCAAACGATTCTTCTCTAGAGCCGTCTACAACTTATCCGCTCAAATTCGGCTTTGATACGTCCGGCGAACACCTCCATGTGCTGACCAGTGAGAGTTTGACAAAGAAGTCGCTTCGGTTGAAGCGGCTTTTTTGTTGCCTGGCAGGGGTAGCCCGGTAATTGAGTTTCTGATCACTGTTGGGTATGATGAATGTTTTAATGGACGGATAGGAGGTTGTGAGCGATATGAGCTTGAGTATTGGCCTGGTGGGGTTGCCGAATGTTGGCAAAAGCACAACGTTTAATGCGCTGACAAAAGAGCAAAACGCGGAGGCGGCGAATTATCCGTTTTGTACGATTGAGCCGAATAAGGCGATTGTAGCGGTGCCGGATGGACGCTTGGAGAAGCTCGCGACGTTATCGGCCTCGGCTAAGACGATTTATGCGACGGTAGAGTTTGTAGATGTGGCCGGGCTGGTTAAGGGGGCTAGCCAGGGTGAAGGGCTTGGTAACAAGTTTTTGGCGAATATTCGTGATGTGGATGCGATCCTGCATGTGGTTCGCTGTTTTGAGGATGATAACGTGGTGCATGTCTCCGGGCAACCGGACCCACGCGGCGATATTGAGGTGATCAATACGGAGCTTGTACTGGCGGATTTACAACAGCTTGAGAGCAAGATCGAAAAGTTGGAACGCCAGGCCAAGGGAGATAAGGATAGCAAGCCAGTTTTGGAGATGGCGCGAGAGGTGCAGCATCACTTAGAGACCGGGGCAATGCTGGCGACCTTCGCCGGGCGTCAGGATGAAGCGTTCGTTGCTTTGAACCAGGAGATGCGGTTTTTAACCGGTAAACCGACTATCTTTGCGGCCAACGTGAGTGAGGATGATTTAGGAAGTACGGATAACCATTATGTCCAGCAAACGCGACAGGTTGCGCAGGAGCAAGGCGCACAGGTGATTAAACTGTGTGCGAAATTAGAGGAAGAAATGGCGGGGTTGGATGATGCGGAACGGGCGGAGTATTTGAGTTTGTCGGAGATTGAGACAGGCGGCTTAGAGCAGATCATCCGTGAGAGTTACACTATTTTGGGCCTGACGAGTTATTTCACAACCGGCGAGAAGGAATCGCGGGCATGGACGATTCGGAAGGGGTGGACGGCACCACAGGCCGCCGGCGTTATCCACACGGATTTTGAGCGTGGGTTTATCCGGGCGGAGGTGGCCCCGTATGATGCTTTCGTAGAGTTTGGGAGTTGGGCATCGCTACGGGAGGCGGGCAAGATGCAATTGGAGGGCAAAGAGTATCTAGTGAAGGACGGGGACGTTATTTTATTTCGTTTCAATGTGTAATGCGTAGGGGATGGGTAGGTTTTTGCCTGATAAGTAGGTTTGGCGGGCAATTTTGCTTTCGTCGGGTTATACCTTATGTTAGTATTAGATTACGAATGTAAATTTGTTGCTTTCACAGATGACCCTATGTTAGGCGTACCAGACAAACTTTTCGATATTGCCACTTTAGATTTAGTGGAAGCGGACGCAACTCCCCTAACGGAACAATTCGCAGCGGTGGGGTATACGATACTGGCTACCCGGACTGACCGCGAGGTTCGGATGCTGTTTGAGGGCAACGGCGTTGATGCGATTGTGTGTGGCGATAGGGATGATACGGTCGCGCTGTTACGTGCGTTGGTGGCAAATAAAAAGCCAATCGGGTATCGGCCTTTAGTCTGTGTGTTGACATCGGATACGGGCAAATTGCCCCATCTGGATTTTGCGGATATGGTGATGCCGGTGGTCCCGTTCCCGTTTTTAGAGCGTAACTTGCGGGACCGATTGATAATTCGTCAGCAACGGTTACAATTTCGTCAAGAGCGAGATGTGATCACGTTATTGAAGAATGCGATTGTGCGGAATGTGTCTCATGAATTGAAAACCCCCTTGTTGCAGGTGAAGTCCGCAGTGGCGTTGATTGAAGAAGAACAGGCCGATAACCGGGTATCTCAGATGGCAGTTGAGGCAACCGCCCGCTTGGAGGCCGTTGTCAAGAATATTACGTTATTGACGGATAGCATGAATGGGAAAGTTGGCCCGGTGTTGATTCGTGAGAGTGTGGAGCAGGCGATCCGTAACCTGCGGCGAACGTGGCTGCATAAGAACGCGATTGATCGCTTGCAGGTGGCTATTGAGCCGGATCTACCACCAGTTTTAGCCGCTGGGCAGGGTTTGGCGATTGCGTTACAGCAGTTGATCGACAATGCGCTAAAGTTCAGTAAGGGGCCGGTGACGGTGCGCGTTCGGCTAGAGGGGGATATGGTGCGGGTGGAAGTCATAGATGAGGGAATCGGGATTGATCCGGATCAGGTCCAGCAGATATTTGTGTCGTTTTTCCAGGTGGATAGCTCATCGACACGGCGTTATGGCGGTATGGGGGTTGGCTTGGCGATTGTGAAGATCATTATGGAAAAACACGGGACACAAATACAGGTCGATAGCAAATCGGGGGTTGGCAGTACGTTTTGGTTCCAATTGCCGGTTATACTGTTATCCTGATGAAGTTTTGAGGGCCTACTCACTTGATTTTGTTGACCGGGTTTCTGGTTTGATGTACAATACTTTCAGAAAGTTCTAAAAGTAACAAACGAACGCCTACTAGACACGATAGGGTGTTAATCACTGATGACTCTGCAACGGTCGAAGCCAGTACAGGCAAAGCTGGCAACTAAACCCAATTTGCTAGATACGGAATCGCTGATACAGGCGGTTGACGAGATGATGTTAAGCGCCACTCGCAGCGATGTACAGTTATTAGAAGATGCAAGCCGTCACATTATTACGGCGGGTGGCAAGCGGGTTCGTCCGCGTATGTTGTTGTTAACGTATGCGGCGCTCGGTGGGCAAGATTTCGACTACGCGCTGCCGGTGGCGGCCTCGGTCGAGTTGGTTCATACGGCGAGCGTGGTTCATGATGATATTAACGATCATGGTGTGATGCGCCGGGGCCGGGAGTCCGTGAATTCGCAATATGGGCGCACCTTCGCGTTATTAACTGGGGACTATATGTTTACCAAGGTGTACCAGCTTATGGCGGAGTACACACAGGCGAATAAGATACTGGCGGCGGCAACCATGGCCCTGGTAGAGGGCGAGACACTGCAAGCGACGGCGGTTAAGGAAAATAATCTGTCGCAAGATGTTTATATGCGTGTGATCGCGCTCAAAACCGCAGAATTGTTTCGGGCATCGGCACAGTTGGGGGCGTTGTTGGCAGGGGCCGATGAGACGACTCAGCGGCGAATGGGCGAATTCGGGTTTAAGATCGGCATGGCGTTCCAGATAATAGACGATGTTCTGGATGTGATTGGGGATACCGAGCAACTCGGCAAGACGGCTGGCATTGATGCGATTCAGGGTAAAGGGCTTGCGAACGTGCAGGATGACAGCCCGGACCCGATGGACAAAATCCGTGCGGCGGTGATGAACAGCGATGTCATGGAGCGCGGGATGCAAAAGGCGCGCAAATTTATTGCGGATGCGTTGGATGAGCTAAGCGTGTTAGATGACGGAGAAGCGAAAGACAAGCTAGTCGAAATCGCGTATCTGGTGGTGGAGCGCACACATTAGGTTGTGTTGGTATTTGCGTGGGGGGGACCTGCCCCGATTTACCTTCACCCCTTGATTTCCGTATATGTCAAAAAGGGGTTTACACCCCTTTGCCCCGTCATAGGTAACGGCGAACACCATTGGAAAATGATTGAAGCATAGCAACTAGCAATTAGGGTATAGTTAGGCGGAGAGGTTGACCTGTTGTAACTGCTCAGGGGCTTTCCACCCGAACCCCCACCAGCTTTTGCAAAAGCTTGACCAAACTTTAGCTGTGAAAATCGTCTAAACCTTCATCTTGGATGACAAAATGGACGCTTGGGTTAATGAATAAGGGGGTGCGTGTGACAGCATCATTGATTGGCAAACGTGTTGAGGTGTTAGACAAGGGTTGGATCGAGTTGGTGGATATGATGCCCCACCCCGCCAACGATGTTCCGGGCGACCTGGCGATTGTGAACGCGGCGCGGGTCAGTTTTTTGGGGGAAAGCAAGGGGGCGGAGCGGGATAAGAAGTTGTTGTTTTATTTACTTCGGAACCGGCACACCAGCCCATTTGAGATGGTCGAGTTTAAGTTTCGGGTTCATGCGCCGGTTGTGACGTGGTGGCAGTGGGTTCGGCATCGTACATGGAATTTTAACGCGCAGTCCGGGCGATACACGCCGTTTCAGGAAGATGATTTTTATGTGCCGGAGGTGTGGCGGTTGCAATCGGCGGATAATAAGCAGGCCAGCGAAGGCGAAACGGATGCAGCGACCGGGGCGGAGCTTACACGATTATTGGAGGCGCACTACGAACGCAGTTATGAACTTTATCGGCAGGCGTTGGCGTCGGGGGTCTCGCGGGAGATGGCACGCTTTTACTTGCCAGGGTTCAGTGTGTATTATACGTGGGTGGTTAAGGTGGACGCGCATAATCTGATGAACTTTCTAAGATTGCGGATGGCACCGGATGCCCAGTACGAGATTCGGGCCTACGCACAGGCGATTTACGCGCAATTTTTTAAGCCGGCCTTACCTTGGACGGCGGAAGCGTTCGAGCTATACGGTGGGGTTAAATCGGCGGAGTAGATAGCGTGATCACACCCCGTATCAGCCAGATAGATGTGATGGCGACGGCCAGAACGCCTATGAGGAAATAGAGCGACACCGCCAGCGTTGCGGGCGGGCGTCCCCCGGCGGTGCCGACGTAGTAGCGCCATCCGACCACATAAAAGGCTAGCCCGACCCCGGCAGATACGAATAGCAGCAGGTTGGCGACCAGTGAGCTAGGGGCAAAGAGATAATCTAGGTAGATGGTGCCATCGCGGGTGATGGTAGTGATCAGGCTGACGATCAGGTTGATGATCGGGAAAGTTGCGAATGTGGCTACGAAAGCCAGAAAAGCGGCGATCATGATGCGGAACGGGCGCGGCACACTAAGCAAAACATCGGCCAGTGATAGCAGCGCCCTTTTGTGAGCAGGTAGGGGCGACATTGGGATTAGTCCTGTGGTTTGGTTGTATTGATCATGAAGGTGGCGGCCCGTTTGAAGTAGTCACGCATGATCTGGTCGGCTTCGGGGGGGATATCGAGTTCATCAAGGGCGGTTAGCATGTGCTTTAGCCAGCGGTCGCGGGCGTTTTCGTCGATGACAAACGGCGCATGACGCATCCGTAGGCGGGGGTGGCCGCGTTGTTCGATGTAACGAGACGGACCGCCAAAGTATTGCGTCAGGAATAAGAATTGCCATTTGCGGCCCGGTTCGAGATCGTCCGGGAACATTGGGCGCAGGGCGGGGTCGGCTTCGATGAGGTCGTAGAAGCGGTCTACTAATTGCTTGAAAGTGGGGTCGCCACCGACGAGATCGTAGACGGTTTTGGTTTCGTGTTGGCTCATGAAATCACCTGAATGTAAAGTCCTAACTGGAAAAATGTGTGTGGGGCGGTACAATTTGCCACGGTTTGATGTAATACATTATACGCATCCGAGGAGAAAATAATGAGATTGAATCCGTGTAGGCACGGTATATTGTGGTTTGGCTTGTTGCTACTGGCCCCCATGTTGTTATCGGCCCAACCTGATGAGGTGGGTGTGGTGGGGTCCGGCATTGCGACGCCATTATTTGAGGCCTTAGCTGCACAAGCCGACGTTGAGCTTGATTATACGACCACTATCACCGGCACGAGCCAGGGCTTAGAGGCATTTTGTGATGGCGAGGCGGAAGTGGCAACGGCAACACGCCCGATGACGTTAGATGAGGAACAACGTTGCGAGGCGAACGGGGTTGAGTTTGGCGAGTTTGTGATGGGATATAGTGCGGTGGTGTTTATCACCCACCCGGACCTATCGTTTTTGAGTTGTGCGACGACAAATGAATTAAGCACGGCGCTGGCCCCTAGCAGCGTTCAATATGAAACATGGGCCGAGGCACTCGGTAGCACGGAAGCGGAAGCGGGTATCCGGGCGTTTTTACCGGGGCCGGATACGCTGGCGTATGTCTTGGCGGATGAGGTGTTAAGTGGGGTTGGGTTTCGGGCGGATGCTGAAACGGTTGCAGAACCGACCGCGTTGGTCCAACAAGTGCGAGAAACACCGGGCGCAATTGGCCTGGTGGGGTTATCCGAGTTGGAGGCCGCCGAGGGGGTGCAGGTGGTGGAACTCCGCAATAATGAGATTCGGCGGTGTGTGACGCCATCCCCGGAAACAGTAGGGGATGGGGCGTATCCGGCAGGGACGCCGTTACTGGCCTATGCGAACCTGGTAACGTTGGCGGATGATGAGGGGGTAGCGGCGGCATTCGATACGATGGCGTCGCAGGGGTCCAGAGAAACTGTGAGTGAACAGGGTTTCGCGCCACCGACGAGTTTTGATTATACGACGAATCGCGATCTGATCGTGGGGGATGCGGTTGGGCGTCAGTTTAGCCGGGCGCTAACCGATTTTCAGATTCCGCCGACAGTTTTGGGGGCGGTGAATATCGGCGGGGCGGCGGCGGCGTTCAATCTGCTAGATAATGTGGCGACGAGTTTTTCACAGCAATATGCCGATGTGACGGTGAATATCAATATGTTTGGGGAACCGGCGGGCGAACGCGAGTTGTGTAACGGGGAAATAGATATGATCGCAACGTATAGCGCACCGTCCGAGGGGTTGATGGAGAACTGCGAAGCGGCGGATATCACGCTGTACGACCTGGAGATTGGGGAACAGGCTACGGTTTTGGTAGCGAATGAAGCGGCGGATTATCTGGCTTGTATGACGACGGATGAGATCGTCACGACCTGGCAGGCGGCCTCGGCGGATGAGGTGCTGACCTGGGCCGATGTGAATAGCGACTACCCCACCGAGGCGTTTGTGTTGTTTGCGGGGAATGCCGGGAACCCGATCCCGAATTTGATGATGCGGCAAGCGGCAGGGGCGAATGTGCCGTTGCGCGTGGATACGGAAAGCGATACCGACCCGCTTTACCGGGCAGCAGCGACGGCAAATGTAGAAACGGCGCTGACGTATATGAGTTGGGATCAGTACCAGGACGTGCTGAACAACGAGCAAGAACGGATTCAGGTTGTGGCAGTAGATGGCGGTGAGGGGTGTATCGTGCCGAGTGAGGAGACGATCCAAAGTGGGGCGTATCCGTTAATGCGGTCTTTGCACCTGGTGATGAGCGAAAGCAGCTTGCAGCGGATCGAAGTGCAGAGTTATCTGTGGTTTTTGTTCCAGGATGATCGCTTTTCGGATTTCCAGCAGAACAATTTCGATTTAATGACATTGAAGGGGTTATTTGATATTCGGACAACGTTACAGAATTTCTACACAGCAGCCCAACAAGCCAGCGTAACGGTAACGGAAGAAGCTCCGGCGGAGGTGGAAGCGGAGACAGAAACCGACGAGGAATAATCGGTACACGTATCGGGAGGGCACGGCGACCCTCCCCTACGATGTCAGTGATGAGACGATATTCGG
>DAOTUA010000166.1:0-1502 GCA_034437355.1 Anaerolineae bacterium | reverse complement strand
AGGGGCTAAATCACGCGATGAGAAGTCCCCCTCTCCCCGCGAAGCTGTGGGAGAGGGGGATTTAGGGGGTGAGGGCGGGTGCGATACCGTAAGATGTGTTTAGTACCTGAGTAGTTACCTTTTTTTCCAGAAAGAAAGAAGCAAAGAAAGCGATGAAAGGGTATTTTCAATGAAAATGGACGTTTTTTGTCCACTTTTTCTGGAAAAAGGGGTGGGGTGTGGGTTGAAACCCCACCAAAGCTGACAGATTTTGAGTTTCATATAGAGGGTTAAGTAGACATCCGATACGCACTGGAGGAAACTGTCAATGTACTGGCCTCGTCTATGGTTAATGTTGCTGTTATTGTTGCCCGGTGTGGTTTTTGCTCAAACTGGAGACATCCCGATCACGATTGATCTGATCGGCGTGGGCGAAACCGTGCAGGATACGATTACCGAAGCAGCGATCTACGACTGGTGGGTTTACAACGCCCAACCCGGCGACCGCTTGCAGGTCCGCATGACGGGTACAGAAGGGCTTGCTCCGTTGGTGGGGCTGTTAGCGCCCTCGCAGGAAATGGTCGCACGTAGCGTAGATGGGGAGCCGGACGGTACGGTCGAGATGACTTACACGGTCGAGCGTTCGGGCGAGTTTATCATCGTTGCAACCCGCGCCGGTAATGCGACCGGAACTAGCGTCGGGGCCTACACGCTATCGTTAAACGCAACGCGCATCCAACCAACCCCGGCCCCCAACCCCTACCGAACGGTATTGCTCACCTGTGATGGGGAGGATACGCCTAATGTGTTAACCTTCGCCTTAGATGAGGATAGCGACCAGACGCAAGCCATCGTCATTTCGGCTTACGGGCTAGATGGGTTCTTGCCGGCGCTGCATACCCAGGCCATCCTAGAGATCGCCCCCTTTTTCGATGAGAACTGTTATTCGTACACGTTCGGGGAAGGGGAGGCGTTTGGCGATGGGGATCGCCTACAGCTACCGGGTGAGGAGCCGATCATCATCGAAAACCAGGCGAGCCGCGTTTCGCTTATCGGGGATCGTCAGGCCGGGCAGATTACGTTTAACCTGGGGGCGGTTGAGGGGGCCGGCGGGCGCTACGTCATCGTGATTGAGGGCTTACGCATCGGTGAAGGTGGCGACCGCGACCTGCTAGAGATCGGGCTGGGGCCGCTGGCACGTGAGGGCAGCGTGCGCGTTTATGCTGTGTCGGACAAAATATCGCGGTTAGATACGCAGGTCGAACGGTTGGATGCGACCGGGAACACGCTTGAATTGTGCGACGATGCCGGGCGGCGAGCTTGTGCAGAGGTGCCGTCAATTGATGGGTTTGAGTTGGTGAATACGCAGTTCGAGCAGCAGGTTATCGGTGGGATGTTTGATGGCGGCCTGTTGCTGGCTCCCGGCTCACCGGATGCGCTGCGCGTGGCGTTTGGGGGGTTCGATGGGCGAACGTATGGCGGATATAGCATTGTGATTATCGGGGCTTATGGGGGGCGGGGGA
>DAOTUA010000165.1:0-3050 GCA_034437355.1 Anaerolineae bacterium | reverse complement strand
ATTTTGCGGCTGGTCGAACGCTACAACAAGCGGACACAAGCGACCGTCACACTGCACAAGCCGGTCGGTGGCGCGTTCCGGTGCGACCTAATGGAACGCGAAGAAGCAGCGGTGGATCATACGGGTAACGCGGTGTCGGTGACGCTGCAACCATGCGAGATTGTCACGTTGGCGATTGTGTTTTAGCGGGCGGAACGTGGGATGTGGGGCGGACGCGCTTCTGTGCGTCCGCCCCAGTGTTAAATGGGCCTAGCGCACATAGTCCATGACTAGCACCCGTGTCGTATCGGGAATATCGTTTGGGGTGATTTCGGTTTCGTAGTTGAACGCAAAATCGACGTTTTCATCCTGGAAGTAGTCCAGGAAGGACTGAATCCAGAAGCCGTCGCGGGGGCGATACGCCAGTGTACGGAAATGCATTGGCACGATAAGCCTGGGGGCGATTTCCGTTAGTGCCGGGACCAAATCTACCAACTGGATTGTTGGCACATCGCCCGCCAGTGTCAGCAGGACATCCGTGTCTTTGAGAAAGTCGATTTGCGTCTGGGTGAACGGATTACCGATGTCGCCCATGTGGGCGATCTTGATGCCGTCTAACTCGAAGCGGTACATCGCGTTTTGCCCCGGCGCGTGATAAGGATGGTCCTCCATCTCCATGGTGATCGTCGCCGCGAACGACACACCTTTGATCTTCTGCGAGCCACCGGCTTTGGCAATCTCCAGTGCGTTGACCCGAACCGGGTCGCCGGGGATTAAGTCTGTGCGACAGTGATAGTCGTCGTTGTCAGACGAAGCAATAGCAATATCTGCCGTCTCGGTGAAAGGTGTGTACCCGGCGAGTTCTGGTGTGTAGGGGTCAGTGATAATTGTTGTGCCGTTGGATGCTATAATCCGAAAGGCGGCGTGACCATACCATTTTAGCTTCATGTATGTTCCTCTCTAGGCATAATGCTGTTATACGAGCCGTTGTTCTGTATCATATGTATGTTGCGCGATATGAACAGGAACAAATCGGGCGGGGTTGCCGCCGATGTGGTAACGGCCTAGCCCAAAATGGGTTGTGGTTCGACCGGGTTGCCTGCCACGTTTTCGCCACGACACAGCCATAGCTTATGGGTTTCGTTGCCTTTGGCTTCTGGATTGAACTTCATGTCCATCGAGAAGTAGCGCATGGTGTACCCGGCGCGGCGGCGGGGGCTGGTGTTAGCCTCGGCCCCGTGAATGATACGACCATCGTGCAGCGAGGCGAAGCCTGGTTCTAGCTCGAAATAGACGGCTTGGCTTTCGTCAATCTGATCGGCGCGAATCTGGCTGCCGAAAGTGTTGTTGGCCCTGTCCACGCTCTCATAATCGCTGAAACCGTTGGTGTGTGTGCCGGGGATGACACGCATACAGCCGTTTTCGCGGTCTGCTTTGTCGATTGCTAGCCACACCGTCACGATCTGGTCCATGCGATCTAGGCGGCCCTGCCAGTAGGTGCTGTCCTCGTGCCAGGGTGTCGCACGGCCCACAAGTGGCTCTTTGGCAATAAAGTGGCTAGACCATAATCCGATATTTGGCCCGATAAGTGGCTCGACGAGGTTTAGCACTTCGTTAGCCATCAAAAACTCGAATAAGCGTGGGTCGGTAAAGTGAGGTTTGTCTAGCTCATCGGTACGCTTACCGGCATCACGGTCGGTAGCTAATTCTTCAAAAATGGACACCAGGCGTTTAAACTTCTCCGGTGAAAAAATGGGTTCATCAAACAAGATATATCCGTCTTTATGGTATTGTTGTATGGTTGCATTGCCAATGCGAAAGTCAGACATAATACTATTCATCCTCTTTAGTATAGGGTTGTCAGAGTAGATTGTTGATACACGTGTCACTATATGACAATCGAATAGGCGTGTCTTGTGTTTTTTTAACGTATTTTTTTGCTATGTTGACATTTTGAGGGCGATATGGAACTGCGTGCAGCCAGCATCATTGACGTTGAAATCGGAGGGCATTATGCCTTTATTCCCTTTGCGGAGCAAATCTCAACCCGTCTGCATCGGCACGATTTCTATGAAGTGTTTTTGATTGCACAGGGGGAAATTACCCATCACATCAACGGACAGGTGCAACATCTGACAAGTGGTTCGCTGGTACTGATACGACCGGATGACGCGCATTGTTTCAGCCAAACAGAGCATAAGAACTGTGAACTGATAAATGTTGCCTTTTTAACCCCGATCTTTGACGCTGTTGTCAGTTTCTTGGAATTGCAGCGTCATTTGTTTGCGACCCCCGAATTGCCACTAATGAAACAATTGAACAGCGGTGATAAGGAACGGCTGCGGAGGCATTTGCAATACTGGGGGCGTTTATCTTATAGGGATACCCTCACCGCACGGCGTAACTTGCGTACACTATTGGCGCAAATTGTCAGCGAGCATTTCGCTTCGGCTGCCGTTCAAATTAGCGAGCCAATGCCGCCCTGGTTATATCAGGTCATATCACAAATGGAAAAGCAAGAGCATTTTATCGAAGGCCGGAAGGCTCTCTTACGGCTTGCCAAGCGTACACCTGAGTACGTTGGACGTGTTTTCCAGCAATATCTCGACAAGACACCCTCTCAATTTATCAACGATTTGCGCCTGGATTATGCCAGTGACTTACTCTTACACACCGAACAATCACCTACTGAAATTGCCTTTGAAGCAGGGTTTGGGAATGTGAGTTATTTTTATCAACTATTCAAGGCGCGTTGGGGATGTTCACCAAACCAGTTTCGTAAAGATCATCGGCAAACCCTTCTGCTGTGAGGTGGCGGGAGGGCACGGCGACCCTCTGCTACGGTGTCAGTGATGACAAACTGTTCGTGTAGCCAAAAACCTTCATTGTTTGTAACTACTCAGCCCTCACCCCAACCCCTCTCCCAAACGTGCCTTTGACACTGGGAGAGGGGCTAAATCACGCGATGAGAAGTCCCCCTCTCCCCGCGAAGCTGTGGGAGAGGGGGATTTAGGGGGTGAGGGCGGGTGCGATACCGTAAGATGTGTTTAGTACCTGAGTAGTTACGAAAA
>DAOTUA010000164.1:0-11090 GCA_034437355.1 Anaerolineae bacterium | reverse complement strand
AAAACTGAATCGACGTCAAAAGCACATCACATCTTGTTGAAACGTATAGCAGGGGCTTTGCCCCCACTACCCCCACAAGGATTTAGCAATCCTTGACCAGCAGTTTTTGGCGCAAAGCGCCAAAAAGGGTAAGTTTTGGTCAATCATTTTCAAAAGATTGGCAGGGTTTGGGATGCAATCCCAATCTATGCCACTAGAAAAATTTGATGCGATTACCCTGCAATCTGCCCCCAACTTGTTGACAGCTTTTATCGGAGATATTATAATCTGCGCGGCTTAGTGGGGAAACGCCGCCGCGACTTTCATTGACAAGTGTGACTCCGACGTTCCTTCAACCTTAACAACAAAATAAATCGAGGATGAAGGGTTCCGTATGTGGGCAATTGCCCCCCGCGAATCTACCCCCATCTTGCCACTGCATCACACCCAGAGGGTAATATATTTCAAAGAGTTTATCAGACATGACGCACACCACACAGTATCACGACGAAACATCAGACTTTGCCGCTTTGCTAGAAGCAACCTTTGAAGAACAAGACATCGAACGTGGTGATCTACTTGAAGGCCACGTTCTCGCCGTAGATAATCAGGGTCTTATCGTAGATGTGAGCCAGAGCCGCGACGGGCTTGTCCCTAAGCGTGACCTGGAGCGCATGAACGTCACCCCCGATCACTACCAGGTCGGCCAGACCATCGACGTAGCGGTTGTCCGGCTAGAAGATGACGATGGTAATATGCTGCTTTCCGTCTCTCAGGCCGCCCAGAGCGAAGACTGGCGGGAAGCCGAACGGCTCTTAGAAGCGGACGAAATCTACGAAACCCATGTCGCCGACGCCAACCGAGGCGGCCTGCTCGTCCAGTTTGGCAGCCTGCGTGGGTTTATCCCGGCTAGCCATGTTGCGGATTTGCCGCGTGGCCTGGAAGAAGACGAACGCCGCACTTACCTGAATAGCATGGTTGGTAAAACAATCCGCACCAAAGTTTTAGAGGTGAGCCACAAACGGCGGCGATTAGTTTTTAGCCAACGTGAAGCCGCCCGCGAGCGCCGCGAAGCCCGCAAAGAAGTTCTGTTAGATAAACTGGAAGAAGGGCAAATCGTCACCGGCACGGTTAGCGGGATGCGCGATTTTGGAGCTTTTGTAGACCTGGGCGGGGCCGATGGCCTGATCCACATCTCGGAGATGGCATGGTATCGTGTTAAACACCCGAAAGATGTTGTTAACGTGGGCGATGAGGTGCAGGTTTATGTGCTGCGGCTCGATGACGAAGGTAAGCGAATCGGCCTTAGCCTAAAACGCCTGCAACCGAATCCCTGGTCACTGGTCGAAGAAATGTATCACATCGGGCAGATTGTCCCCGGTAAAATTTCCCGGATTGCACCGTTTGGCGCTTTCGTGAGTATGGAGCCGGGCATAGAGGCCCTCTTGCACATTAGCCATCTGGCAAATCACGAAGTTTCGGACCCATCGCTGATTGTCACCGAGGGCGAAACGTATAACCTGCAAATCGTCAGCATCGAAGCCGACCGCCAACGCCTGGGCCTTAGTTTGAAGAGCGTCCCCGAAGAGGACCGCTTGCCAGCCTTAGCCGAGGGTAGCCAGATGGCGGAAGAACCAGTATAATTCGTAATACTGCGCGTATGGGCAATTGTAATGTTTTTGCCTAACTAAACTTGCACAATAAGGAGGTGAGAATCAAGCATGGCATCTGTAAAGCTAAAGCCGAACGAATCTCAGGAAGCTCTGTTGCGTCGTTTTCGGAAAAAAGTAACCAACAGTGGCGTCCTCAGTACCGTTCGCCGTAAGCGTTGGCATATCTCGAAGAGTGAGTTACGCCGGATCGAAAAGAAAAAGGCGATTCGTCGCTCCCGCCGCCGTCAACGCAAAGCACAGGGTCGCTAGATTCACATCGCACACTAACGAGATAAAGACAGCCCGCCGTCATAACACCGATGGCGGATTGTCTTTATTTGAGATGTTCAGTACACCTGATGTGAAATAGCAGATTTCTTCTTCATTCATGCTTTGGGCTTATTTCTTTTCCAAAAAGAAATAAGCAAAGCAAGCAATCAGGCGTATTAATTCAATCAAAATGGACGCTTCTTGTCCACTTTTTCTGAAACAAGTGGTGGGGGTGTGGGTTAAAACCCCGCAAAATGTTGTAGATTTTGAATTTCACATAGACCGTTCAATACTTTGAGAGGCGTAATGGCAGAAGAAAAAATAGAAGTTGAGGGCACTGTTATTGAAGCCCTGCCCAATACCCAGTTCCGGGTCGAACTCGAAAATGGGCATACCATTTTAGCGTATTTATCTGGCAAAATTCGTAAGTATTACATCCGTGTTCTATTAGGCGACCGTGTTCGCGTCGAAATGAGCGCCTATGACCCCACACGCGGTCGTATCGTGTATCGCTATAAGGATAGTTCCGGCGGCGGGCGCGAGTAAGCGTCGCATCCTTCCCTCACTTATATGGGAAACAACCGAAATCGCACCACCGCACAGCAATTCCAATGGGGCTTGCTGCTACTGTTGTTTTTTGCGTTACGGCTGTATCATTTACAGGCGCTCCCCCTCCATAACGATGAGGGCCTCCATCTCACCCGCGCCGTGGCAGTGTGGAACCTGCATCCCTTCTGGGACATCACCGACGGGAAAATCATCAACCACTGGGCCATTGCCCTATTCTACCCACAAAACGCCCCGGATTTCGTCGCACGGATAGCGACGCTATTTGTGGTACTGCCGGGTGTCGCTGCTGGTTATGCCTTGGTGCGGCATATCGCAGGGCATCGTGCCGCCCTGATCAGTATCGGTTTATGGGGGCTTTCACCCTATTTGTTTTTCTATGAACGGCTAGCACAGAGTGATGCCGAAGCCGCCGCCTGGGTGGTCGTGGCGGTGTGGGCCGCCTTATTGCTAACCGAACGCGGCAGTTGGTGGGCTGCGGTGCGTGTCGGGGTCGCATTGTCAGTTGCCACGCTGATGAAATTTACAGCAGCCCCCTATGCCATCGTTATAACCCTGCTGATCCTCAGTTTAGGCGATCTGCCGTGGTGCGTGCGTGCCTACCCTGCTGATCCTCAGTTTAGGCGATCTGCCGTGGTGCGTGCGTGCCCGTCACCTGATTGTGATTGCCGCTGTGGGGGCGCTCGCCTTTGCCTCGCCCTTACTTTATCTCTCCTTGCGCAGCGAAACGTTCTTCGCTGTTGCGCTTGGCTGGATTTCCGGTACAGCCGATACAGGGAGTTCCGCCCTCGCCTATAAAGCCGCCAGTCTATTCGATCAAATGACCGGTTTTGGTCAGTTGGGGGGGGGCTGGTTCGGTGTCTGCGTGGTGGGGTGGGGGCTTGGGCTGTGGCATCACGGGATGATCCGCCGTTTACTTGCGATATTCAGTATCCCCCTGCTGATGATCTGGCTATTGGCGGATACGGTTTTCCCCCGTCATTGGGTGGTGACGCTGCCGCTATTGGTGTTAATGGCGGGGGCGGGTTGGGGGATAACCCTACAAGGGTGGCGTTACGGTCGTGTGGCAGCCGTGGCCCTGGCGGGTATGTTGCTAGCCAACAGCCTGCCGTTCTACTGGGTCGCCTACCATCAACCAGGTGATATGCGAGTCCCGGTGACGGTTGCCCGCGAGTTTTTGCACGACCACGGTTCCGGGTTTGGTTTGCGTACCGCTATGATCGAGCTACCATCACTGATCCCGCCAGATGTGCCGATTGTGGCAAGTATGTTCCCCGCCAGTTGCCGCCGTGCCAATTTCTACCTCGCCCCACCCTACACCATGGCCTGCACAGATGCCCCCGGCCTACAGGCTATCGAAGCTGCGCTAAATACGACCGGATCGGTGGCGGTCGTGGTAGACCGTCACCCGATGATCGGCCTACCGCTAGCCGATATGCCGGCCCCCTACGAACTGATCGGCCTCTACCCCCGCCCCGGCGAAACAATAACCGATGCTACGGTTATCTTAGTACTGTTGCATCGCTAAGCTGGTTTTTCTCCCCAATGGACCGCCATCGTCCCGAAGATAAACGTCTTAAAAGCGACCAACTCGAACCCGGCCCCCACCATCAACTCGGCTAGTTCGCGTGGAGTTTTGAACGCCTGTGTAGATTCTGGTAAGTAGGCGTAAGCGTCTGGCTGGCCACTGATGAGCGTGCCCAGCGTTGGGATCACATACTTGAGATGAACCCGAATCAGCGGGCGCATCGGGCCGGGGGGCGGGGGGGCGCTATCTAACACCACAAAACGCCCGCCGGGGCGTAGTACCCGGTGAATTTCCGTTAAAGTGCGTGGAATATCCGGTACGTTGCGTAGCAGATATCCGGCAGTCACCGCATGGAACGTGTCGTTATCAAACGGCATATTCATGGCATCGGCCCCGGTCCATTGTACACGCGGCCCCATCGCCCGGCGCTGCCCAACGTGCATCATTGGCAGCGCAAAATCCGCCCCGATAACCTGCGCCCCCGGCACGGACCGCAACCCCTCAAACGCAATGTCGCCCGTGCCGCTGGCGATGTCTAGCAGCTTATCCCCCGCCGAGAGCCGCGCCTTCTGGATCACAAACTGACGCCAGGCGCGGTCTTGCCCGCCCGTCATCAAGAAATTCATCAGGTCATATGTCCCAGCGATACGCCCAAACATATCCTGAATGTAGTCGTACTTTTGCTGGCCTTCTAACTTTGCCGACATGCTCGCACTCCTTAAAGCCACATCACGCTAAACCAAAATGTCGTGCAACAACTCATGTAGAGATATTATCTCATGGGGGTGCGGGGGCAAAACCCCTGAGTCGCTACAGTGTCTTTTCACTCTAAGTATACTCACTTTCCCCCCTGTGCTATGCGGTACTCACCCGCTTATCAGATATGCCTGACGTGAAATAGCGGATCTCTGCTTATCTTTATGCGCTTCGATTAACACCCAATCGCCCTGTTGCAAACGCCGGATCGGGATCAGGCCGGTGCGCTGTAAGGCGGCTTCCAGGCTCGGCACTTGTGGTTCGATCACCCCACTGAATATCCCAATGCCGCCCGGCTTCAGCACATCGCCCAAGCTATGATCGCACATCTCGATAATAATCCGCGCCAGGATATTGACCGCTGCGAACTCGTAGGTTCGCCCATCTGCTAACACATCTGCCAGGCTACCCGTTGCCAGCGTCACCGCATCCGTGACGTTGTTGCGTTCAATGTTCTCAAGCGCCGCTTCAACCGCTACCGGGTCCACATCGACCCCGTATACCCGCGCTGCGCCCAGTTTAGCCGCCGCTACCGATAATATCCCCGAACCGCAACCAAGGTCCAGCACATGCGCATCAGCCGGCATCAGCATTTCTAGCGCACGCAAACACAATTGCGTTGTTGGGTGCGTCCCCGTCCCGAACGCCATACCGGGGTCTAGCACAATTTCGATGTCGTCGGGTCGGCTATCGACCGTGGTTTCCCAGACCGGACGAACCACCAGACGCTCCCCGATCCGAATGGGGTGATAATGTTTTTTCCAGGCTTCGGCCCAATCTTCTTCGGCAACGTCTCGATAAATCGGGGGTTCGACCGGGTAACGCTGTAAGGCTTGTTCTAGCGCGTAACGCGCCGGGGGGAGTGCGTCGTCGTCTGGCAGATAGGCTCTCACGGTGTAATGTGTGGCTGGTGGGAGCGTGCCCTCATCCCATTTATCCGGCATGATCCCCTCCCGTTCTAGCGCGACCCCCTGGTAACCATATGTGGCGAGTAAATCGGCAACTGTATCGCTTAGCGCGGCATCCACCCGCAGCGATACCTCAACCCAACGCGCCATTATTCCTCGCCGCCGAAGAAGTCCATCATACGGTCCAGAAAGCCGCGCCCGTTCTTCTGCGATTGCACTTCCACCTCGTGGCCCATTGTTTCCGCGAGTCGTTCAAACAGCTCATGCTGTTCATCTGTTAGCGTTTGCGGAATGTCTACCGAGATATACACCAGTTGATCGCCCTTGCCGGCACTCGTCCCGTCACTGCGTAGGCGTGGCGCACCCTTGCCGCGTAACCGAAATACTTTTCCGGTTTGTGTGCCGTTCGGGATTTTGAGTTCGACCTGCCCGTCTACAGTCGGGATGGTCACTCTATCGCCCAGCGCCGCTTGAGCGACATTGACGTTGACCTCTAGAATAATGTCATTATCGCGCCGCCGGAAGAACTCATGTTCTTTGACGTGTACCACGACGTACAAATTCCCTGGTATGGCCTGCTGGCTTTCGCCAACATCACCCCCGCCCGGAATCTGGATTTGCAGCCCTTCTCGCACCCCCGCCGGGATCTGGATCGTGCGTTTCACACGTTGACGCAGGCGTCCGCTTCCGGTGCAGTCGTTGCACGGTGTCTCGACAATCGTCCCGCGCCCGCCACACTGCGGGCAGGTAGACATTCGCACGACCGACCCCAAAAATGATTGCTGGACCTGTCGGATTTCGCCCGCGCCCTTGCACACCGGGCACTGTATCGGGCTGGTGCCCTCGGCGGCCCCGGTGCCGCCGCACGTCTCGCAGACCTCTAAACGGTCGTATTCGATCTCTTTTTCGACACCGAAGATCGATTCTTCAAATGTGATCGTTACATCCAGGCGACGGTCCGCGCCAGGGCGTGGGCCGCGTCGCGCACGCTGTGCCGTCCCCGCAAAATTATTGAAAAATTCCTCAAAAATATCTTCAAAACCGCCCATGCCGCTGGCCCCGGCATAACCACCGCCGCCGCGTACACCATCCGGCCCGAATCGGTCGTAACGAGCGCGGGTCTGGTCGTTGCTGAGGACCTCATACGCTTCTTTGAGTTCCTTAAATTTCTCCTCAGCGTTTTCGTGCTTGCTTACGTCTGGGTGCCATTCTCGTGCCAGTTTACGGAAAGCGCGTTTGATCTCGGCTTTATCAGCATTTTTGGAGACGCCCAAAAGATCATAGTAATCTTGTGCCATCAGTCGGGTTGCCTATTATCTGCTTACGGGTGAGTGAGACCCCAACCAAAAACGCGCAGATGCCCCCATCAGCGGGCATCCACGCATACGTGTTGAGGCCAACGAAACCTAGGCTTCGGTAAATTCGGCGTCTACTACATCTTCATCGTCGCCGCCTTTGTCAGAAGTTCCGGTAGCACCAGCGGCCCCGGCAGCACCAGCAGCACCAGCAGCAGCCCCGGCACCGTTTTGATCGTACATGCTCGCGCCCAACCCCTGGATAAACCCGGCAAGCTCTTCGGTGGCGGCTTGCACGCGGTCCATATCTTCGCTCTCTTTGGCTTCATTCACCGCCTTGACCAGTTCTCGAGTGCGATTTTTGTCGTCATCGCTCAGTTTTTCCTCGAAATCCTTCAGCAATTTCTCGGCGGTAAAGACGGTCGAATCTGCCGCGTTCATGGCCTCGGCTTGCTCGCGCTTGCGGGCGTCCTCGTCGGCGTGCTTCTTGGCTTCTTCCACCATCTGCTCGATCTCCTTCTCCGACAAGCCACTGCTGGCCGTGATGGTGATCTTCTGCTCGCGCCCGGTGGCCTTGTCTGCGGCACTCACATTTAGGATACCGTTGGCGTCAATATCGAAAGTCACTTCGATTTGCGGCACACCACGCGGGGCCGGCGGGATGCCGTCCAGGATGAACTGCCCCAACGACTTGTTATCTTTTGCCATCTGGCGTTCGCCCTGCACCACATGGATTTGCACCTGTGTCTGGTTATCCGATGCGGTCGAGTAGACTTGGCTCTTCTTGGTTGGGATCGTCGTGTTACGCTCAATAATCACGTTGGTAATCCCGCCGAGGGTTTCTACACCCAGGCTAAGCGGTGTCACATCTAGCAGTAGGATACCTGTCTCATCACCGGAGAGGACCGCGCCCTGGATGGCCGCGCCGAGTGCTACAACTTCATCCGGGTTGACGCCGCGCTTCGGGTCTTTGCCGAAGAACTTCTTAACCGCTTCTTGTACGGCTGGCATGCGGGTCATACCACCCACCAGAATCACGTTGTCTACCTCGTTTTTGGTGACATCAGCATCTTTGAGAGCCGCTTCAATCGGCTTGATCGAACGGTCGATCAGGTCGGTTACCAGGCTTTCCATCTTCGCCCGTGTTAGCGTGATATTCAGATGCTTCGGCCCGGAGGCATCCGCTGTAATGAACGGCAGGTTTATATCCGTGCTGGTGGCGCTAGAAAGTTCCTTCTTGGCCTTTTCCGCTTCTTCCTTTAGCCGTTGTAGGGCTTGGCGGTCCTCGCGTAGGTCGATGCCATTGTCTTTCTTGAACTCATCCGCCAGCCAATTGATGATGCGCTCATCGAAGTTGTCCCCACCTAAGAAGGTGTCGCCGCTGGTACTACGGACCTCAAACACGCCATCCCCAATTTCCAGGATAGACACGTCAAACGTCCCACCACCCAGGTCGTACACCGCGATAATCTCGTTTTTGTTGCCCTCTACGCCATAGGCTAATGAGGCAGCGGTCGGCTCGTTGATAATGCGCAACACCTCTAACCCGGCAATCCGCCCGGCGTCTTTAGTTGCGTTGCGCTGCGTATCGTTAAAATACGCCGGGACAGTGATCACAGCCTGTGTCACCGCTTCGCCTAGGTAGGCTTCGGCATCGGCTTTAATCTTTTGCAGTACCATCGCGCCGATCTCCGGCGGGCTGTAAGTGCGCCCACCCATATGAATCTGTACGTCGCCATTCGGTGCCGCCGAGACTTCATAGGGCACATTCTTAATGGCGTCCTGGACATCCTTGTCCTTAAACTTGCGTCCCATAAAACGCTTAGCCGAAAAGATTGTGTTATCCGGGTTGACAACCGCCTGGTTGCGGGCCGATTTACCAACACGGCGTTCGTTGCTTTTCGGGTCGGTCGCTACGACCGACGGGATCGTGCGAGACCCCTCAGACGATGGGATAATGGTCGCTTCGCCACCTTCCATAACCGCAACCGCCGAGTTGGTCGTCCCAAGGTCAATACCTATAATCTTACCCATATTCTCTCAACTCCTGTTTTTCTACTCTAGTGCTAGCCTGCTACACGAACCAATGCCGGGCGCAATATCTTCTCATCTTTCCGATACCCCTTTTGCAAGGTCTCGGACACGTAACCGCTTTCGACCTGCGCGTTCTCATCAACGCCCAAGGCCTGATGCGCCTCTGGGTCGAACGGCTCGCCAACCGGGTCTACCGTCTCAATGTCGTACTTCTCAAGTAGCCGCTGCAACTTCCGTTCAATTGCCACCGTTCCCTCTACGAAAGGGGTGTCGCGTAGCTCCTCTGGGATATTAGCAACAGCACGCTCGAAGTCGTCAACAATGGGCAATACCGCCTTCATGACTTCGATAGTGGCGCTTGCATGTGCTTCCACACGTTCTTGTGCCACACGCTTCTTATAATTGATGAACTCCGCACGCTCACGCTGCCACGCATCCCGCATTTTCTCTGCTTCCGCCTGGGCTGTTTCCAACTCCGCTTGGAGCTTACCTGCTATTGTCGCCGTCGTTTTATCGCCGGCGCTGGTATCCGGGGTGTCCTCCGGTGGGGTAGCAGGGGGGATGTTCGCCGTTTGTTCCGGCTCTGCGGTGTTTTCGACTTGTCCTGTATCGGGAGAAGTAGTTTGTTGCTCGTTCAAGCCGATATACCTCCGTTTGTACTGATTAGCGCCCGTATTATATCGGTAATTGACGTTCATTATCCCGGATGCGCAATAGAATTGCGTAAAAAAACCGTGGTGTGGGCCAATGAACAAAATTACCGTTGGGTATGTTTCAACGATTTACACCATCAGTATAAGATGTGTCTGAAAGAATTTTGGTAGCAGCACAATAGAATTGCATCAGCGATTCTTACACATGCGCCTAGTCATCCTGGTCGGGTGGGGTGGTCGGAGGATCGGCAGGCATATCACGGTAGAGGTCCTGTAGCATTTGTGTCATGATCTGTGCCACATAACGGACCGTCCCCACTGCACGCGGGTAATCAATATGCGTCGGGCCGATTAACCCCAGCGCCCCGCTTGCTTGCCCCGGTATCCCGTAGCGGCTCAAGATCATCGTCAAATGGCTGAGTTCCTCCCAGCGCCCCTCCCCGGCAATCACCACCTGCACATCATTCGCATCCAGTGGCATGACGAACTCGTTGAGGATCATATCTAGCATCGTATTTTCCTCAAATACCCGTAACGCTTGCTGTGCCCCCTCGCGCCCCTCAAATGTCCCGACAACTTCGCTCAGGCCATCCCGATAAACATAGCGCCCCTGGTTATTATCGGCTCGTTCCATCAAATCGCCTGCCAATTCGCACACATCCCGTTCTAACGCATTGAGTTGAATCCCCTTACGCCGAATCTCATTGGCGTTCAGGTTCGTACACACCTGATTGATCCGATCGGCTGTTTCGGAGAGTGTTTGCTGGGAGACCGCATCCGCTAAATGCAGCATCTGCTGATGAACCGACCCGCCCTTCAACACCAACACCATCAAACACAGCCGCCCCTGGATCGATATCAGTTCGACATGCTTAAACCGACTGGTTTCTGCGACTGGGGGCGTCACCAAAGACGCGATCTGTACCGTGCGGGCTAGTTGCTGGGCCGCCCCGCGCAGCCATTGTTCCATGGCTGTTGGCATATTCTGAAACCGTTCTGCGATATAAGCCTGTTCGCCGGGGAGCAGGGCGTTACTGTCTAGCAATCGCTTGACAAAATACCGATACCCTAGTTCGGTTGGGATACGCCCGGCGGACGTATGCGGCGCTTTGATATAGCCGAGGTCGTCTAACACCGCCATTTCGTTACGAATTGTCGCGGAACTGTAGCTGAGGGTATACGTTTCTTTTAAGAACTTAGAACTGACCGGCTCTGTTTTGTGGGTGTAGCTCTCAACGATTAACGCTAATATTTCTTCTTGCCGGTCTGATAACTCTTGGGGAGTTGCTTCTGGGTCCATTTTGTTGTGTAACCTATGTTATAAAACGGACAATGATAAAACTAAAGGTAACAGCTCAGGGGCTTCATCCCCGAACCCACTCAAGCTTTTCAAAAGCTTGACCAAAACTTTAGCTGTGAAAATCAAGATTTTCACAAAAAATATTCGT